>PWIB01000032.1 GCA_003555465.1 Candidatus Aenigmatarchaeota archaeon | reverse complement strand
TCACCCTTAGTAATATAACTCCTTCCTTCCATCATCTCCGGCTCCTTGAGGTCGTCCCTGGTTCGGGGTTCCTTTTCGTCTTTCCCCTGGCTTTCCGCTTCTCTTTCCTCTCCATAGATCTCGTCCGCTGCGTACTCCACGTACTCCGGATTAGCTTCTTGGAACAGCTCCAGGGTCTTCTCTACGGCTTCTTCCTTGCTGTGGCCCATCTTTCTGTGGTTAGAAATAGCCTTTCTTATCCTTTCCTTGAGATCTTCGGGCAATGTGTTCACCTTTGTTACATGGGGGCTCATGGAGAGAACTATTAACGTCCTCCCAATTAAAGGACAATTTGTAATCCTTATTAAAATAATTTGCCCTTATTTGACCCCTTTGAACCATTTTCCAAAACTTTAGTAAATTTTTATAGCTACCTTAGCCATTACTAAGTATGGTAGATGGTCCTGTTAGGATGACGTCAAGAAAAAACATACCGGACGAAGTAATGCAGGTACTTTCAGACGAGGATCTGAGAGGAATAGAAAACGGAGATGTGGACTTCTACTGGCATCCAAATCCCTTGACACCGCCTTCTCCCGAAGAGGTTGTGGGTTTTCTCTACAATGAAAAGAGGGGACTGGTCGTAGCGACTCCAAAGAGACTCTACATCGTAAAACCGAAGAACGTGAAGAGTGCTAAGTTTTTTGCTGGATCGCTTGCAAAGGAGATAAGAAAGAGAAAGGTGCACGAAGGCGTGAAGCAGTACGGAAGCTTTGAAGGTATGATGGACGGTTGGCTCGGAGAGATAGAGAGATCGGACGCTCTTATGATGTTTATTAGGGAGGTTCCATGCGGAGAGAAGGAGACGGGGCCTTTGAGAACTACAGAGACAAAGCAATCTCAAAAAACAGACAAAAAGGAGGAGTCAAGTGAAGGTAAAAAGGATGCAGTGAAAAGGGTCAGGGCCGATGGAATAAGCTTTTTCTTCGATCCTGAAGTCGTAGATCAAATAAGCCCCCAGTATGCTCCCCAAGGTGAGAAGGATCCAGCTAAGGAACTTGTAAACAAGCTAAGAAAAATGGGGCCATGGAAGGAATTCGTGAAAGTTGCCGAGGATGTAGGTCTGGAAATAATATCCGTTGTTCCTTCGCACATGTCACCTGCTTCGGGGCCTGGTTCAAATATCGGAGGATCTCATATACTAAGAAGTGATGTACGTAAAGTACTGTCAAGTATTGAGAAAAAGGCAACAGTATATTATGACACCGAAAGCATTGTAGCAGATTCTGGTGTCGAGACCAGTGAATTTGGAAGGGAAGCAGGCCGAGCTGCACAGATAATAATGCACGAACTAACGCATCTAATCACTGAATACGAAGGCAAGGGCTGGACAAAGGACAAGGATGTAATTAAAAGCAGTAAGAAATACGATAAAGACAACTGGAGTGAAGAAATGCGCCGAAGACTCGATAAAAGACTTCCTCTGGGGATCAAAAATATGTTACCCGAACTCCGGAAAAAGATAATAGAATTTTGGGATGGAGCCTACAGGGAAGGCCTTGCAGTCATACAGGAAAAAAAGCCAGAAATTGACAGGGAAACAGCAAGAGAACTGAAGAAAATAGACCTCAGAAGAAACTTTGAAAGAGATGCAGATGAAATGCTGAAGAAGCTTGACGAAATAAAAATGGATTTGAAAATGTTGCAAAGTGAGCTGGACAAGTTTAGGAAAGATGAAAAGGATCGAGGGGAAATGATGAAGGCCTTACAAGATATTTCATCTTCAATAAAAAATTCTATAAAAGATGTAAAGGATATGGAAGGTCATAAATATTCCCTGGGATCAGTGGCAATGGCCACCTACATTGAGTTAACAGGCAAAAACGTAAGTCAAATATCAAAGATGGGTCCTGTGAATTTCTGGAAAGACTTCAGGAAGAGGTGGGAAAGTTTAGCTAATGTCGATGAAAGAAGGATCAATATACTGTACAAGATACACCAAAAGGAAACCAAGATATTCCGGGAAATTGAAGATCTACGCCGTAAATACACTGGTGAAAGAGAAGAAGAAAATAGTTAAAGGTATTGGAAATTGATTCATTCTGTAGCAATTGAGCTTCAAAATGAGACCTTAAAGTCCGAGAGGTAGTAGCCTCCTTCTCCACCGACCACGAACTCGAGCCTGTTCTCACCGACATCCAAGTCATCCCTGGTCACATCTATGGTAATCCTTTCGCCCTCTACAAGAGGTCTTTCTATCATAAGCTCCCTTTCTTCATCGTCGGCCGTCGTGAGCTTCAGGGTAAGATGTTCTGGATATCCTTCTACCCCGTCCACAGTAAAAGTTATTTCGCCTGGAAGTCTGCGGTATTCCGAGCGACTCACATCTATATACCTAACGGGCCTCTTTTCTTCGAGAGATTCCCAGAACACTACCATGGTAGCTCTATCGAAGCTGTAAAGACCACCTTCCTCCGTGAACATCCTTATCTCGTTCTTCCCTTCGTTTACAGCAACGTCCTCGAACTCTATCCACAGAGACCTGCGATCAGGCATCTCCGTTCTCTGGCCATATACCCTCTGCCCGTTGACTTCGATGAAAAGCGGTTCATTGGGAACGAACCTATCCGGTCTCAAAACCAGTCTCCCCATCTCGAAGTTCTGTGCTTGGTCTTCATCGAGCTCGAATTCAAAGCTTTTCTCCTGTCTTTCTATAACGTCCCCGGTTACCTCTATATCCCCAAGAACGTAGACAGTTGGAGCCCAGAAACGCCAGCCTGAAGAACCAGCTGTTATCTCAAGAAAGTTTCTCTTTTCTAGAAGCTCGAGGTCCAAATCCCTTGAATAAGATCTTCCAGCATCGGCATAGCCTTCGTAGAACTTCTCATCATTGAAGAGCATCCTCAAAGTGTTTAGCTGATTGGTTTCAGCGACATCAAAGTCCACCGCCAGTGACCTCACCCTTTCTACCTCTTCCCCCGTGAGGTTAAACTCAAGGTAGTGCGGCTCGTTTCTGAGAAAGCCTCGCCTAACGTCCGCTTCATCCAGCTCTCCTAGGATCTCAGTTCTTTCCTCAAAGGAGAGTTCAAAGGGTTTCGCGGAAAGGACCATATGCCTGTAGTCGGTCTCCATAATACTCCCAACAAAGAAGTCAGATATGGTCTTGTCTATGGGCCGGAACCTGTATCTCTCAGGATCCTCTTCGGGGTCGGGCTCAAATTCCAGTTCCCCTCCGAAAATGAGCAGAAGAGCTGCAAAGAGAACTATCGCAACCACCAAAACCCTGGCGAAATCCATTCTACCACTTATATTAATCAGACCTTAACATTAAAATATTTGTGCCTTGGTGATAGTATGAAAATACTCGACAGCAACAAGAAGGAGGGTATGCTGAAGCTCAAGTTAGAGAATCCCAACGACGTCTGGGAACTGGAAAACGTTCTACAGGAAGAGGATCTCATCAACGCAAAGACTATGCGCCGAAAGATGATAGATAGAAAGGACGGGGAGGAGAAGGGCAACAAGAGGCCTGTATATCTGACTATAGAACTGGACAAGATGAAATTCCACGAGCATACAGGCAATCTTCGCCTTACAGGACCCATAAAAGACGGGCCAGAGGACGTAGAACTGGACAGCTACCACACGATAGTCGCTGAACCGGGGAAGATTCTCACCATCGTGAAGAAAGGCGGATGGAAGGATTGGCAGATGAGGACAATAAAAAAAGCTTACAAGAAGCCGCCCGAGGTCTTGGTCTGTGCTCTGGACCGCGAAGAAGCTACAATAGCTAAAGTAAGCAACGGGAAGGAGATAATAACCACTGTACGTTCAGGTGGCTCTGGAAAGCAGTACGAAGGCGAGGAAAGTGACGAGTATCTAGGCGAGGTATCTTCTGTAATAAGGAGGAAGGAGGGAGACTTCGATAAGATCGTCGTGGCAGGGCCTGGCTTCACAAAGGATAAAATTTACAGGATACTTGAAGATGGAGGCCTTTCTGAAAAAACCGTCAAAGCAAACACAAGCCATGCAGGAAGCACAGGCGTAGAGGAAGTTATAAAAAGAGGAGTTATAGAAAAGGTCGTAAAGGACTCGAGGATTTCTGAAGAAAGTTCTGAGGTCGAAAGGTTATTCGAGGAGTTCTCAAAGGACTCAGGTGAAGTAGCCTACGGCGAGGAAGACGTTGAGAAGGCCGTGGAAATGGGAGCAGCCAAGAAAATTCTTGTATCCGAAAAGAAACTCAGAAAACTGAGAGACCTCGTCGACGAAGCTGAAGAAAAAGGTGCTGAAGTAATGATAGTCACGGAAAGGCATGAATCCGGCGAAAAGTTAGGTAAAATAGGCGGTATAGCAGCGTTTCTCAGATATAGAATAAGTTAAATGGAGCTAAAACCGTAGACATGGCCTTCCGCGCTTGATCTCAAGCTCACCTTCGACAAATCCTTCACCCTCATAGTCAGGTTTTGATGAAACGCCATCAATCATACCTGAGTTGTCCTTTATCCTGTAGAAGGTCTTCCCGTTGTACCTCTGATAAGGCTCAACTTTACCCTTTATCCTCACCTTCTTACCCTTGAACCTCTTCGGATTGGACATTATCTTTTGCGTGGATGCTCTCAGGGTTCCTGCTGACCCTCTGCTGTCTGTGCCTCTCTCGGAATACCTATATCCACTTTTCTGTCCCGGCCTCTTCTTGTAAAGGAAGAATCCGAGTCCGGTCAATACTATGAGAAGTAGGATAATAGCTACTACAATGAATGGGAACTCTGTTTCTTCATGTTCCTCTTGCAACGAGAGGTCGGCGCTGTGCTCAGTATCCTCAGTTGTAAAGATCGTATCGTACTCCTCTTCGTAACCAGCGTAATCAGCTCTGACCTCAACAGTTATTTCAGGAGACACTTCAACTGTGTAAAATCCTGTTTCGTCCGTTTCTGTCGTCCATGTTTCATCCGTCTCTAATGATTCCACTACAACAGAAGCTCCCTCGATAGGCTCACCGGTATCTTCTCTTATGACAGAACCATCAATTATAACATCTTCATCTGGTTCTGGTTCTACAAACTCATCAACTCTCCTCTTTCCTACAACCGAAAGGTAGGAGAACTCAGGGAAGCTTCCTCTGTATCTGAACTTGTATTCCGTACCTTCAATCTGATTGGTCAGGAGTGAGCTCCACTGGTCTCTGTATCTCCAAAACTCAACTGTATCCGCTTCAACCTCGTATACCCAGTCCACGGGAATCTCGGAATAAAGGTAAACATTTTCTACCTTATCGTTCAAGGTCGACTCGACTTCAAAGCTCTCATAGGCCTCAAGTTCATATCCATCCTCTTCAGGTCCTTCCACAGAAAGCTCTTCTATGAACTCAAAAACCATCTCCTCACCATCGATATCCTCCGCAGCCTCTAGGACAAGTCTGTAGATGCCGCGGTTCCAGTCCTCAAACTCGATGTCCTTCTCCTCGCCTTCATCCAGATAAATCTCTGTTATGCTTAAAACATCTTCCTCGACATCAACAACAAACTCTTCTGTCGGCGAGGGCGAAGGTCCGGATCCGGAACCGGTTCCAGGGCTGCCTGTTCCGGTATCTCCATCGTCTTCGTCCTCGTCTTCCTCCTCCTTCGTCTCGAAGCTCCAAACCGAAGATTCCGTAGCAGAAGTGCCATCATCGACCTTGACATACCACTCGTAGGTCTCGTTGTACTCAAGGCCGGACCATGTGAATTCAGCCCTTGATCCAGAATCAACGCCGTACTCAGTTCCTATGGGTTCATCGCTAGAACCGTTGTAAAATGTCACGTCCAGGTCATCGTCTTCTTCCTCATCGACAACCTTTACGGAAAGTTCTGGGCTTACTGATGCATCTTCTGCCCCGTCTTCGGGCCTAGGATCCGAGTAGCTAGGAACTCTTCTTGGCATCTCTATGGCTGCAGAGTTTTCAAGTCCAGACACATTGTACATCTCACCGTCCTCTATCTCCATAGCTACTCCTTCCTTCTCCTCGTTCTCCTGGAGATGTATACCTTCTTCGCAGCCGGTTATATCTTCAATCTTCTCTACCTCATCGTCCACGACGCATATAGAAGGCTTTTCATCATCGAAGTTAGCAGAGTCATATTCAAAGCGCATGTCCTTCAAGGAATCCTCAATATTGTTATCCTCCAGGTTTATTCCGGAGATATTGATCCAGTTTCTTCCGTCCTTTTCACCTCTGTAAACCTTTATCCTATCGCCATAGTTCTCGGACTCATTGTCCACGTCTATAACCTGGAACTGATGCTCTGTGCTGAAGTTCCAGTCAAACTCGACCAAAGTCCTGTCTCCATCCTTTATGCTAACTGGTTTGACGTCTCCTTCTTCAATCTCCTCCTCGGCTTCAGCGATGTCTGGATACTGGCCTATGGTTATGTTCGGGGTATCAAGGTTTCCGCCCATCCATGACTCGTCACCAACCGTGAAGTTATCCTTGTTTTCATCGTAGGTCTCGCTGACGGGGCGCTGATCAAGCTCCGGATCGAGGAATCTATCCTGAATCACCACTGGTGTGTCTGTCTCGAGGGTCAAGTTCTTGAAGTTAAAGTACTCTACCTCGAGGACAAGTTCTTCGTCTTCGCTTCCAAACTCCTCTGAAACATTAATATTATCAACAGGGTATTCATCTCCACCATTAACTCTTGCCTCCTGAAGTGGTTCACCTTCCTCGTTAAGTATCTCAAGTGGGTATTCTCTGACTATCGTCCCCGTCTCAAACTCCTCGACTTCGGATATACTGACATTCCCTGTGATACTGACTTCCTCGGTCGTAGAACTCATGGAAGTTTCCAGTTTACCGATCTCTGATCTATCGGAAACGACTTCAGCAGACTGCCAAATTTCAAGCACTCCTATTGATGAATCCTTAATCTCGATGTGACCTCGGCTCTCAGCAGTAGCTATGCTGCTGTTTGCAAGGCGGAGATCGGAGTCATCAAACGAACTAAAGGAGGTCAGGTCCGACTCATTAACCTCCAGATAGGAGTTCTCATTCATCCCTACGACAAGATCGCCTTTAAGATAGGTATCATTTATCTCGATTTCTCCCAAATCGTTCTCATACTCAAACTCCGAATTTACTTCTTCGCCCGTGCGAAGCTCCTGAAGGTCAGCACTCGACTCTTCAGTCAAATCAATCTCAATTCCGCCGATTACCTCAGAGGAATCAAATACCACAGTCCCCTTCTCGTAATACAAGGTACCGACAGTTGTATCTTCTCCTACATGTATTTCAGCATCCTTGCTTGTTATCTCGATGTCCTCGACGGTATCGGGACTGTCCCTTATTCTGAAAACACCGTTTTCTTCTACTTCCGTCGAACCATAGAACCCGGATTCCGTAGCGTTTACCTCTGCTTCACCTGTTACCAGAATATCTTCACTGAAGTTGCTTCGTTCTATCTCCGTTTCGCTCTGTCCTTCAAAGGTAACAGGTACATCGATCTCTATATCTGTAAAGTTCAATGACGTATCTCCCGTTACTGTAATTGACTCCGTTCCACTGTCATCTATAAGTTCAGCGTTGGCTCCTCCACAATAAACCTCGTCTTCCTCGTCTATGACCCAGTCGCCTTGTTCGGGTTCGCAGTTGTCGTCCGTCAGGTTAAGGGTAACGTTATTGCTTGGCTCCACAACTCCGTATCTGTCTGTACCGTAGAACACCACGTGGCCGGCACCGCTGAAATGGGCATCAGGCTCAAATGAAACTCTGGGCGCTCTGTAATTTTCGAAGAGGCTCATATCAGTCCACAGTGACTCGGTACTGAGGTCTTCCGAAAGCTGTTCCTGTCTAAGTACTATCTCCAATTTATCCATATCCTCCTTGGTGACGAACTCTACCGTATGTTCAGTCCAGTCTTCCGTTGCTTCTAAGTCGTATACTGTTTCCTTGATCACTTCATCGTCGTCATACTGTACCAAGGAGATATCGTACTCGAATTCGGAACTGTCCGTATTATCTGTACTGTGCTGTACGCTGAACTCGTACTCCTTCCAAGGTTCCACTGTCGAAACGTTCTGCGAAAAGGTTATATTTTCAGGGCCAGGTGAATCCTGCAGGTCAGCAACGAACTTCTCACCGTCCCATCCTGTTATATCGCCCGTCTTCGTGTATTCCCAGTCAGAGAACTCTATGAACTCCTCATCCTCCACATATTCACCTTCTACCATCTCAACAGTAACGTTTTCAGGATCGCTATGACCAAACGCGGCAGAAACGTTAACTGTGTCCTCATAGTGGTCGCTGAGGTCTATCGCATCCTCGTACCTAGTATTTTCTGCCCACTCCAGGTTTTCTATGTCCTCGTTGAACCAGGTATACCTGTTTACGTAGAAATCAAATGACTTGTTTGCCCTGTTTCCTACCGTATCGTTTGCTGTGTAAAAGGCACTGTACCTTCCATCCTCCAGGTCTGTTATGTCCATCTCCTTTGTCCAGTTCCATTCGTTCCCATAGCCACCGGCCGAGAGATTGCTGTCGTTGTATACAACCTTACCTTCATCGTCTAAGACGTGGTAATGGACGTTGTCAAATCCCACCAACTCCGTAGTTATATTGAAATCTTCCTGGAAGTATTCATCGCTTACGTTATCGTAAACGTCCGCGGTTATACTCGGAGGTTCCTTGTCGAGCTCGAAGTCTACTGTGAAGTTATCTCGATGTCCAAACCTGTCCTCTGCTTCTACTTCGAGGGAGTATTCTCCTGAAGCTACCTCCTCTGTGGCCCAGTCATATGTATAGTTGTTGGAGTAAAGCATGTCTGTAACCTTGGTCAGGCTTCCTTCCTCAACTGTATCAGTATCGTTGTATATAGTGAAGTTCTGTTCATCTACTCCGCCTGGGTAATCAGTTATATTGACCCTCATTAGATCATCAGGTCCTACCTTGTCCTTCCTTTCTTGGTCTTGTAACACCTTTGGTTGAAGGAACTTTACCGTAGGTGCTTTGTGATCGACGTAGAAGTCAACTTCCGTGTTCTCATCTACGCTCTGTTCTCTCCCATCGGAGTCCTTGCAGGCAACGTACCTTGTGTACTCTCCTTCGTCTAGCTCCATCTCACACGTATGGTTTATACCCCAGTTCTCTCCAGTGGCGTTACATCTGCCACCTTCCTGGTAGGCCTCCATATCCGCAAAGTTCCTGTTGTAGGGCGAATAGTAACAGGTCATATTCCTGTTTCCTTCGACAGTTAAGTTTGTCTTATCACCTCCAGTATCGTCAAGCCAGTAGTCCTGGCCATCTGTGTCGTTTCCTACCTGTACAACAGTGGTTGTGGGTTTCGTTTGGTTGTAGTACGTTGTCCCATCACTGGAACTCACGTTGCTGGTAAAGCCTCCTGTATCGACAGCACGCACATTGAAGTAGTAAGTTTCCGTGTTGTTGAGGTCAAACTCCTCGGATACCTCTCTATCAAGGCCTGTACTGACCCATGCACCTGTCGTTTCGTTCCATCCTTCTTCTGGATATTCCGCCGTCCCTACAGCGTACTCGTAGTAATCCACCTCGTAGTCATCAGAGTCCTGTGTGCTTTCGGTCCAGCTTGCCTCAAGTACCGGATCCGTGTGAATATCCGCAGGAGCGTATACATCCACAGGCGTGGGCGGTTCAGTGGGTTCATCCGACGGTATGTATTTCATAGAGGAGCTGATTCCCACTTCGCTCCAGGAAGCCCAGCTATGCTTTCTGTACCTGACCGCAAAGAAGTAAGTCTCGTCGACAATAAGATCAAGGGAAGAGGTCGTCAAATTGCCCTTTTCTATTTCATAATCAGATGAATCCGTCCAGCCCAAGACCGAATCCCATTCAGAATCCGGATAAGGTTCCTCACCAACTGCATACTCCAGATCTTCTATCTCTTCGGCATCAAGATCCGGTATACTCCACTCGAGGAATAGTTCGCTGTCATCGACGACATCATCGTCTCTTTCGACATCAGGCGCAGGAAGATCTTCCTCAAGCTTGTTGTAAAGGGTAAAGTAGGTCCCCCCTCCTTCACCAACCTCGTTCTCTCCCCAGACTCCAATCTCATTATCAGTACTCTCCCAAAGTTCTATCGTTACGTTGAACCATCCGTCTGGATAGGAGTTATCGTATGCATTGGTCTCTGTTCCCTTGGTTACATTCTCCTGGAGGTTTGTATCCAGATCAAGCCTTGTCGCATCAATTTCACCTTCTGAGGTATTCAGTCTGATATCCTCGGTTCCTGTTATCTCATAGTATACAAAATGTTCATGCGTATAGTTTTCTATACCGAGGTAAGTGGAATCATTGTAGTCCTCGGTCTCTTCAACCTTTATATGGTCGTCTCCCTCGGAAGCGTTTTCAACAACTTCGGCATTCGCAGACAAGTTAGTTACTTGAAGGTCTGTTTCCTTTTCGATTATGGCATCGTTGTCGGGGTTGAGATTTTGGACTGTGAGATTGTCTGCTCCCTCGGCAAAACCTATTATGTCAATTTCTTCCTTCTCGACAACATCTGGTTTAGGCCATAGTTCCGGTAAATCGGGAACAGGTTCGATGGATGCATTGTTTTCTGAAGAAACAAATTTATCGTCTGTGAATCCATGCTTGTCAGTCACCTTAACTGAACAGCCTACAGAGTCTCCTGTTTCAAATTCATCGCCAAAGTACTGGTTGTGTCCTTCCTCGACAAAATTTCCGTTGACGTGCCACCTGAAAAGTGCCTCGGATTCATTTTCCTCCTTGCCCCGATCATCATAGTCATAACCACACCTGAGCTCAGTATCTTCATTAGCAGGATCGGGTTCAACTGTTACGTTATCTGACGTCGGCGGCTGAGTAACGTAGAACTCCCCGGAAACAATGTTTGAAGACCTGCCCTCATCATCTGTAACCATAGCCTCGTATCTGTTTTCATGTTCGTCCAATGAAGTCGTGTTGTACTCGCACTCGTAATCCGTTTCCTCGGAGCCAGACTCCACAGCTTCAGAACAGTACACCTCTCCATAACAGGCCTCGTCGTCATCAGACACGTAGTTTATCTTTATAGCTGGATCGTAGACATCTATCTCCTCACTCGAGGCGTTTTTCGCTTTGTAATCCCCATCGGTACCGTTCGCCGGAACGTAAGCCCATCGTTCTGATTCACCGCCGTTATCGCTATCTATGAATAGCTCGAAACCAAGGATTTCACCTTCAAGTGCCTGTGCATTTCCAAAGTCAATGGTGGTGTATTGACCAGCGGTAAAGGCTCTGTCATTGGCCTCGGCTATTGGCCCTGAATCAGGGTCATCTCCTGGGCTTTCGAGACTGTAAACATTTACATCGTAGACAAAGTCTGTGGTATTTCCTTCCTTTTTGATGTTGCCCTCCTCATCCATGAACTTATCAACCTTGATCGATATACTATCAGCTCTCTGCCCCTCGACGTTACTGTAGAACCAACCGGAGTCTTCTCCAAAAACCATGTAGTCATGACCTTCATCATATTGATCTTCAGGCTCCAGTACATTCTCACAGATACTGACATTGAAGTTGTCGGAGTACTCGTCGAGCCATGACAAGTGGAAGGTGACATTTTCTCCGCTAGCGACTGGAGAATCCTCTGTAGCATCCGTATAATGGTTGGTTATGGTTGGTGAATCAGTACCCTGGATTGTAACTGAACCAGACTCTCTGAATTCTTCGTCATACTTCGCAATATCCCACTCGGGCCATGTATCTTCTTTATCTTTAACCTTGACTCCACATTTGACCTCATCGCCCTGCTCGAAGCTCGGAACATCCTCGTCCGATCCCTGGATAGATTTCCATTCCTCGCCTTTTCCATCAGCCATTAGATGCCAATCACCGTCAACCTTTCTGTACCAGCGGAACTTAGTAGCTGTTTTATTCTCTTCGTCCATAGGATTACCCTGAACAAAATCATATGAACACTCTAACTCAGAGTAAACGTCTGGATCTTCAGGTTCTATTTCAACACCTTCAGCACTAGGAGCTGTGTTGTTAATGTTCGCCTGGTCGAAGTCGGACCAGTCGCCGTGCTCTATCCCGTCGTTCGGTCTCATCATTGCCGTATATTTATCTCCTTTGACAGTATCCTCATTATCAATCGTCTTTATACATTCAAAGTCTGCATCTACATCCGGATCTAGCTGAGGATCATCTATAGGAGTACATCCCACTGAACCTTCAATCACCTCAGGATCGTATTTGTATTCATCATTGTGGTATGAAAGTCTCTCTACGTAGTAATCGGCTGTCATGTTGTCGAAGGTCGCGGAACTGTCGTTAACGTATATGTAAAACCTTATATCCTCGTCGCTCTCAGGGTACTCGGGCTTCCTCGTCATATTTACTACCTGCGGCTGCATGTTGGGAAGTCCACAGTCTGTATCGGACCACTCGCTTGAACCGTATTGTCCCATGTCGGCTCTTACCCTGTAGCAGTACTCAACACGGTTCTCTAACTTGTAATGCTCGTAGACAACATCGATTGCTTCTCCCTCTTCATACTTGTAGTGTTCGTATTCAATCTCGACCGTTTCTTCGTAGAAGTCTTCCTCCACGAACTCTATAAACCTCTGTCCGTCGTTAACCGTGTAATTGCTTTCGTCTACCACTTCTGTACCGTTGTATATCTTTACCGTGTCATTATCCGGTTTCCTGTCCAGCTCGAAGCCCCAGTCATCATCCTCGTTCTCCTCTACTATGTGCTCTTCATCGTATTCCTCATAGTCCTCGTCTTCAACGAATTGAAGCATGTTCTCCTCCTCATCCACGTAGTAGTAGTCCGCAGGAACGACGTAGTCTTGGTCAAGGACTTCGAGACTGCCGAGGTCGATCTGTTCCGTATCATTGTCCAGAGCGAATTTTCTGTCTGATTCAATCGCTCCGGATTCCGTGAACTCGTCTTGATCGAACTGATCATCAGGGTCTATATACGGCAGTTCCTCAAGTTCAGAGACATTATCCACGGCCTCCCAGTCCTCTTGTCCCTCCTTCATTCTCTCTATCTCAAATTCTTTCAGTCTTTCATCGTCTCCGCCCCACTCCCAGTCAAGTCTCAATTTACCACCGAGATTGGCCTTTATGTCTTCGGCCGATAGATTGTAAGGAGTCTCTGCCTCCACGATAGTGAACTCAAAGTTCTCTTCCACGCTCTGACCGGAATCATCTGTCAACTCAAAGTTCAAGGTGTAGGTCTCTCCATACTCCAATCCAAGGTCATCTTCCTCGTTGTCTATCTCATATGTATATACATCCCCTTCTGGATCAACTCCTTCTTCAAGCGTATCCTCACCACCCCAGCTCTCATCCATGAACTCCCAATCAATATCCGTAGGATGTAGATGTGAAACTATATCCACAGTTATGTCCGAATCTACCGGTACATCCTCCTCACCATCACTAGGAACAGCACCAAGTACCTCGGGCTCCGGAGGCTTCTCCGTCTTGAAAGAATACGTCTTTTCCGTTGAGTGGCCGTGATCGTCCGTGGCGTTCACCGTCCACTCGTATCCTTCGTAGTAGTCAAGTTCAGGCGGCTCAGCAGTCACCACAGCCTGCTCTTCGTTTACAGTTTCTATGTAGCTGTGAACTTCACTTCCAGTATCCTCGCGTGTTAGATTAACATCCACTTCTGTTGGATGTCCTTCTGAGAGAACCTCCACGGTGAGTGATGTGTCTACAGAAACACCTGTGTCACCGTCTCCAGGAACGGGCTGCTGTAAAACGGGTTCCGGAGGTATTAAAGTTTCGAATTGAGCCTCCTCATACCTCATACTTCCGAACTTGTCGGTCGCGATTACCGTCCAGTCATATTTCCTTCCGTAGTCCAATTCCTCTTCGGCCTGCACACATACTTTCCCACCGGAAGTTATAGTCTCCTGATAGGTCCCACCATCCACGATATCGAACTGAACATCCACGCCTTCATCCTCGTCCGTGACAGGGAGCGTATCAGAGTCTACCTCGGCACAAAGCTCCGGCAATGTGGACTGCTCGCCATCTTCCATCTTTGGCGAAAGATCATCGACTTCAGGTGCATCTGATTCCTGAACAGTAAACTCAAAGGTTTCTTCGACCTCACCGCCTTTTTCATTTACTGCACCCACGTCCCATTCGTAAGTCTTTCCGTACTCAAGGTCTCTATCATCATCTATGTCGAAAGTGGCATCTTCCTCTTCACCCTCATCTACATAACCTTCTTCTCCCCTACCATCGAAGTATATCCACCAATCAGTATCTCCACCATCCTCAGGGCTCGAAATTTCCACCTCCAACTCATCCAAGCCTTCATCAACGCCCTTAATGCCATCAGGTGGACTTGGAGATCCTATATCAGGTTCCGGTGGGTCCAAAGTGCTGAACTCAAACCTTTTGAGCTCACTGCCTCCGAGATCGTTTCTGGCCTCGACCGTCCACTCGTACTCTTCGCCATAGTCCAAGTCCAGATCACTGTCGTTCTCTACAGTATCACCTCCGTCATCTAACTCGTTACTTCCAACCTCCCTTCCGTCTAGATGCATTTCCCACTCTATCGGGAACTCATCGTCGTCTCCTGAGATGTAGGCAGAGAGATCTGTGTCAGGGTGAACGCCCTCTGTGCCATCCTGAGGTGACGGACTGGATATATAAGGCGTGGGGAGATCTGCCGTTGTAAAGGTCATGTGATCTGAGGTAGTGGCTTGGTGACCATCGTCGACCTCCACATACCAGTCGTGATCCTCATCGTACTCATCGAGGCCCATGTCTATAAGTGATGGTGTCGTGACGTATCCGTCTTCTCCAACATCCTCTTCTGTATGCTTTTCACCACCGTCCACAAAGAAGCTAACATCCACATCGTCTGTATTCAGCTCAAGGAACACCGAAAGGTTCGCCGAAAGTGGAACACTATCGTGGTGGTCATCAGGATAGAAGTGACTCATCTCAGGTTCCGGTGGGTCCTCGGTAGTGAAGCTGAACTCGGTCTCCGTTGAATTTCCGTGGGCATCCGTAGCGTTAACTGTCCATGTGTAATCTTCATCGTATTCCAGTGTAGGTGGATCGGTGGTAACCTCCTCTTCGTTATCCTCGACTTTAATCAGATCCGTGTGCTTAACGCTTTCTCCACTATCCTCTAGGGTTATGTTTACGTCCACAGGCGGGCTATGGGAGTATACATCCACAGACAGATCAGTACCTGTAGAAACACCATCACCCATAGGTTGGGCATTACTGAGGCTAGGTGCAGGTGGATACTCTGTTTTGAATGTATTCGGCCCCTCGATGCTCTCCAGGCCTTCATCGTCTATAACCTTGATCTGCCACTCGTATTCGGTGCCGTAGTCCACATCGAAATTGTCCAGGTTCTTAAGCGATGGGCTCCTGAAGGTTCCGTTTACCTCTCTGTCCTGTTTCGTATGCACCTCCTCGTCGTCTATGAAATACTTTATATCAAAGGGTTGATAGGAAACGTTTATCTCGGCCTCTAACTCCTCACCAAAATCAATTCCGCTGCCCTCGGGGTCTAACATATCAATTTTAGCCGCATCCTTGTACCTCACCTCAAACCAGCTCTGATTGGATGTATCCTGATCGAGTTCATCCTTTGCTTTTACCTCCCAATCATATTCCTCACCGAACTCAAGGGGTTCACCTTGGTACTCACTGACCTCTCTGCAAACGGTCTGGTTATACCCAATACTTAAGCTATCGACCTTCTCCTCACGAACCGAAAACAATACTTCGACCTCCTCCTCCCAATCACCCAGGGTCTCGGACTTTATCTCTGCACAGAGCTTCGGTGTCCTGCTAACACCTTCCTCCTGATAGGGATATTCAATATTTACCTCAGGAGGCTCTACATCGCCTGTGGTAACTGTAAACTCGTACGACTTGCTTTTATCCTCGCCCAAATCATTCTCAGCTTCCACAGTCCAAATATAGGTAGCTCCAGGTTCTAGGTCTTTCTCTATTTCATCCCCATCATCCTCACCTATTTCTACAGAGAAAGTATCGGCAAATCCGTCGTCGATGGACTTGTTTCCCGCAAAGGTCATGTCCTCGAACCTGTCGTCATCGTCGCTTTCGATATAGATATAGGCATCATTGGTCCTCTCGAGTTGGACCTCAAGTGTAGGATTAACTTCGACGAATCTACTCTTGTCTTTAGGTACAGGATTGCTTATCCTCGGCGAGTTGTCATAGTGGCAGCCGACAATTTTCCCGTCATCATCGCCGCTGTAAACTGCCTCGTCGGCCACGGCGTCTATCGCCTGTATATCATCACCATGGTGATCGTGTTGCCACGAAAGGGATCCGTACTTGGCGTCCATGAGGCTCAGGGTAGAACCATCACCAACGAAAAGCTCGCCGTCGTCTCCGCCGTACGTCACGGACAATGCACTCCCAGAATCCACGTCGGGATCGAAGCCTAGGACATCTTCTCCATCCTCGGGATCAACGGCCTTAACCGCCTCGTTACTTACACTGTATATAACTTTACCGTACTCATCGTCATCGTACCCAGAATCTATTGAATATATATATCGAACGAAGTGAAGACCTTCCCTTTTCCACACCAGAGAACCGTCTTCGACATCAACAGCTATCAGATCACCATCTGTATCACCACTGTAGACCACGTAGTCGTCCACATAGACAGAACGCACCGTATCGCCATGAAGCTCATGGTCCCACTCAACCAGGTCTTCGTCTTCTATTATTTCGCCGTCGTACTCACTCTCTAGCTCGTTACTGTCCACGGCTATGACCCTGTTGTCCGATCCACCACTGTAGACAGTGCCGTCGTCCTCGTAAACCGAGTATACTCTATCACCGTGGAAACTGTGCTGCCACTCTATCTGGTGGTTATTCGTATCGTAGGCCAAGACAGTACCGTCCTCCGATGCACTGTAAACCGTGCCGCCGGACACATGAACGGAACGCACACTGTCTTCGTGGAAGCCGTGACGCCACTGCACAATGCCATCCGTATTCTCAGCCACTACCTTACCATCTCTGTTCCCACTGTATACCATACCATCATCTTCATACACAGAGACAGAGTTAATCCCTTCGAGATGTTCTCGCTCCCAGCACTCGTCGTCTATGTCCTCGGGATCATCTGCCTCTTCCATGAAGTACGCGTCGACGTCCCTTATCTGGTCCATCGTCAGGGTTATCTCGTCGTCCCTGCCGTCCTCGTCCTTGTCCTCGAAGTCTAGGTCACCGCCCCAGTGCTCGAAGGTGTGGCCGTCTTCTGGATTAGCCTCCAGAGTTACCTCAGTGTCCTCCACGAAAACCCTGGTCCAACCATCTTGATCTACTTCTTCCTCCTGTTCACCGCCCCAGTCCCAGCTTACATTGACGCTGCCCCCACCGTATATGTTCTCCAGAGTAAGGTTGTGCGACGGCCTGCAACCCACGGCCATATCGTCGCTAAGTCCTGCGAAGACCCAGTCGCCGTCGAACTCGTCGTTGGGACTGTCAAGTGAAAAATCATAGACCGTCGAACCGAAGTCGTGCTTCCTTTCAATCTCCACGTCCTCCCCAGTAACAGTATCACCGTCGTAAGCTTCTTTAAGTTCATCGTACTCAATCGCAACTACTGTATTATCATTCCCTCCAATGTAAACCAGTTTACCTTCAACATGGATTTCCTCAACCCATC
>PWIB01000044.1 GCA_003555465.1 Candidatus Aenigmatarchaeota archaeon | reverse complement strand
TATAAGGCTCTTTATCTCGCCTTCCTTGAAGTCGTCCTCGTTGTCTATCCTCACGTCCTTGGACAACGAAGAGTGGTGTATTGAATGATCGTACTCCTTCTCCAGCCTGTTTAGGCGGGAGGAAAGCACTTCCGAAGACTCCCTTGTGTTCGTAAAGACGAGAGAGGACTCGCTTTCCTCTATGAGGTCATGGATCCTTCTGAGGCGTGACGCGGCTTCCTTGTCCGTGAAAAGCTTTTCTCCGAGCTCTTCGTCCTCCTGCCTCGCCTCAGGCATCTCTACCTCTATCTCGAAGTCCTTGGTTTCAACAGCGCTTATAACCTCAGCTTCATCTGAAAGAGTACTCGCAACCTCCCCAGGCGAGCCTACAGTAGCGGAAAGTCCAATCATCTGAGGATTTCCACAAAGCTCCTTGAGCCTCTCGATACCGAGAGAAAGCTGGACGCCTCTCTTCGACTCGACGAGCTCGTGTATCTCGTCTATAACGATGTAGTTAACGTTCTTCAGGTGCTCCTTCATCTTTGATCCAGGAAGTATAGCCTGGAGACTTTCGGGCGTAGTAACAAATATCTGCTCCGGGAACTCAGCCTGTTTCCTTCGCTTGTAGTCGGAGGTGTCGCCGTGCCTTATAGTGACCTCTATATCCAGATGGTTGCACCACCAAAGAAGCCTCTTGAACATATCACGGTTCAAGGCCCGGAGGGGTGTTATGTAAAGAAGGGAAATAGGCTCGTTGTCTTCTTCGAGAAGCCTGTGAAGCAAAGGAAGCATGGCCGCCTCCGTCTTACCTATGCCTGTCTGCGCGGTCAGAAGCACATCCTTCCCTTGTAGTATAGGGTCCATGCTCTTCTCCTGAGGCTTCGTGGGTCTATCCCATCCCTTCTCATCGATAAGCTCCTGTATCCTCGGGTTCAGTTTTTCAAAGGCCATATATAACACCGTTATATCCCACTCAACGGAGTTTTTGCACCAAACTATTAATAGAAGCTCTCTTAAAAGTTTAGACGCAAAGTTTTAAGTAATTAAAACTTTTAAAAAGTATTAAAAGTTATTGTAAGGGGATAAAATGAGCGATATAACAGTTTCGGAGTCAAGCCGCGGACCCATAGAGGACCAGAAGATAGAGTTGGTGGAGAGAAAGGGTTACGGCCATCCGGACACACTTGCAGACGGAATAGCCGAATCAGTATCCAAGTCTCTGTCGAAGATGTACAGAGAAAAATACGGTAGGATATTGCACCACAACACGGATCAGGTTGAGGTAGTCGGAGGAAAGGTGAACGTTGACTTCGGAGGTGGTGAGGTAGTCGAACCAATACACATAATCCTTTCTGGGAGAGCTACAACTGAAGTTTCAGGCGAGGAGCTGCCTGTACATGAAATCGCGATAAATTCTGCCAAGGACTTCGTCAAGGAAAAGCTGGAAGAGGTCTCAGTCGACAAAAACTTTGTCTGGGACTCGAGGATAGGACATGGATCCGTGGACCTGATGAGCCTTTACGAAGAAAAGGATGTGGTCCAGTCTAACGACACGTCCTTCGGAGTAAGCTACGCACCTTACAGCGAAACGGAGAGTCTTGTCCTAAGCATAGATAAACACATAAACTCTGATGGATTCCAGGACAAGTTCCCTGAACTGGGCGAGGACGTAAAGGTGATGGCCGACCGTCACGGCGACACTATAAACATTACTGTTGCTGGAGCCTTCATAGCAAGGAAGGTACCCAACCTAGATCACTACATCTCCGTAAAGGAAGAAATCGTCGATAGCCTCAAGGACTTTGCATCAAAGGAAACGGGAAGGAAGGTAAACCTTGCTATGAACACGGCAGACGACTACGACAACGAAATAGTTTACCTTACACTTACAGGAACTTCCGCGGAGGCAGGCGACGATGGATCAGTCGGAAGAGGAAACAGGACCAACGGTCTTATAACTCCCTGTAGACCTATGAGCCTTGAAGCACCGGCAGGAAAGAATCCTTTGGCTCATGTAGGCAAGGTCTACAACGTACTTGCCAACTTCATAGCCAAGGACATATACAAGAAAACCGATGTCGAAGAAGTTTCAGTCAAGCTTCTTTCGCAGATAGGAAGATCAATATCTGATCCCAAGGTAGTTGATATAGAGGTAGTTAAACCGGGCAACCTTTCAGATGTCCAGTACGAGGCAGAGAAGATAGCCTCTGACTGGCTAGATGACGCTGAAAGCGTGACCGAAGAAATACTTCAAGGTAACCTTTACGTCTACTGAAGTTCTCCGAAAACTAATATCAATAAAAATAGAAGGCAGTTCTTCAAACAAAAAGAAAGGTTTTAGAAGGGCATGCTTACTTCTTCTTCCTCGTCTTCCTCTTCTTCCATCATTCCTGCTTCCGTCTCCATTGTCCCTGCTGGCTCTTCAACTTTGGCCTCCTTCTTCTGCTGACCCTTGACTGATTCAGAGGATATGTGCTTGATTATCACTATGTCGCCTATCGCCTTGATGAACTGGTAAGGTATGACTATTCCTTTCTTACCACCGAGCATCCGTGCGAGATAGCTTCCTTTCTTCGCTTTTAGAACGATGGATCCCATCCTGAATCTGTCGAGATCTATCTTGACGTTCTTTATCTGGCCACAGTATTTGCCCTTGTCCGTAAAGACGTCCTTCGAGAACATTTCTGAAAGTTTTTCTACATTTACAGGCATATATTCACCTCTTTACCTTTACGCTGGTATATAATTCTACCCAGGCATTTTTAAATCTTTATAGGAAACTCGCCTTAAAACAGGAAAGGATAAAAAGAAATTTAAAGAAAAGCCGAAAAGGTATAACTTGTGCTGGGGTGGCCGAGTGGCTTAAGGCGCAGGATTGCTAATCCTGTGGGCTACGTAAGGTGGGCGTGGTCGGATACCACGTCGGTCTGTAGACGCCCTCGTGGGTTCAAATCCCATCCCCAGCGCCACTACCCAAACTCTCCTAAGAAACTTCATGTTATAGCTAGCATACCCATGCTTGAATTATTTTTAAACTTCGACAACAAAGAGAAAAAAAGAGAAGCTGTATGAATAAGCACGTAAAATACATACGGAAGCAAGCAAGGAAACATACGGAATGGTTCTCCAACTGTCTGCCTATGATAGCTTCTGAAAACATAATCAGTCCTGCTGCCCGTGAGATGATGCTCTCTGACTTCCAGGACAAGTACGCCGAAGGGCCGGTGGGAGATAGGTACTACGAAGGTAACAAGTACGTGGACAATGTAGAAAGAAGGGTAAAGAAGCTAGCAAGGGACATTTTCGGAGTTGACTATGCGGATGTCCGGCCCTTATCCGGAACCAACGCAAACCAGGCAGTCCTGATGGCACTTGGCGGTCCAAACAAAAAGATAACGGCTCCTGATGTATCAGACGGCGCGCACATAAGCAGCGCAAGGTTCGGCTCCGTAGGTTTCCGCGGCATGGAACCGAAAACGTACCCCTTCGACGTGGATGAGATGAACCTGGACTTAGAAGGAACGAAGAAACTAATAAGGGACGTAGAACCTGACATAGCGCTGTTCGGACGCTCCGTTTTTCTGTTCCCGCCGCCCTTGGACGAGCTAAAGGACGTGTTTGAAGAAGTAGGATGTAAGGTATGGTACGACGGCGCTCACGTACTGGGCCTCATAGCTGCTGGAAAGTTTCAGAATCCATTGGAAGAAGGCGTGGACGTTATGACAGGAAGCACGCATAAGACGCTTCCTGGGCCTCAGAAAGGAGTTGTACTTTCGAATCCTGAAGACGAAGAGATGGAAGAAAAATTGTCGGCAGGTGCATTTCCAGGAGTTCTATCCAACCACCACCTACATTCTGTCGCAGCTTTAGGAGTTGCTTTAGCGGAACAGAGGAAGTTCGGCGAGAAATACGCTGAACAGATAGTAAGCAATGCAAAGGCGCTTGGACAGGCCCTCTACGAGAGAAACATAGAGGTTCTTTGCGTGGATAAGGGGTTCACGCAGTCGCATACTCTTGCAGTGGACGTGGAAGAACATGGAGGCGGTGAGACGTTGGCAGAAAAACTGGAGGAGGCAAATATAATAGCCAACAAAAACCTGATGCCGTGGGACGACGTGGAAAGCGCAGGCGAACCAAGCGGACTCCGCTTCGGAGTCCAGGCACTGACAAGACTAGGAATGAAGGAAAACGAGATGGACGAAGTGGCGGAGCTCATAAAGAAAGTGGTTGTGGACGACGCAAAACCAAGTAAAGTAAAGGAAGACGTTAAAACTTTGCGCGAGGACTTTGATAAGATACATTACTGCTTCGACGAAGGGGAGAAAGCAAACAAACATTGGCAAATTCTATAGAAAGTGTTAACAAATGCTGAAACCCGACTACCCAGGAAAATGTATCACCAAGAT
>PWIB01000040.1 GCA_003555465.1 Candidatus Aenigmatarchaeota archaeon | reverse complement strand
TCATCGACGGGTCCAGGGCCATCATCACCGTTTCCTGTATCGACAGGATCGTCAGGTGTGTAACCTGCACAGTCTATAAGCTCGCCCTCGGATATACAGGCCTCAGCAAGGACATAAGCACTGCCCATCTCATCATCAAAGAAGCTGATAGTATTTTCTTCCGTATCGGGCTCGAATTCCTCGAAGTAATGACCTTCGTCAAGGGTTTCATTGCAATGCCTGTTACTGTAGTTCCACTCTTCACATTTAAGCACCCGGAGATTGTTTCTGTTTTCAACACCTCCAAGATCCTTGCCAGAGAAGTCCATTGTTATATTTTTACCGGAGAAGGTTAGATTTTCCTTTTGATTTACTACAAATCCAAATATGGGGTTCTGGAACTGCCTGGAAAGTACCCTCAGAGCACCATCGTAGGAACTGGAATTTGGTATATAATCAAACCTGAATGGATCAGATATCTCCTCAGGCTCCTCGTCCTCAACCATAGCAGACTCATCGGTGTCGAATGCCTCAAAGGTTACCTCCTGTCCGAAAACCTCTGCCTTTATGTCGTACTTTCTCCTATGTGTTTCCCATTCAAACGTTGGATCTTCTCCGTCGACAGTGAACTCGTGTATAGGATGTGGCCAGAAATCCCTCCCTTCACCGGTTCTGTAAAAGGTGAAGTCGCCTGGTACATACTCTCCTGTTGGTCTTGTCAGCTCACCGGAAATATCCACCGTTTCATAGACATCAAACCATCCCCTTGTACTGTTTACAAGACCTCCACCGATATCATAATCAGGATCCTCGATCTGTCCGGTGTCGTTAGCAGAAACGTTAATCTCGTAGTCGCCGACGGGGAACTCTTCACCATCCAAATCATCAAAATCCGATGAGTCCAGGGTAAAGGTAAAACTATCCCCATCCCTTACGTAGTCAAACAGTGTGATATTATCTTCAGGGGTTTCGATGTCCATCCAAGCCTCATCTACGTCCGTATTGTCGGTTATATCTACCTCGATTTCCTTGTAATCCCTATCACATACTTCGTCCTTGTGAACAGGATCAACGTAAACCTCGGAGAACTGCGGCGGAACAACATCATGGTATATGACAGCTTCTTCGTTTTCTCCGTAGCTTGTTACGTCCTCGTGGGTTGCAGCAACCCTTATATCGTTCCTTATAGGATTTTCTGGTATCTCAGGCACCTCACATTCCATGACCCAGCCACCCGCCAAATCTATATATCCACTTATATCTGTTATCGGGCATTCCTCTCCGCCTATCCAGATATCAAAATCAACGTCCTCTTCAACTACCTCATCGAACCTTGTTACGTTGGCAGAAACATCAATCTCTTCACCTGGATCAAGCGGGCCGCTGTAATCAACGTAATTAGGTTCCAGAACGTCGACAGTAAGGTCAACAACATCAAGCGTAGCTGTAAAGTTTACGTGATCAGGAACTATATCCCCTTCAGGCGACAGTTTTACATGGGCAAAATAAGTACCGTTTTCGTAGTTGTCTTCATATCTTCGATGAAGTACCTGCAAGGTCTCAGAACTCTGGTTTCCTACCTCGAAGGTTTTATTTGAAACTGTAATGTAATCGGTATCGCCTTCGGTTCCGTTTCCAGAAACTTCAACCTCAAAGGAATGGTTTTCATCCAGGTTGTTAAAGACTTCAATTTCTCCTATAGTCCCGTTAACATCGCCGGTTCCTATAGTCTTGTTCAAAAAGTCCGACTCGCTGTACCAGTCCGGGATATCCACTGTAAGGTTGAACAAGGATGTATCCAAACATTTGTCATCGGGCGAGCAAGTTGAATTTGTAGCGTTTGCCTGAATTTGAGCAGTATAAACTCCTGGATCTATGTCCATCGGAATCGTTGCATTTATCTCTTCTGTAACGTTCTCACCCTTCTCTATATCACCCAGGTCCCCTTCCAAAGAAGTCAACTCGTACAGTTCCTCATCACTTACATCTGTCATATTCAAGGTAACTCCTTCTACATCCGTGTTACCGAAAGCTTCTACGGTGAAGTTAGTCAGGCTTCCTTCAAAACCTGCCGAAACAGAATCATTGATTTCATCTTCGACTATTTTTAGCTCAGTGTTCTCCTCTATCTCTATTTCTGTGCTGTTTTCAGTGCTGTCTTCGGTTCCGTCCGAATTTGACCACTCTAAATCTACAATCAGATCAGCTGTTCCGGGCTCAGCCTCCTGTGTAACATTAACCTCCATCGTCCTTTCGCAAACTTCACCATCATCCAGAGGTGGACAGTATACTTCCTCGTAGTATATACCGTCTTCTGTGTCTACAACCAACTCAGGATTAAGCATCATCCCACCTTCGCTCTTTACGGTGAGGTTTACATCAAACGTCTCGTTGTCAAGCCTTGTCACGTTCTCTGCTGTTTCATGACGTGGATCCTGCAATAAAACTCCGTCGGTATCACCTGACTCAACGCTGAACGTCAATGTCTCTTCGTCCTCTGAACTCGCGTTATAGAAGACCGATGGCTCGTCATCTATACCACAGGTAAGCGTGTATTCACCATGTGAAGAGGTATCGAACCACTTGTATCCCCAGCCTCCTTCGAGGGTTGTATTAGTACCTTTCAGATAACTCTCATCGTCTGTATCATTATAGAGGCTAAAGTTATAGCCCCCTACGCCTGATCCACTTTGCATATCAACTACATTGCAGTCAAACCTAACCTCAGCATCTTCACCACAAACCCACATGTCCCTGTAGGTGCAGTAATCGGAAGTGAGGTTTACCTCGCTGACGTTGGACCATCCGAACAGGTCGAAGTTCCTTGTAGTAAAGTCTGGTTTGTAGTAGTCGCCTTCGACCTTTGAATACAATCTCCTATCACCAACGCTTACATCGTCATCAGGCTCCCATTCCTCGTCCCCATCTATATTGTCCCTGAACTCCACTTCCTTCTCAGTAGGAGCGCCAGTCTGCCGGTTTAAGCACTCGCCTTCTGAATCAGATATGCATATATAGTCAACCAGAAGATGAGGTGCTTTAGTTCCGTAGCCTCCAGTACGTTCATAGGTCACCTGAAGCGAAACTTCGTCTGCCTGTTCAAAGGACTCGTCCTGGCAAGTTAAAACATCCCATTCAGCCTCCTCTTCATCAAGACGATCGTAATTAAGGTTCAGTTCACATACTCCATCGCCTACATGTATCTTTACTTCTCTGTCTTCATCTTCAAAGGTTCCCCAGGCCTTGTACTTCATAGTCAAATATTCCGAACCTGTTTCCCTTAGCATTGTAGTATTTAGGTAGCTGGTCCCATCGTAACCGAAAATATGTGCCGAGTAGTTTCCTACTTTACTTTTATTTTCGATAAAAACGAAGTCGTCATAGTCATCACCTCCAGGGGTACCTTCTGTGTATTCCCAGGCGGAGAGGTCACCGCCTTCGAATCCTCCGTTCTCTATGTAACTAATAGTATCCTGGGGCTGTGGGTTTGTTTCGTTCCAGATTATCCAATAGTCCTCTGACTCTCCAGCTTCCACATCAACAAGGAAAACAATATCGCTGTAGCTGTCCATATACTCCTTTTCGTAGTCAAGCTCTTCCTTATCCTCACTTACCCAGGGCCTGACTTCCATTTCAACCTCTTCGCCACCTGAAACAACTCTCGTATCGTTTATCTTCCAGTTATTGAGATCAATTCCGAAGTCCTCAAGCCAGGTTCCATTTACCTTGAAAGGTTCATCAGTCCTGTTTATACCTGATTTCTCCGTCACCTCGAGCTTAATTCCATCTTTCCATACCAGACTCCAGTCAACGTCATAGTTCTCCGTTACTTCACCGCAGCTATCTCCGACTTCATAACCAAGATCTATAGTTTCGTTTTTGTACTTTACAGAACCAGAAGAAGGTTCAGTCACATTAACGTCAAGCACGTCCCAGACCTCGATATCGATAGAATCTTGTTCCTCTAAAACTGTGTAGAAGTCCTCCTCGCCTTCAACACTAACCGTGAGGTCGTGTTCACCTCTCTCAACATCACAGTCGGGCACCCACGTATAGTTACATTCTCCTTCAACAAATTCATCGCTTCCGATATCTTCATCGTATTTGAAGGTACAGTCGTACTCCTCTCCGGTTTTGTTACCGTACTGATCCTCAAGACCTGCAATAAGTTCTGACTCCGTGTTTCTCAAAAGCACATCTTCGTCTTCGGGCTTCAAGAGACGAGTAGTTAAAAGGCCGTGTACCCCGACTCTGAGCTCCTCGGTGACATTCGTGTCCTTGTAATGATCGTCATCGAAAACTCCTGCCTCCCAGGACTGATTGCCTACAGAGTAGTTTCCATCGGGAGAGAAGGTGTAGTTAGCGTATCCTGAAGAGTTGGTAAAGGTTTCATAGCCTTGATCCCAGACATCATCTTCTTCTGTAACCCAGAAAGAAACATTTGCACCTTC
>PWIB01000027.1 GCA_003555465.1 Candidatus Aenigmatarchaeota archaeon | reverse complement strand
TTTTTATGCTTTCCCTTTATCTTGCTCTTCACTATCTCAAAGTCCTCTATTTCACCGGAGAAGAGAGCAACCGAAGACCCGCCTGCAGAAAGGAACACGAAGCCAACTTCCTCCTCAAGCTTCTCAGAAACAGGCTCAACCTCAAAGCAAGTGTCCTTAAACCAGTCCTCCTTCGTGACAGGGACAGGAGGCTTAATTAATAGGTTGAGAAGGTCCTCTGTATGGAATAAAACCATACCCGTCTGGGAGCTCTCCTCCTTTAGCCTCCTCAGCTGGTTAAGGGTCAGGTTTGTCTGAAGGAAACCTTGGGAGTTGATATCGTCTACAGAACTTCCCTCGGGTAGAAATACAGTTACCATGTCCTCCTCCTTGCTTTCCATGCTGCTTAACTTATCCAAAACGTTTTCGGTTTTATCCCTGCCTAAAAGAGTTTTCTCGCTCGTTCCAGGAACCTTGTCCTCTAAAAACTCCTTCTTTTTGAGCTTGTCCTGGAGCGATGCCAGCTTATCCTGCTTTTTCTTTATCTTTCTGTCAAGCTCCTGTTTCTCCGATACCGCTTCCTTGGCTCTTTCCTTCTCCTTGTCCGCCTTTCTCTTAAGCTCCTCCTTCTCATCCTCGAGGTTATCTACCTTGTCTTCGAGAAACTTTATCCTTTCCTTCAGCTCTTCCCTTCCAAATATCTTATCTGTCAGAGACATACCTTCCCCTCTTTGCTATATTATCAACTCTTCTCATAACTTGCTCAGAAGAGTCGCAGGTTTCCTTGTAGCTTTCCGTAATACCTTCCCAGAGCTCGTCCCTGTAATCAGGGTGTGTACTGTCCAAGACCTCCCAGAGCAGATACAGATCCACAGCCTTGTCTTCTACGCTCTTTGAAAAGTAACCGAGACCGAAGTCTATGAAGTAAAGTTCTCCGTCCTTGACTATCATATTGGAAGTTGTAAGGTCGCCGTGAACTATACCTCGGTTGTGCAGCTTCGCTATGCAAGTGCCTATCTCCTCTGCCAGTTTTTCTCTTTCCTCTTCGCTGTACTCAGGTACAAGATCTCTCACCTTGTCGCCGTCCAAGAACTCAACCTTGATCACGTTTTCTTGTCTTTCGTAGACCTGAGGTGTAGAAACTCCAACACGCCTCGCTTCAGAAAGAAGCTTCGACTCTTCCTTCGTTCTTTCCTTCCTGAGCTTCTCGTCCAGTTCCTCCACGCGGTAACCCTTCTTCAGCCTCTCCTTGACGACGCAGTAACCGTCCATGAACTCTTCCTTTTTCAGAACGGCCTCAGCACCTCTTCCTATGACCTCGGACATAAAATACCACAAGGGAAAAATAAAACTCTATTCTTAAATAGGTTTCTAATTACTCGATCCAGGTACCGATCCTCTCTCCTTGCACAATCCTTCTGAGGTTGTTCGGATCCCTTCCGTTAGCCAAAACAGTTGTGATCCTGTTTTCCTTTAATATCTCCATGGCCAAGGGATCTAAAATACCGTAGTCCAGAGGCGTTTCTTCGCCTTTGACAGTCTCCAGTTCTTCGAATCTCATCTTTTCCAGAAACTCCGCATCGTCGTGTTCCGCCGGATCCTTGTCGTATATACCGTCTACGTCCGTTAGTTTTACGAAGAGATCTGCATTCATCCCCTCGGCGACCTCGGCTGCATTGGCGTCTGTACTTCTTCCAGGTTCTATACCAGAAACTACGGCCTCCTTGCCCTGGTAGCTTGAAAGATCAAAAAGAGGCTCTTTACCCGTCAAAAGCGAAAGTAGCATTACATTAGCTCTCATGAGCTCCACGAAACAGAGCTCCCTCTCGTCGTCCATCAAACCGAAGTCCTCTATAGCCTTTGAATAACTGCCGACGAATTCACCGCCTCCTACACATATAGAAATCTTATGGTCCTCGCTCAATCCATCAATTACATCGAGAAACTTTGAAATGTAGCTGTAGTCCGGGCCGTTTTCGTTCATGGATATAGAACCGCCTATTTTGACAACGAGCTTCATACTACCAGTATAATTTTTGTTTTTGGCTTTAAAGGTTCAGGTGGGTCTGAAGCTTATATTTACTGAAAAGAAATTATTATTGCTATGTCAGAGGAAAAAATAGGTGAGGTCGATCACTACTTCACTGACATATCCGTGGGTATTGTTGCTCTGGAAGGAAAGCTAGAGCTGGGGGATAAAGTTCACTTCAAAGGTGCAACCACTGACTTTATCCAGAAAGTCAAATCCATGGAGATAGATAGAGAAGACGTAGAAGAAGCAGGTAAGGGTGATGTAATAGGCATGAAAGTTGATCAGCGGGTCCGTGAAGAAGACGAGGTCTTTAAGGTACAGTAATAAAAAAAGTACTGTTAATCCCTTCCAAGTGCACCGCCTACCACAATCCATAGGAGACCGCCTGTGAGAATCAAAGCGAAGGAAAGTAACAGAGCTGCATAGTATCTAGCAGTTGTAGCTCCTATTATGGTCCTGTCTGCCTCTACCGCGAGCCTCATACCTGCAAAAAGTAAAGCAGATCCCAGTATCCAGAATAGATGGGCTTTTGTCTGTGATACCATGTTACTTATATGGTATCCAAAAGTTTATTAGTTTTGGAGGGATGTAGTGCCTAAAATTCAAGACCGAAAACCCTTTAAACTTGTAGGTGAAAGTTAACCCCGACAGGGATAGGTCGGATGGTTAGGGGTCATCTCAAGCCCAAAGCCTCTACAGGGCGACCGAAAAGCCGGCCAGGCACGTCCGGCTGGGGAAGCCCTGTCTTCCAACGTCGACGTCCTGTCCTCCGGGATTCGCTCTGCAGTGAACCGGGCCAGGCCCTGGCGGGAGCAGTCCTAAGCTGTAGATCGGATGTTCGGGGGATCGCAGGACCGAGGAGGAGGACAGGTAAACTTTTCCAGTCAGGCTGTCGAACCGGCCCTTCCCTGTCACTATTCCGATACTATGAAAGACAGTCTCGCCTTAGTTTTGACATTAATCCTCGTATTCATAGCTGGCGCTCTTACGTCCTTGATAGTTCTACCCGAGATATCCATTCAAAGACATGAAAGGCCTGAAAGAGAGGTCACAAGAGAGCCGATAGACTGGAACCGTACTGTGGAACCGCTTCCCGAAGGCGTAAAAACGTATATAGTCGGTACTACAGAGCACGGCGAAGGGGTGGTCTCATCGGCCTGGGTTAGGGCAGATCCTGGAGTTGGAAAGATACTCGTAGATATAGAAAATATATTTTTCTGGGTCGATATCCAACACTCAATTCGTGCAGCCAGCTCCTACGCAAAGGAATATCTTGAAATAGAACGAGGGGAGTACGACCTGACCTACACCATAGACCTCGAGGCATCGATAATAGGAGGTCCCAGTGCAGGAGGAGCCTTAACTGTAGCTACTATGGCTGCCTTAGAAAACAGTAGTTTGCGCGACGACGTCGTTATGACAGGAACCGTCGAACCCGACGGAAGAATAGGAAGAGTCGGTGGAATACTCCCCAAGGCAAGGGCAGCGGAGCGCGAGGGCTTCGAGAAGTTTCTAGTGCCTGAAGGACAGTCGGTACAGGTAACCTATACAATGGAGGAGAGCTGCAGGTCAGTCGGGAATATAGAGATATGTAGAACGGAGTATGTTGAGGAGAGGATAGATGTACAAGAAGAAGTGGACGTTGAAGTAGTCGAAGTAAGAGATGTAGAGGAGGCTCTTCAATACTTTGTCTAGGTGTCGACAATGATAAGACTTGTAGGAACTTCACATATATCACCTCAAGCGATAAAAAGAATTGAGGAGGAGATAGAGGAAGGCGCTGACTGCGTAGCGGTAGAGTTAGACGAAGGCAGGTACAGGTCCTTGGTGACAGGCGAAAAGGGTGGATACCCATCTCTCTTCTTCCTAGTGGCTTCATGGATACAGAAGAAGCTTGCCGAGAAAACAGGTGTTATGCCTGGGGATGAGATGCTGACAGCTGTCGAAAAGGCCCAGGAGAAAAATATAAGAGTCTACCTCATGGACAGGCCGATATACAAAACACTGGAAAGGTTCAAGGAGATAAGCCTTCTGAACAAGCTTAAGATATTTCTCCTGTTCTTCGGAGGTCTAAAGAGGTACAGTTTCAGCCTCGATGAGGTCCCGTCGGAAGAAATCGTAGAGGAAGCAACAGAGCTCCTTTCAAGGAGAACACCGGAACTTTACCGCGTTCTTGTAGACGAAAGGGACGAGATAATGGCAAGGGTCCTCCAAGATCTTTCGGAAAGACACGAGGAGGTCATTGCAGTAGTAGGTGCCGGTCATTTGCCCGGAATCAAAAGAAGGTTGGAGGGTGCTGGCACCGAATATGTGGATAACACTTTTAAATAAACTTCGCCAAATAACACACAGAGAAGGGGTGATAACATCGCTGAAGATCTAAAAGATAAGCTGGAGAAGATGATGGACGTAGAGATCAATGAAGTGATAGAGGAAGAAGAT
>PWIB01000059.1 GCA_003555465.1 Candidatus Aenigmatarchaeota archaeon | reverse complement strand
GACGGAGCTATAGAGCATATTGATGAGCATGATGAAGTTCTTATAGAAGGGCTAGGCGGCTCAGGAAAAGGAGCCAAGGGTGATATCCCTGGTGTAAGGTGGAAGGTAATCAAGGTCAACGGAGTTTCTCTAAAGGAACTTGTAGCAGGAAGAAAGGAGAAGCCAACGAGATGATAAACTATGAAGATGTTTGGAAAGTGGGACGTTGAAGGAATAGAACCTGAGGATCCTGGTCTGAAGGAACAGATCAACCTCGAGCCGATGCTGGCCCCCAAGAAGTCGCACGGAAGGCACGCAGGCGACCGCTTCTCCAAAAACGAAGTTAACCTTATCGAAAGGCTTATGAACCACCTCATGGGCCCTGGACACAGAGGAGATAAACACAAGATAAGCTCAGGGAGGTGCGGCGGCGACTCGGACAGCGCATGGAAGATAATGAAGGAGGCTTTGGAGATTATAGAGGAAAGGGAGGACAACAACCCAGTAGAGGTTCTCCTCGAAGCTGTTGAGAACACAGCACTTGTAGAAGAAGTTTCCTCGTACCAGGTAGGTTCTATAATAAAGAGGAAAGCTGTAGTTACAGCGCCGCAGAGGCGTGTAGACCTCTCCTTGAGGCATATGGCACAGGGAGCTTACTCCAACTCAGTTGGATCAAGCAAGGACATGTCGGAGTGCTTGGCCGAAGAGATAATCGCAGCCCGCAACGAGGAAAGAGAGTCCTACGCTGTAAGGCAGAAGGAAAGGTTTGAGAGGGAAGCTGAAGGTGCAAGATAAATAATACTAAGTGATTGATATGGCAAACGATCTATCAGAACGTGTAAAGGACCTGATGAGCAAGCAGAAGCAGATAAGAAACATAGGTACAGCTGCTCATATAGACCACGGCAAAACCACGCTTACAGACAACCTTCTGGCTGGAGCCGGTATGATATCCGACGAGCTGGCAGGCGAACAGCTGTTCATGGACTACGATGATCAGGAGCAGGAGAGAGGTATAACCATATACTCAGCAAACGTCTCTATGGTCCACAAGTTCGACCAGGACGACTATCTTATCAACCTTATAGACACACCGGGACATGTGGACTTCGGTGGAGACGTCACAAGAGCTATGAGAGCTGTGGACGGAGTCATAGTTCTTGCATGTGCCGTAGAAGGTGTCATGCCTCAGACAGAAACTGTAATACAGCAGGCACTGAAAGAAAGAGTCAAGCCTGTATTGTTCATAAACAAGGTAGACAGACTTATCAACGAGCTGGAGATGGACGCAAAGGGAATGCAGGAGAAGTTCATGAAGATAATAAGAGAGGTAAACAACCTCATAAGGAAGTATGCAGAGGACGAGTACAAGGACAAGTGGACCGTTTCCGTAGACGACGGAAGCGTGATGTTCGGTTCGGCCCTGAAAAACTGGGCGATTTCTAAGCCATACATGGAGGAGAGCGGAATAACCTTCAAGGATATACAGGAGAAGTGTTCAGAAGGCGAACACAAGGAGCTTTGGAAAAAGGCCCCGCTCCACAAAATAGTTCTAAACGGTATAATCAGACATCTTCCAAATCCGAAAAAGGCTCAGAACTACAGGATACCCAAGATCTGGCCGGGTGACGCGGAGTCAGAGGCCGGAAAAGATATGCGTGAGTGTAACGCCGACGGAAAGCTAGCTGCTATAACCACGAAGGTATACGACGACCCACATGCCGGTTCCGTCGCAACAGGAAGAATGTTTTCAGGAAGCCTTGAGGAAGGGCAGGAAGTGCACCTTGTAGGTCAACACAAGGACGAGAGGATGCAGCAGGTATGTGTATACAAGGGACAGGAAAGGGTTCCCATGGAAAGCGTACAGGCAGGAAACATAATAGGTCTTGTAGGTGTACCGGACGCCTTTTCAGGCGAGACTATATGCGACCCCGACTACAAGATAGATCCGTTTGAGGAGATAAAACATGTCTTTGAGCCCGTCGTAACAAAGGCCGTGGAGGCCAAGAAGACGAAGGACCTTCCCGACCTTGTAAAGTTCCTCAGAAAGGTCAGTAGAGAAGATCCGACCCTGGAAGTAGAGATAGACGAAGAGACAGGCGAACACCTAGTTTCTGGACTCGGTGAACTACATATACAGGCAAAGGTAGAGAAGGGACTCAAGGAGGAAGGAATTCCTATAGAGAGCTCACAGCCTATTGTTGTATACAGAGAAACCGTAAAGAACGAAAGCGATACGTTTGAAGGTAAAAGTCCGAACAAGCACAACAAGTTCTACTTTGAAGTAGAGCCTCTTGACGACGATATCTACGAAGCCATAGCCGAAGGTGAGATAGAGGAAGGTGAATACAAAGGAAAGAGCAGTGACCTCTCCAACGACCTGAAGGATCTTGGAATGGACGACGACGATGCTGAAGGTGTGGAGCTCATCAAGGAGAAGAACATCTTCACCGACGCTACAAAGGGAATTCAGTATCTAAACGATACGATAGAGCTCGTCAGGGAAGCCATAAGCGATCTTATAGACGAAGGTCCTCTTGCGAGGGAACCCTGCTCGAAGCTTCTTATAAGGCTTGTAGACGCGAAGCTGCACGAAGACGCTATCCATAGAGGTCCGGCACAGGTCACGCCTGCAGTGAGGTTTGCTATAAACAACGCTATACTTAGCTCAAACGCAACGCTCCTCGAGCCGAAGCAGATCCTGAGGGTTGAGTCCCCACAGGAGCATATGGGAAACGTTATGACAGAAGTACAGAACAGGAGAGGTGAGGTCATGAACGTCGACACTGAAGAAGGGACAGCAGTACTTACAGTAAAGCTACCTGTTGAGGAGATGTTTGGCTTTGAAGGTGAGCTGAAGTCCGCAACCGAAGGTAAAGGTTTCTACTACCTGAAGGATGTCCTCTTCGAATACATGCCCGACAATCTCAGGAAGGAAAGGATCAAGGATATCAGAGAGAGAAAGGGACTTGGTAGAGAGATACCGCAACCAGAGGCATGAAGCTTATAAACTAGTATTTATAAAAGAAGAGTACATACTACAAAAGGGTGTTAATCCCATAATTTCAAAGGAGGTGTGAATATGGCAGACAAACCACATTTGAACCTAGTCACAATAGGTCATGTAGACCACGGTAAGTCCACGTTAGTTGGACACCTACTCTACGACACAGGAAACCTACCGGACAAGGAGTACCAGAAGCTTGAAGAAGCTGCAGAGGATGCAGGAAAGGAAACCTTCGGGTTTGCTTTCGCTATGGACAGCCTGAAGGAAGAAAGGGAAAGAGGAGTTACTATCGACGTAGCTCACACAGAGTTCGACACGGACAACTACCACTTCACAGTGATCGACGCACCAGGCCATAGAGACTTCGTCAAGAACATGATTACAGGAGCCTCTCAGGCCGACGCCGCAATTCTGGTTGTTTCAGCCAAGGACGGCGTACAGGACCAGACCAAGGAGCATAGCTACCTTGCAAAGGTTCTCGGTGTAGGTGAAGTCATAGTAGCGGTCAACAAGATGGACACAGTTGACTACGCAGAGGACAAGTTCGAAGAGGTCAAGAAGGAAACGAAGGACCTTCTCAAGAGCATCGGATTCAAGCCCGATGGCATTCCATTCGTACCTGTCTCGGCTTACTACGGCGACAACATAGCCGAGAAAAGCGACGAGACGGAATGGTACGACGGTCCTACCATCTACGAGCTTCTTGACGATCTCGAAGAGCCTACGAAGCCGGTAGACAAGTCCATGAGAATTCCTATCCAGGACGTTTACACCATCACAGGTGTAGGTACAGTTCCTGTAGGAAAGGTAGAGACAGGTAAGATCAGAAAGGGTGACAAGGTTCTCTTCTTACCTTCCGACGTAACCGGAGAAGTGAAGTCAATAGAGATGCATCACGAAGAAGTAGACGAGGCAGAAGCTGGTGACAACATCGGCTTCAACACAAGAGGAATCTCTAAGGAAGACATAAGAAGAGGAGACGTAGCCTGTGACCCAGACGATCCTGTGACAGTAGCGAAGGAGTTCAGGGCTCAGATAATCGTCATGGAACATCCCAACGTTATCGCAGAGGGATACACGCCTGTTTTCCACTGTAACACCGCACAGGTAGCTTCGAAGTTCGTAGACCTCGAGAAGAAGGTCGATTCGAAGACCGGTGAGACGCTCGAAGAGAATCCGGACTACCTGAAGACAGGTGACTCAGCAGTGGTCAAGATCAGGCCCACAGAACCAATGGCGATTGAAGAGCAGGGAGAGTTCCCAGAACTGAGCAGGTTCGCTATCAGAGACATGGGCAAGACCGTGGCCGCAGGAATCTGTATAGAAGTGACCGAAGAGGCCTAAAACCTCTCCTAATTTTTATTTTAATCTTAATTATTTATTTTAGGATTTCAGGACCAAAAGCTATTTAAATTCTAACCTTCCAAAGACGTATGCCGGTGTTAACATGCCAGGAAAAGCCAGGATAAATTTGGCAGGTAAGGACCACGAGGTCCTTGAAGAGATCTGTGGCAAGATCACAGGTATTGCAGAAAAGTACGGAGTAGCTTACTCCGGACCAGTACCATTACCGACGAAAAAGATGAAGGTCCCGGTTATGAGAACACCTTCAGGACAGGGAACAGG
>PWIB01000025.1 GCA_003555465.1 Candidatus Aenigmatarchaeota archaeon | reverse complement strand
TATTCAAGAACGAGGTGCGAGTATCCCAGTCGCTTCAGTTTCTCCGTTTCGTCAGTCTCGCCGACGACCACTCTTCCATCCCTTTTCTTTACCTCAACACCAAGAGCCTTCATCTCCTCGAAGGGAAGCTCTTCATGGAATCCGCCTACGAGAACTAGAACTTTCATACTACCTCTACATCTCTTCCAGTTTAGGTATATTCAAAAGATCGAGTCCGTTTCCCAGAACCTGTTTGAACGCTTTGACTATCTCCACCCTCCTCGCCTCGTGCTCCGAACCCTTGACCCTACATTTGTGGTAGAACTCGTTGAAGAGCTCACAAAGCTCGTTTAAGTACACAGCTATTCTATGGGGTTCGTACTTGTCTGCAGCCTGTTCTACAGGAGCGTGAAACCTTCCAAGTTTTTTGACCAGCTTGAACTCCACATCTTCCATGCCGTTGAAGTCAGCTTCACCTTCCTCCACTTTCTCCAGAATTCCCGAGGCCCTGCTGTATGAGTACTGGAGGTAAGGTCCTGAAGACCCTTCGAAGTTAAGTGCTTCGTCCCAGGAGAACTTTATGTTTGTTGTCCTCTTCTTCGAGAGGTCGAAGTACTTGAGAGCGCCAACACCTACCTTTTCTGCAACTTCTTCCTTTCCTGCAAGATCCGGGTTCTTCTCCTTTACTGCTTCCATAGCCTTGCCCTTCGCTCTATCAAGGACGTCCTCGAGAAGTATCACGTTGCCGCTTCGTGTCGATAGACTGCCTTCAGGGACGGACATCATTCCGAACTTTACGTGTACCAGCTCGTCCTTATTCGCGTAGCCGAGCTTCTCAGCCGCTTCAAATGCTTTCTCGAAGTGCCTCTCCTGTGGCTGGCCGACTACATAGATCGCCTTATCAAAGCCGTACTCCTCCTTCCTGTATTTTATCTGTGCTAGCTCCCTTGTGCTGTAAAGGGTACCGCCGTCGCTCCTCTGTATAAGGTAGGGTGAATCACCCTCCTCGCTTTCTATTATGATGGATCCGTCTTCGTCCTCCTTCGCAACTCCCTTATCCAGTGCTTCTCTTATGACGTCTTCGGTCCTGTCCCTGTAGAACCTCTCGCCCTTCCATGAGTCGAACTGTATATTTAGCCGCGAATACGTCTCCTTTAGACCTTTTTTCGTGTGTTCGGTGAATTTCTCCCAGAGCCTTTCCGCCTCTTCGTCGCCTTCCTCCAGCCTTTTGCTCCACTTCCTTGCTTCCTCCTCCAGCTCTTCTTTCTTTTCCGCCTCTTCGTGGAACTTCACATAAAGGTCCAGGAGGTATCCCACAGGATCCTCCTCCAGCTCCTCCTCATCACCCCAGTTCCTGTACGCATATATAAGCTTACCGAACTGTGTCCCCATGTCGCCGAGGTGGTTTATACCAATACAGCTGTAACCAGAGAACTCAAGAATACGTGAAACGGAGTCTCCAATTATAGTAGAACGTAGGTGGCCTATGTGCATCGGCTTTCCGACGTTGGGAGAGGAGTAGTCTATAACGATCGTCTTTCCTTCACCGAAGCTATGGCTTCCATAGTCCTCACCTTCTTTTTTTATCTTTTCCAGAACCTTCTCTGTGTACTTGTTCTCGTCTAAAAAGAAGTTGATGAAGCCCTGTCCAGCTGCCTCGATTTCATCTACTTCCTGTAACTCTTCCTTGTCTAACTTTTCCACGGTCTCCTCCGCAAGCCTATAGGGCTCCTTACCCTCTTGACTGGCCTGTCTCAGGCACGCATTTGTAGCGTAGTCGCCGTGTTCCATGCTGTCGGGAACTTCCACGCGTACCTCAACGTCGAGAAGATCTTCAAGCTGTCTCTGTATCCTCTGTTCAAGTTCTTTCATTAACCTGGAATAGAACTTCCAGATATTTAAAAAACTCTTCGGTTTTTAAACTTGAAGACCTTGTTTCCAAGAATTGAGACTCTGTTCCAAAATATCTACGCCAGGTCTTTGTCAAAGTACTCGGCCATCTTTTTCCTCAGACCTTCTTCCTCTTCGAAGATATGTGCAGAATGGTCGCCTGTAGCTATAGTAAGACCTTCGGCAACCTTTTCTGCGAGGTGCCTTGGGACCCCTTCCTCCTGTAAAGTATCAGCATCATTGTCCAGGAGATCTCTTACGAAGTCAAGAGCTGTGGTCCATTCTCTGAAGTATTCGGCATACCACTGACCGTCCTCTACAAGAAGGTTGTGCTCACCGCCGTACTTCTCTATAAAGTTCTTGGAGTTTCTCTTGTCGAATATCGGAGGCCCTTCCCTTTTATCGACTCTCGGGAGTTCATCAATTTCAAGTTCCAGTATAAGAACACAGTTTTTATTATCGCTCCAGATATCCTTTCTCAAAACCTCAAAGCCCTCATCGTCCAGTATCTCCTCAATCCTTCTGTTCATCTTCCTCATCTGCGGGTAAAGGACGTCGTCGTGCACTTCAGGGGCCTCGAACTTTACTAACATGAAATCCGTTCCTCTTCTGTCTATCTTTGACTGTAGGTCCGTAAGCGAGAGTGGCTCATGTTCCTCCTTGAAGAACTTGTCAACTGTTGGTTCCTCGACGAACTCCTTTGCTTTCTTCTTGAAAAGGAGGAAATTTTCGTCTGAAAGAACCGATGCAACGTTCCTGTCCTTGTCCACGGGATCAACTACTATGAGTACGTCTCCTTTGAATTTATCTCTCTTCAGGTAGTCCTCTGACTTGAAATGGCTCTCTGGGTCTATAACTTTGCCCGGATACCATTCCTTCGCCTTCTTCAGGACCTTTCCGAAGCTTCCGTGCTCAGCTATCAAGATCTCGCACAGGTAGCCAGAAAATCCCTTGGTTTTAAGGTCACTTCCGTAAAGGCCGTGTTCCTTTGTAAACTTCTTCAACAACCTTACCTGGTCCCTTTGTTCCGCGTCCAGGTTCTCTTCGACCCATTTAACGTGCCACGGAGTTCTGTCCACGCTGCTCTTTATTTCACTGGGGTCGGTGTCATAGGCAGGAACAATATCAACATCGTATCCGTTTACGTGTCCCTGCACGTAAGGATGCTCCGCGTAGGCAACCTCCCATTCGCCACCTAGCTCCTCGATTATCCTTTTACCGGCTTTCATGCCCTTATCCTCTAGCTCCTCCATGTCAAGCTCCTCGTCGAAGAGGAGGAACATGTCTATATCCTTCTTGCTTTTCAGCCAAGTATCCTTGGCTATCGAACCACAGAAAAGAGGCTCGTAGCCGTACTCTTCACTGTACTGTCTTGCAACTTCTCTGAGGTCCTCGCAGTTCATCTTAAGGCCTTTCATCTCGTCGAGCTCAGGCTTTATCTCATCAAGTATATGATCCAGAACATCTTTCATACTACCAACTGTTAATTCTACCCGAATCAATAAAAAGTTTTATCTCCATTTGAGGTAAAATTTCGAGAATATTTCTTAAAACTTGTATTTACGGACTTATTAGAGTCTATGATAAAGTATAAATGTTTCGAGAACTACTTACTGTTGGGATGAGGCCCGAAGAGCTGCAGTTCATTGAGCTGGGTGAATCACTTCTCAAGAGGTCTGACTATTACAGAGACTGGGCCGATGAGTACGAAAGTAAAATCCCAAAAATTGAACATTTCAAGCCGGATTCCCAGGAACACATAAAGAAGGTTGATCATAAGCTTTCCAGGCCGCCGTGGTCTGTTGACGCTAAAACTATAAGGGATGAGATATCACAGGATCTTTTTGTGAAAAGTGAATACGAGGATGCGTGGAACACCTACGAAAATACCAAACGTTTCAACTTTTCAAGCTTTCTCAAGGATGTGCTTCCTTACGTCGATTCTGACTGTATTCAGAGACTGAAGCACGGTAAACACTTTCGGGGTGTAGTAGACGGAATAATGGAAGATTACGACTCTTATTTTTTAGAAATTGCAGGCGGTAGAGGAGGAAATTCTGCCGTTGTGAATCCAAACAAAACCAGAGAACTGTTCACAGAACCTATAGTAGAGGATTTAAGCAAGAAGTATGATAGAGCGGAACTAGTTGATCTAACTAAGGACGAGGAACTTGTTAATGAAGTTGTCGGTGAACCCGAAAAGGACGAGCTGAAGGAAAAGGAGAGAAGGGTTGCCGAAAAGGATGTGCCTTATATGAGTTTCAGACCTTCAGAACACAGGCATAGTTTCCAGGATTTCCAGCTTTAACTTTCTTTAACGACAATCGACGAAAAAACACCGAAACGTTTATATAACCCTCAAAAGAATGTATATACTGTATTAAATATAATTGATAATAGAAAATCTTTTATGTAACCTCGTATCACTCCTTGTCAGTAAAAACATCAACCCTAACTTTTATATGTCAGTAATACAAAGTTATAGTTGATTACTACCGAATAGTGAAAACGAATAAAATTAAAACAAATTTGATAAAATGACAGCACGTGAAAAAACTGCGAAAACACAGAAGATATGTCCAGAATGCGGGTCAACAAACTTCGAGGAAAACGAGTCCAGAGGAGAGATGACCTGTTCTGAATGTGGTGAAGTCATAGAGGAATCCATGATCGACATGACACAGGAGTGGCGCGCATTCGACGAGCAACAGAGGTCCAACAGAGCAAGGACCGGTGCTCCATTAACACCTACTAAACACGATAAAGGCGTAACTACTAAGATAGGTAAAGGTCCTGG
>PWIB01000054.1 GCA_003555465.1 Candidatus Aenigmatarchaeota archaeon | reverse complement strand
CTGGACTCGCAGGTTTAATTTCAAAGTCCTCAAGGCTGTACTCTTTGCCTTTCAAATGCTTCCAGTTTGAGAATGACTTGAGAATTACAGGAAGCGGCACATGCTTCGTTATGACTCCTTTCTGCTCTCCACCGTTAAGCTCCTGGAGGCTTATACCACGGAATCTTATCACTTCATCGTACTTATGGCTGAGCTCCTGATTCAGTTTCCGTTCCTCATCGAAACTGTATCTTCTATTAACGAGTCCGAAGAAATCGTAGTCAGAATGTCTCTCCTCAGCGCCTATGGCCCTACTTCCAGCCAGGTACAGCGCCTCCACTTCCCCCTCAAGCCTCCGCCAGATATCGTCTGCGATATCCTCAGCCTCTGTCATTAGCTAATTATTTATCCTGGGTATTTTTAAGTTGAAGTAGACAGGTAATTATCTAAAAATGTTATTTAACCCTGAAGAACGGTTCTATCTTTATGTGGAAGCTCTACGTTCTGCGGATGGAAGACGGCTCCTTGTACACAGGAATCACGAAGGATTTGGAGCGCCGTCTGGAGGAGCATCGCAGCGGCGACGGTAGCAAGTACGTGAGGAGCAGGCTGCCGTGTGAGTTGGTCTATGTGGAGGAACATGAGGACAGGAGCTCTGCACTGGAGCGGGAGGCGGAGATCAAAGGCTGGACGAAGGAAAAGAAGGAAAAACTTGTGAAAGATGGCTAAGTTCTTTGACCTAAGTTAGAAGATGTAAAAGATAAAGGAAGCTCTTAAATGAGATTTTTACCTTGACCTACTAGACGGTAAATATTGGTAGCCCGGCCAGGATTTTCTGAACCTTCTTCTTTTTGATGAACCTTTTTTCGAAAAAGGTTCCTTCGAACCTGGGTCGCCGGGTTTCTTTCATCGCTCAACAGTAAGCTCAATGCTTTGAGCAGATGCCCAAAGCCCGACATCCTTGACCGTCTTGGCTGTGCCAAGGCACAAAGCCAACGGCTTTGACCGTTGCCCCACCTGTCCTTTTCGCCCACGTTTTTCGTGAGCAACAGCGAACAAAAAGGGGGCTAGACTACCGGGCTACCCGTAACAACCTTCTCTCTAAGGCTTAAAAATATTTAACATGGAAAGAAAGTTAAACTATGGAACTCAGGCCAAGGGTCGCGGCGATAGTACCGAAACGGAATTCTGTACTGCTTGTCAAGCACGAGGAAGGTAATATGTCCTACTGGATTCCTCCGGGAGGAGCTGTAGAAGCAGGCGAGTTGATGCACAAAGCAGTGAAAAGGGAGGTAAAGGAAGAAACAAACGTGGAAGTAAGTGTCAAGAGGCCTGTGTACTACAACGACTTCTTTGGCGGTACCAAGCACCACATGGAGTTCTTCTTTCTCTGTGAGTTTGAAGGCGGTGAAGTTGAACTGGGAAAGGACCCCGAAAGAGATAGCAGAGAGGGGATCCTCAAGGACGTGAAGTGGGTACCTGTAGAAGAACTAAAGGATCATACTATCCTCCCCCACGAGCTTAAGATAAGGTTACTCAAGGACGCGCCACAAAACTTTGAACAAAGGGCCATATATCTGAACAACGAAGCTTAAAAGAAAGAAATACAGTAATTAAACTATATGACAAAAGACGCATCACGTCTGGCTCCGATGTTTACGATAGCAGTTCTCCAGGTAACTTTAACTGTAGCGGTGATGCTGTCCACATATACGCTTTTATCTTCCTTCCTTAAAATTGGAAATCTATTCTACCATTACTTGTTTTCTGGGTTGCTGGGACTAGTACTAGGACTAATTTCAATAATAATCATTAACACGAAGTTCGATGTTGCAGGAGGTTCTGTAAACTACTACGGAGCTTCTTTAGGCCTCTTCGGTCTTTCAGCCGTTCTTTACTTGTCATGGTTCATATCGCCAATGGGGCACTGGCCCTATGAAACAATAGTTTCAGGTGCTCTGAACCCGGGGAGCCCTCTCAACGTCTGGATAGCAGCCTTCGTATACTACATGTTCTTCAACACACCCTTCGTTTACATTTATTACTACCAGAAGCAGCTTTAGAGTAGAAGAAAAACTATTTAAGTTCAAGAGAGGAATAAAGGCTTAAAGTGGTAGAATGAGGCTACAGTCCGGTGGACGTTTTACAGTTTGAGAAGATTTCTCCTAAGCTGGAAAAATCCCAAAAGAAATTTAAACCTGCCGAGGCCTCACTATAGGGAGCTGATCGTATGAAGCTATTACTTTTACATTCAGACTATCTCGAGGTCGAAGCCCGTGAGAAAGCTGTGGATAGCGCCGAGGACTACGACGAAGGGAAGAAACGCGTGGAGGAATGCTTAGTTGTCTTCAACGCGCTGGAGGAAGGTGATGAAAAGGACCTCGACTACGTTATAGAGAAAGCAGACGAGGAGATAAGGGACATCCTCGACCAGGTCAACACTGATAAAGTTGTAATATATCCCTGGGTACATCTCACCTCGAAGCCTGGCAACCTCGACGACGCTATGAGATCACAGAAGCTTCTCGAGGAAAAGTTGAGTGATTTAGAAGTTACAAGAACGCCCTTTGGCTGGTACAAGGAGTTCGAAATACATGTAAAGGGTCACCCGCTTTCAGAGCTTAGCAGGGAGATCAGACCGGGTGAAGATGACAAGAAGCCTGCAAAGGAGAGGGAAGGTGAAGAAGAGTTTTCCAGGTTCATTATTCTGGACGAAGAAGGCAATGAATACGAAGTAGATAAGCACAAATGGAAGGAAAGTGATATACTGAACGAGGATACACGGAACTCTGAAAACTTAAAGAACCTCGTAAGGTGCGAGATAGGTGAAGGCGAAGAGAAAGGCAAGCCCCCGCACATAGAAATTATGAGAGATCTGGAACTTGTCGACTACTGTGATGTAAGCGACGCAGGTCACTTCAAGTGGCATCCTAAAGGAGTGCTTCTAAAGGAGCTTATTCTTGACTACCAGGACGAGCTTGTCAAGGAGTACGGGGCCTTCAAAATAGAAAACCCTCTTCTATACAGGCTCAACGATGAGAGGATAAACCAGCTTATCGGAGAGTTCCAGGAAAAGATATACAACTGGGAGGAAGACGGTGAAAAGCTCGCTATGAGGCCGGCTTCTGATCCCGGACAGTTCCCTTATGCCCAGAACCTCAGCATAAGCTACAAGCACTTACCACTGAAGCAGTACGAAGAAACCTCATGTTTCCGCAAGGAACAGAGAGGCGAGCTTTCGGGCCTGAGAAGGGTTCGAAACTTTACGATGACTGATACACACACGTTCACCGCCAACGAAGAAAGAGCGAAGAAAGAGTTCCAGGAGCTATGTGATATATGCAAGGATCTCATGAACTCGATAATAAGCAAAGGTGACTGGGTACTCGAGTGGGAAGGAACCGTGGACTACTGGAAGGAAAACAAGGACTGGATAAAGAAGGTTACGAGGAAAATGGGTAAGCCCGCGTTTATCCAGCTATCCGAGGAAAGGAGCCACTACTATTCTATGAAGGCGGACTTCGAGGCTATACATCCAAGTGGCATCGAGACGCAGGTATCCACGGTACAGATGGACCTTGTCAACGGTGAGAGGTTCGACATAACTTATACAGGTGAAGACAACAGGGAACATCCATGCACAATACTACACTGTTCGACCTTCGGCTCAATAGAAAGGACACTGACCTTCCTCTTGGAAGACGCAGTAAGGAACGGGAAGATGAACGCGACATTACCTCTCTGGTTGTCGCCTATACAGGTAAGGATAATACCCGTAAGCCCTGAGAAACATATGAAGTATTCCGAAGAGCTTGCCGAAAAGCTAGAGGAAGAAAGGATAAGGGTCGATATAGATGACAGGAACGAATCCGTGGGGAGAAGAATAAGAAGGTCGGAGAGTGAATGGGTTCCCTACACGCTTGTAGTCGGGGATGATGAGTTGGAAGACGACACGCTTTCTGTGAGAAGGCGGGAAACAGGTAAAGAAGTTGATATGGAGGCAGAGGAGCTGACGGAAGAGGTAAAGGAAAAAATCAAGGACTACCCTTTCAGACCCCTTCCACTGCCTCAAAAGCTTTCTGAGAGGCCAAAGTTCATAGGGTAGTTCTTTTATTAACAACAAAGATTTAGTTACAGATATGAAAAAGACGAAGATGCTTTTACTGGTCCTTGCAGGCCTAGGCGTTTTGTTTCTAGCCTTGATAGTCTTAAGTTTTCAGGGCCCTTTTGAAACCGAGGCAGCAGTAGTACCTGTAAGGGGAGCTATAGCACCTGGATCAGTGGAAGCTTCGCCGGGTAACGTCAGAGAACAGGTTCAAAAGGCCAGAGAAGAAGGTTCTCAAGCCTTTATCTTCGAAATAAATTCACCCGGAGGAACTGTAGTCGCGTCAAGACAGATCGAAAGGATAATAAGCGATGTAGATGAACTGACAGTCTGCCAGTTCAAGGACTACGCAACCTCTGGAGCCTACTGGGCAGCCTCTGCATGTGATGAAATAGTAACTGATCCTTTAACTATAACCGGCGGGTTAGGAGTCACTGCTTCCTATCTCGAGTTTTCGGAACTCATGGATGAATACGGAATCGAGCACGTAGAACTGAAGGAAGGTGAGCTAAAGGAAATGGGCTCACCGTACAGGAATATAACAGACGAGGAGGAGGATATATTCAAGGATATACTGAACCAGACCCAGACGGATTTCATCACAACTGTTTCGGAAAACAGGGAGCTAACTGATGAGGAGTTAGAAGAAGTGGCTACAGGAAGAATATTTACAGGAAAAGACGGTAAGGAAGTGGGTCTCATTGACGAACTTGGCGCAAGAGGTAAAGCAGAGGAGATCGTAGAGGATCACCTCAATGAAACTGTGAATTTCAAAGAGTATAGAAGAGAGCCCGGAATTTTACAACTGCTCTTAGGAAGTGAAGAAGATGTGGAACTGAAGACAGAAGAAGTAGCTCAAAAAACTGAATTAGAAATTCCAAAGCTGTACGCTCTTGACTTTTAATTTAACACAGCTTCAATTGTCGTTGTTCGGCTTATTCAGCTTCTTCCAGTAGTCCTGGAAAAGCGGCTCAAGGAAGTCACTTGCTGCGTGGTCACTCTTGGACCAGAATGAAACATCCTGTGTTGGATCTACTTCTTCTTCGTGTGTCAGAGCAAAGGTAAACTCATTGCCGTCGACAATGGAAAACCTACCTATGGCGTCTTCATTGCTTGGAATGTGTCTTATTTCAGCAAATTCGGATAGCTTGTCAACGATATCCCTTCCCTCTTCGCTGACAGGGGCTGCTATCTTTATGTCAACTCCTCTTTCATGAGCATCTCGAAGATGGTTTATGTGGTTGTTGTGTATTTCCTTCAAACCGTCCTCAGAAGTCATAAGATGTATCCTGTCTTCGGAGTTCTTGAACATGGATTCAAGCTGCTGTAGCATCTTGTACCTTCCCTTGAGGGCTCCAGAAAGCTCACCAGGGTCTGTTGACTCGACACCTGAACTGTAAAGTTCTTTAAGATCTTCAAAGGTATCGCTATCCTTTAATCTATCTATCTTTTTCTTCTTCTCCTCATACTCCTGTTTATAGTTCTTCTTAAGTCTTTCCAGACTCTCATCTGGGTCCACGGGCGTGTATTTCATAGGCTTACCGGACTGTATTCTTACGAGGCCAAGATCCTCTAAACTCTCCAAAACGTCGTAGGTCCTGCTCCTAGGAACATCAGAAATATCGGAAAGCTCACCTGCAGTTGAAGTTCCATTGGATAAAAGTGCAGTCCACAGCTTTCTTTGATAGGAGTTAAGGCCGAGAGTCTTTAATTGATCTAAAACTTCATCTGATGCAACCATTTTTGTTCACCATTCTTTTATTCGTCCCACACATTTAAGTACTTTTTCACTTCGTTGTAGTAACTAATTATTCTGTTTCCGGTAAAGACTTTTAAGTCTTTCGACAATGTCGACTTCCTCCGGAGACTTATCGTACCTAAAGCGCAGCAGTCTTGGGAATCTGAGCGCGTAACCGGTGTCATACTTCGGGCTTTTCTGTATCTCCTCGTAACCGACCTCGACGACTATCTTGGGTCTGACTTTAACGGTTCTTCCGTCTTCGGATATGATCAGTTCTTCCATCTTGTCCGTAATCTCCTGTAGCTGCTCCTCGGTCATACCTGTAGCCATCTTACCTGTCTTCAAGAAGTCACCTGTGTCCGGATCCCGTACAGCAAGCATAAGTGAAGAGATCCACTGTGATCTCTTGCCTTCACCCCATATGCCTTCTACAACTACAAGGTCAAGAGGCTCCATTGTTTCCTTGACTTTCTTCCAGTAGCCGACACGCTTTCCGGGTTGATACTTCGCGTCGAGGTTCTTCACCATGACACCCTCTTGTTTCTGTCCGAGTGCCTTCTGATAAAAGCTGTTGGCCTCCTCCATATCGTTCGTCTCCAGGTGCTCAACAAGCTTGAACTTTCCTTTTCTCTCAACAACAATTTCATTGAGCTTCTCCCACCTATCCTTCAAACTACTTTCCATGAAGCTTTCGCCGTCAACGTAGAACAGATCAAAGCAGTTTACCTGAACAGGTATCTCCTCCTTCATCCTTTGAATATCGTACTTTCTCTGTATCCTCTTCGACAGGTTCTGGAACGCAAGAGGTTTTCCTTCTTCATCGACAGCTACGATCTCGCAGTCCACAATACATTCTTCGGGCTTCAAGCACTCCTTGGCCCATTCGACAACTTCGGGAAACTGGTCCGTCTTATCCTCCAGGCGACGTGAGTAAAGCGTTATATCATCGCCGTCCTTGTGTATCTGACCTCTAAATCCGTCAAGCTTAACCTCGACTGCAGGGTTTTCGTACTCCTCCAAAGCGTCCTGTAAAGACTCTGATATTTCAGCCAGCATAACTCTAAGGGGTCTTCCGACCTCTATCTCCACGTCGTCAAGACCTTCTTCTCCTTTCTTTCTGGCTATTTTAGCGACCTCCCCGTAGTCGGTTAGCTTGAAGAAGGCGTTCTCCACCTTTTCCTTTGGAACACCAAATGCTACGGCTATAGCGTCTCTGACCGTACCTTCCCCGACACCTATTCGCATCTCCTGTAGTGTGGTCCTTACAACGTAACGCGCCTCAACCGGCTCCGCAGAAGTCAAGAGTTCCCTGACGAGTCTTTCTTTCCTCTCCTCGGATCCCGTTCCGGTTGTCTCAGGAAGCTTTCTCAGGTTTTCGAAAACTTTTTTGACCGTAAGCTCCTTGGTCATCAAGCTCCTCTGTCTGTTGTTCTCACAGAAATACTCGGCTGTCTTTCCGAGGTCACCCGTTTGTTTGAACTTTTCAACAACTTCCTCTTCTGCAGCTCCGTAGGACTTGGCTATTATCTTCTGCATAAGCTTTCCAGCAATTCCTATATCCTTGTCCACGGAAGCAGGGAAAACACGGCCCATGGAAGCAAGGGTTATGAGTTCGAGATCTTCGGAAGGCGCCTCCTCCAGAAGCTCTGCAACTATGTCCCTCATCTTTAAGTTCTTGGTTGTATCTTCCAACCGCTCGTAGTAGTCACACAGCTCGGAGTATTTCATAGAAATAAAATTGAACCGGAAATAAAAATAGTTGAGGGATGTGGAAAATACAAAAAAAAGCTTAGGGACTTATATGCGTCCCAACCTCCTCACCTCTAAGAGCCCTTTGAATGTTACCCTTCTTAGATGCATCAAATATCTTACCAGAAAGTTCTGATTCAAGTATATGCCTGACCTTGTTCTCCATGCCACCTGTAACGTCAGTGTCTTTGCTTCCCCCAAGATATTCACGCACCTCGTCCAGTGAACTTATCTTCCTGACAATTTTAGCCTCTGGATTATCACGTGGATCCGAAGTGTATATACCCTCAACATTGGTTCCATGGAGCACTTCCTCTGCAGATAATTTCTCAGCGAGATAAGGCAGTATCTCATCACCGGAAAGTATCGAACAGCCGTTCTCCTTATCGTAGGCTGGAACACCGTAAAGAACTGGAACAACGTCCTCCTTGATCAAGTTCTCAACAACTTCGTGGTTCATCTCTTCCAGGTTACCGTGCATAATAGCAGAAGCGGAGGGTTGAACAGGGAAGGCGGGTACACCGTTCTCTATTAAAATGTCGGTAAATATCGAGTTCAGCTCGTTCTGAAGGCGCTGTGTCTCGGCGAAATGTACCTTGTCCCTCTCATTTTTCAGACCTTCGTGAATACCTGTCCTCTTGACTATAGGATGTCCGTAGCTACCCGCACCGTGAACAAGCACTAGACCTGAAAGTTCGGAGAATGAGGAGCTTATTTCAGACGCGATTCTCTCCATCTGCTTCAGGTCAGGCGAAGGTTCTTCCTTCTCCTTCTGTGTTATTATCGAACCTCCCACTTTCAGGACCTTCAAACTAATGATCTCTCACCTTCCCATGTATCATATAGACCCTTAGATATTTCAAACCTTTCCAAGACCTTACCGACGGTGTAGTCAACAACGTCACCGAGGCCGTCAGGATCAAAGTAGAATCCAAGTACAGGAGGAACTATATCAGCACCTACCCTGGAAAGCTTCAACATGTTTTCCAGATGTATCTGACTGAAGGGTGTTTCCCTGGGAACCAACACGAGCTTCCTGCCCTCCTTAATACAGACGTCGCCTGCTCTTTCGATGAGGTTAGAAGACCTTCCCGTTGCGAGTCCGCTCAAAGTCTTCATAGAACAGGGACACATTATCATACCTTCGGTCTGGAAGGACCCGGAGGCTACAGAGGCTTCGACCTCTTCTTCAGAGTAAACCTCCTCTGAAAGGCTTTCCAACTTCTCCATTTTTTCCTTCTTGCTATCAGTCTCTTCTTCCATTACCTTGACCGCGGAATCCGAAACAATCGTAAAAAGCTTGAAGTCCTCGGAAAGCTCTTCAGCCAGTCTTAAACCTATAGGTATTCCTGAAGCTCCTGTCAATGCAAGAACTATCCTTTTTTCACTCATTTTTGAGCACAACCTCGCCTTCATCAGCGTCTACAGTTACTCTCTGACCGTCCTCGAATTCGCTTAATTCTACCTCTAGGTTATCTAAGCAGGGAATCTCACCTAAGATACATCCTGTCGCGACAATAGTTTCTGTTTCCTCGTTGACTATAGCTGAAGGAGCATTGCCGTTCTTTGCAAGCCCGTAAAGCACGTAAGAACCTACCGTTGAGCCCTTTCCCTTTGGGAATACAAGGACCTTCCCTGTTATATTCTCTCCCTCCAGTTCGTGTCCCTCTTCTATAAACTCTCCAGTCTCTATATCTACGGCACCGTAGAAGCCTATAGGTTCGCTGGAAAACAAGACTTCGCCTTCAGCCTTTCCTTCTGTGACCCCTCTCGCATTCACTTTCATTCTATCACCTTGTCTATAAGCTCGGTCGTGTTAGCGAACAGGACGTCCTGTTCGCAGAAGCCAGGTAAATAATTCGCGGCCTTGCCAGAATTGGTGCCCATTTTTTCGTACTTCATATCCTCTATAGGACAGACAACGTTACATGTATCTGAAAGTACCTTACCACCTGCCCTTTCTATAATATCTGTATAGCCCATGCGGTCAGCCCAGGCCTTAACAGCCTTGCTTGTGAAAACCCATAGATCTTTTTTGACTTTTTGACCTTCAAGTCTGTTCGCTATATCCTCTATCTCGTTTATAGAGCAGTGAGGACAGCCGAAAACCACGAGTTCCGGTTCTTCAGAGGCAGTGAGCTTGTCGTACTCTTCCTTCTTCTCCTTTTCACCGAAGCTGAGCTTCTCGAGATTCGAAACTTCCTTCGGGTCCGTAGTTATATCCTCGACGAAGTAAAGGGCTACAGCACCCGAAGCTGCCATGGCGGCACCGAGGGACTTGAGCTCATCCGTACCCGCGGAGCCAATACCGATAAAGTAGGGCTTGCCGTCCTCGACTCTTTGACCGACCCAGGAACCAAGAGCTCCGAAGTCAGAGATATCGTCAAGGGAAGCATCGACCTGAACAACATGCGTAGGTTCCCTGTTTTCTTCAAGATGTAAGCCATGTTTAGGTGTTCTTCCTGTTATAGCGGCAGAGAGAGCCGAGGGACCGCCTTCTCTGTTAGTCCTAGCTCCGATTACCGAATTTGCGAAGGAAACCGCCGATGATTCAGCCCAGGCTATATGCTCGTTCCTTCTAGGCAGGTTACTCCACAAATAAGGTGTGCAGGACGACGCTATAGTTATGCCCATCTTCTTCATAGCTTCGACAATTTCTCTCTGCTTCTCGGCAAAATCTTCGCTTATATTCATTTCTTTCCACCTTTCAAGGTCCATGCCTGCAGGATTTGCAAAGGTAGGTACGGAAACCTCAGCGCCTTCATCTACGAACTCTTTTAGGAACTTTATTCCAGGATCGCCTATCGACTTGTAGGAGACGCCTGAAGCCTGGGCAGATTTTACCTCTACCATCTCCTCGGCGCCGTAGATATCGCCCAGTTTAACCAGAAGCTTCATTGCCTTTCGGACGGCAGGATTGTCCGACTCCAGCATCCTCTCCTCTTCCTTAGTCAGGTGCATGGTTCTCCTCCTTATACTGTTTTACAAAGTCCTTTAAGATTTCAAGCTCCTCGGTAAGATCCTCAAAACCGAATCTGTTAAGTCTTTCCTCTGCTTCGAAAACTCTTCTTTCAAGTATGTCTACAGCGTCCTCGGGTGAGTATTTCTTAGCACCAAGGGTCAGAAGAAATCTGCATAGACCTGTGGCACCTGCAGCGTGCATCTTGTCGGCTGCCCAAACCAGTTCAGCTTCCCTGGTAGGCGGATCAAGATGCGGTCTATTTGAATGATGTCTTATACATTCTGAAACCTTTTCAACAAACTCTTCGTCTTTATCCAGTTCCTCAGTAAGAAACTTCCTTGCTACCTCTGCTCCCTTTTCTGCATGTCCCTTTTCGCCAGGGAACTGTCTTCCTACGTCATGTAAAAGAGCAGCGTACTCCACAACTTCTTCGTCCACTTCCCTTCCGTTCAGCAGCCCCTTCGCGTTCTCATAAACTTCAAGGACATGGTTCTCAAAGGAGTGGGCAGGAACAGGATCCTCCTCACCTTCATACAGTTCCTTTATCTTACGGAAATCATCGTCTTCCATTGTATTCACCTGTAGTCATCCAGGTCAAGGTCTTGTCCCGGAAGCTCAGCTCTCTCGAACTCCCCTTTATCCTTACCTTCAAAGGGAACTGTTGCATCTACGATCCACTTGGTCATAAGCCTGTTTTCGTAGTCCTGCGAAGGATCCAAGGACGAGCCCTTGGCACGTTCTATAAAGATTATGTCCTTGTCGGGCTGCATCCTAGTTGCGGTAGCCCATTCCACCTCCTCAGAATCCGCAGGATCTATATCCTCGTCCACGATAGTTATTTTCTTCATTGATGGGTGAGCGGCCAATGCTGCCATTCCTGCGTTCTTAGGATCACCTTCGTTTCTTTTCTTTATCTGTACAACCCCGTGAAGCCATGAGCATCCGCCCTGTGTAAGCACAACGTTCTTTACAGTCGGCACAGTGTTCTCCACTATCTTGTATATCCTCGGCTCCTGTGGAACTCCCATCAAGTTTTTGTGCTCTCCCTTCCCAGGAAGAAGTATTCTTATATACGGTTCATCTCTCATCCATAGTTCATCCACGACAACCTTGGGCTGCTGCCTTGTCTTGTCCCAAGTATCGGAGAGGTCCACAAAAGGTCCTTCCTCAGCCTTTTCTTCCAGAATCCTTGCGAACATAACTATCTCGGAGTCGCTGGGAACCTTGAGTCCTTTCACCTCGGAAACTTCAAGTCCGCCTTCCATATAAGCGTTGGCAAGTTCTAACTCATCCATTTCTGGTGAAAAGGAGGTCGCCGCAGCAACTTCCACGGCAGGATCCACTCCCATGATTATAGCAACTTCCAGGGGACCATCTGTCCTTTCGTAAATACTGTGGAGATGCCTCTTGACAAGGCGCATAACAAGCCTGTTCTTCTCCTGGAGCATTAGTCGGTGGAAGGAAACGTTGTGGGTGCCTGTCTCAGGATCCTTGGCAACTACCATCGCGGAAGCAAAGTACCTCCTCTCCTTCTTTTTATAGAAGATAGGTACCGGTATTTCCTCCTTTATGTCAGGTTTCTCGCAGATCTTCCTGAACTTCGGCTCAGCTTCCCTGCACTCCATCTGGTTGTCAAGGGAACTGCTTATCCTTTGAATTATACCTTCCTTTTCTGTACCAAGAGCCTCGGCCAAAAGCTCCCTTGAAGAAACTATATTAGAAACTACCTTACAGTCAGGATAGCCTTCTATGTTCTCAAAAACTATCGGCTTCGACTCGTCCTTGGAAATCAAAGCCGGGAGCTCATAGTCAGGACTGACCTTATCGGTTATCAGGTTCTTGTCTCTGCCCCCCACGAACTCCCTCAAACTCATACTACACCCTTTTGTTCGGAACAAATATATAAAAATTGTCGTTTATTTTGATCGTTGTTTGTCTAACAAAGTCACGGGGTCCTGGCTTTACTTTTCTCATCGAGACCATACAACCCTATACCTTCGTTCATCCTTTTACCAATCTCCTCGAAATAAATTGATGTCAATGATTCAAGGCCGAGGTTGTCCTTATCATCATAGCTCATACATAGCTTTGAGGTTTCCTTCATACTTGCAGGAACAATCTCCTCAAACTCCTTATTGCCAGGACACATATCCCCGACTTCTTCTGAATTAAGCTTGTAACGGAATCCATATGCTTCTACCCAAGAACGTTTCAAGTAGCCGACTTCCTCCAGTTTGTCTTCATCAGGATCAAGTTCTGTTTCCTCAGAAAGTTCTCTAAGAGCAGCCTCTTTTTCTGTTTCACCTTCTTCTATATGTCCTCCTGGAAGTGCGGCTTTTTGAGATGCATAATCCTTTTGATCGCTCCTTATCCCAAGAAAAACTATTCTATCGTCTTTCTGGGGTAAATCAGCATAAACTTCAACTGCAACGTACTTATTACTGCTTTGGGACATATTCTTGCCACAACCACAGGAATGATTTACAGAGAAAAATATTTAAACCTATATTTAACCTCAAAGAACCTTCGATGAAATAAGGGGAAGTAAAGCTGTTATATCGCCTTTTACCTCCACAGTCTTTCCTTCCTCCTGAACCTTGCTCCACGAAATAGCCTCCTCCGGTCTGGCGCCTGAGAGCGAGCCGTCCCATTCAGCAGCTGTGGTCACGTAAACCACCCTATCCAGGCCTCCTATGAACTGGTTCCACCAGATGGTATGGTGCTTGGATATTCCCCCACCGAGTATAAGGCCTGAGGTCCTCTCCGCGTCGAAGACCATGTTAGATATTTCATCCTCGTCCTTCCAGACGTCCACCGTAAAGTCGTGGTCCTGTCGAAAAAACCAAACTTGCGTTCCTACAGCCCCGTCAGTGATGCCCGGTATAAATACAGGAATCTTGTTCTTCCAAGCCCAGTAACACAGAGAACTCTCGTCCATACGCTTTCCGAGCTCCCAGACCAGCTCATATGGAGCTATTTCGTCCTTTTGTTCGTTAATCTCCTCCAAGAGCGGCTGCAAATTGTCTTCGACGACCTCGCCGTAGGAGGACTGCGGTATGAAGATGTTCCCGAGACGGTGAGTCTCCTCCTGGTGAAGCTCCTTGTCGTCGGCCTCGAAGCTTCCATGATGGTATTCGGAAAAGTAGCGCGCAACGTCGTGGTCCAGAGTTCCGCAGGTAGTAACAACTGCATCGAAGATGTTCTCCTTCAATAAGTCACGTAAGATACCTCTTGTGCCTGTTGAAACTATACATGCAGGAAAGGAAAGGAAGTTTATGGAATCCTCGTCCCTCTTCATTTCGCTCACAATTTCACTGGCTCTAGATATATTTTTGGCCTGGAAGCCACCGGCTCTGTCCATCTGATCAACCAGCTCTTCAAGGTTCATTCCCGAAGAAATATCATAATCTTCTACTTTTCTGGCCATCTTATTCCCTCATGACTCCTGGAACCCCTACCTCTGTGATACCCGCCTTTCCACCCTTTTCCTCTATTGCTTCTCTCACATCCTTTTTATTACTTTCGTCACATAAAGCAACCATAATTCCTCCTCCCCCGCCTCCAGAGAGCTTAGCTCCATAAGCTCCTGCTTCCCTAGCAGCTTCGACAAACTCCTCGAGCTTGGGATGAGACACCTCAAGCTGCTTGGAGAGAATTCTATGGTTTTCATTCATAAGGTAACCGAGCTCCTCCAGATTCTTCTCCTCTATTGCCTTTTCAGCTCTTCCCACGAGGTCCGCTATACTGTTAAAGTAAGACTCATACATTTTCTTGTTGTTCTGCCAGTTCCTCCTGACCTTGCTGACCGTTTCGTCGGTTTTTGCCTTTACCCCGGTGTCTCCTACGACCAGGTCCAGTTCAAGGTTTCCGAGGTTTTCAAACTCGACAGGCCTCTGTCCGTCAGGAGTCTTGACGACCTTGTTGTAACCCCCAAAGATGCTTGAGGCGAACTCCGAGCCTGATGCAGCTCCTCCATGAATCTTAACCTGTAACGGGTAGAGATGTGAAAAGTAGTCGCCTTTGTCTACACCACCACCGTAGAGCTCGTTGAGAAAGTCGAAGAAAGCTGTAAGGACGGCGGTAGAGCTGCTCTGCCCACCGGAATCCTTAGGTATCTCTGATTCTATCTTTGCCTCAAAACCACGGTCGAGGTCGTTGACAACTCTATGGAAGTAGCTTATCAGATGCCTCAGAGGATCCAGTTCGTCCATGTAATTGCCTTGGGACTCGTACATTCTCTTGCCGAGACTCTCTATATCAGACTCTATTTTTCCGTAGTTCTCCGAGACCACGAAAACCTTTTCGTCATCTCTCTTGTCACCGGAAACGTATGTCCTTCTTCCCAGAGATGCAAGAAGCGCAGGCCTCTCGTAAACTACGGAGTGTTCACCCAGAAGGAAAATATTACCGGGAGCTGAACTCTCGACCATCTTACCATAAAGAAAATTCTTATCGAGGTATTTATTTGTTGGGAAGCCGTAAAGCTTTTTAACAAGAACTTCTAATTCTTAGGCTATCTCGCAGTAATGTGAGGAGGAACCACTATGGAGGAAAGACTGCTTCAGAGAATAGACAACTCAGCCGTCAGGAAGAAGCTCAGACTGTTTCTCAACAACGGGTTCAGTCTCGACGAAGAACACATCGAGGAAATGCTTAACGGAGATATAGAGAGCAGCTACCTTCAGGTATTTCCAACTGTGAACGAAGAGCAGATACTGAATAACATAAACCTTAGTTTAGAGGAGAAGAAAAACCTCCTGCTCCTGGTCCAGGGAAACCCGGAACTTCACTGGAAGGCAACTGAGCTTGTAAAGGCGATCACAGAGAGGTCCGACTCAAGGATAATCTGGAATTTCGATCCCTCCACCAACAAGGACAGAATACTAAAGATTCTAGCACTCGGCTACTGAGAAAAGAACTCCCCTAATTCTTTCCAGGGCGCGTCCGTATCCTCAAGCTTCACTTCAGGAGGGAAGACCTTCCTGTAGTTGTTCCAAGTATATCTCCTGTCCATGAAAACTACTGCACCCCTGTCCTTTTTCGTCCTAACGCATCTTCCTGCAGCCTGCAAGGCCTTCTTCATTGCAGGATATATGTAGGCGTAGTCCCATCCCTTTCCGAACTTGTACTCGTAGAAGTCTATAAGGGCTTTAGTTTTCAGATCCGGTTCCTTTAACGGTAAGCCAACAACGAATACAGCGTCCATGGACCTTTCAGGAAAGTCCACACCTTCAGAAAAGGAGGCTCCCGAAATACCAAGGAGAAAGCAGTCGTTCCTTTTCCTGAAGAGGTCTAGGAGCTCTGACTTGTCCTCCTTACTCATGTTCCTCTTCTCGAGGAGAACTCTTTTGTCCGTACTTATCTTGTCCTTTACCTGATCCCGGAGCTTGTAGGAAGGGAAGAATGCAGAGGCGTTTCCTGGAACTTCCTCCAAGCTTTTGGATAAAAACCATGCTATCTTCTCGAACTGCTCCTCGTCCCTTTCCTTGTACTTCGTAGTCACGGAATCAACAACGAGATAGCTCCGGTTCTCGGACGGGAACGGTGAGGAGTAGGCCTTTCTGAAGGTTCCTCCTTCCTCCAGTCCGAGAAGGTCAGAGTACATGCGCATAGGTGTAAGAGTCGCGGACATAAGTATCGAGGAATGGGCTTCGTCGAAGACCTCCTTTGTAGAAAGCTGTGGGTTGAGACATTCGTAGAGGCAGGTATAGTATATGTTGTCGTTTCTTGACTTCCTTTTTCTCACAAAACGAACAAAGCCTTCGTCCTTTCCCTTCCAGGCTTCAAGAAAGTCCTTCAAGGAAGAACAGTAACTCCTGTCGTTCTCCTCATAGGCGTCCCTAGCAACTCTCTCCATCCTGTCTATCAAGGTATCGTAGTCTTCTATCTTGTCTATCCTCTTCTTTAGATCCTCTTTGGTTATCTCCTCCTCCCGTGAGTCCATATCCTTACCAAGATCTACGATTATATCTTCAAGGTCCTCAAGTATTCTCCTCTCCTCGAGGTATCCGAACTCACCGGCCTCTTTCTGTGCTCTCGAAATCTGGTAGGTGCTCAGCTTCTTCGAGAGAAGGCTGCGTGTTCTAGAAGGAAGGTTGTGGGCTTCATCGACAACCAAAATACTGTCCTCCAGGACCTTGTCAGCCTTGTTCAAGAAAGCCTGCCTGACACCCGGATGGAATATATGGAAGTAGTCTCCTATAATCAGGTCGGACTGCTTGGCGTGGTTGACAAGTATCTCGTATGTACAGAACTTTTCCGTCTTCCTCTTGACGTCCTCGGCTAGAAGAGCCTCGCCTTTAAGCTCTGAAAGCTTCTTCACAGCCTTGTCTGAAAGAGATGATATATCTTCGAACGTGTTGTTGTAGTACCTGCACCTCTCCTCTTCCTTCAAGGTCTTACAATAGTCCTGGAAATCCGAGGAGCTCATATCCCTTATACCTTCAGCACTGCAGAGCCACCTTTTACCTATCATATCTGCCACAGTTATATCTACGGAATGTTTCTCCATTATCTTCTCAGTGGTCTCCACCGCCATCTTGTGCTGTGAGTGTTTCGGCGTGAGAAAGAAGACCGTTTTGTCGTTCTTCAGGCCGTATTCAAGGCTCGGTGAGAGCGAAGCAGCTGTTTTGCCAAGTCCCGATGGAGCATGTGCTATAAGGTTCTTTCCTTGTTTCAAAGCTTCCTCAGCATCAGAAACAATCTCGTCCTGACCTGATCGAATCTCATCAAAGGGGAAAAGATTCAAAGCCATAGGAAAAGTAAGTTGAGCTCCTACTATTAAAGCTTAAATTTCGAACTCCTGTTCAAACTCCTTTTCGGCGAGCTCGGGCTCGCTCTCAATCAGATGTGTAACTTCAAAGCCAGGCACACCAGGAATCTTTTTGATCAGGTACTCAGCACCACACTCGCAGTCTATACGCATCGTCTCCTCGCTGCTGTTCTCATCGATCTCTGACTCGACCTCTTCCGTGAAGTTCTCTGGAGTGGCGATGTTTTCCTCAAACTCTTCGGGCAACTCCTCGGGATTTTCAGGCTCCATCGGTCCTGGTTCAAAATCAAACTCCAACATCTCCTCGCATACAAGACACTCGAACTTCGGTTCATCTATCTCCAGAACTTCGCCTTCAGGTTCCATCTCGTCCATAAAAACACCAAAAGTTAATACTAACAGCTTCCTTTTTAAGTTTTCCCTCATAATTTTCTTTAGCTGGTATTATGGACATAAGCGTACTCTTCCTTATAATAGCCTCCATCGTAGGCATAGGCTTCCTCGGAGACTACGTGTTCAAAAAGACAGGCATCCCCGATATACTTTTCCTTCTCCTTCTGGGTGTGGTTCTAGGCCCTTTTTTAGGTATATTCGAGAGGGAGCTTATACTTCAAATAACACCATATGTCTCAGCCCTGGCTCTCCTCATGATACTTTTCGATGGAGGGCTGAACCTGAAGGCCGACAAGGTTATAGGTCAGGTTCCCCGTGGAACCTTGCTTGCTGTACTTGGATTTGTGCTTTCCGCCGCAGCAGTTAGCGGAATAGCTTTCTTCATCATCGATGGAATAACCGTGCTCAACTCCGTTCTTCTCGGAACAGTAGTAGGTGGTGTCTCTTCGGCGATAGTCATACCTGTAGTCTCGGAGCTTGAGGACTTCGGCAAGAAATCTCGCCTCACGCTTGATATAGAGTCCGTTATAACCGATCCCCTGTGTATAATAGTTGCACTTGTCCTCATGGACTTTATAGTAGGAGGAGGCGGTATGGGATCGCTCACGGGACAGGGACTCGCGAACGTTGTCTCGACTTTTTCCGTGTCCATAGTCGTTGGTCTCGTTGCAGGAATAGTTTGGCTCTCCGTCCTGAGACATATAAAGGGGCAGGACTACCACTATATGCTTACACTTTCTTTCCTTTTCTTCATCTACGCCGCAGTCCAGTTCCTTGGAGGCCACGGAGCTGTAGCTTCATTCATGGTAGGTCTTGTCCTTGGAAACGCAAAGAAGATCACGGATATGCTCGGCCTCGAGAAGAAGTACTTCGGTCTCACAGAGAAAACGAAGGAGTTTCAGGGGCAGATATCCTTCTTCGTAAAGACCTTCTTCTTCGTTATACTCGGTATACTCATAACCTTTGAAAATCCCCAGCTTTTCCTGTACGGAGGGATATTTACAGTGGCGATAATCTTTACTAGGTATGTGGCTGTTCAGATAGTTTCTATAAGAAGCGGATTCAGCAGCATGGAGAAATGGATAATGGTCTTTATGTCCCCAAGGGGACTTGCTGCAGCCGTTCTGGCATCAACTCCGGCAGTTGAGTACGGGATTGCTGGAACAGAAATATTTCCTGAAATAGTCTTCTCCGTGATACTTGGAACCGCATTTGTCACTACCCTAGGAACCCTTTACATAGAACACAGGGTCAAAAAGAACTCTATACCTGTAGAAATGGAGGAAAAGGAGTTTAAAGGCGAATAAGCTCGGATTTCCAGAACTTGTGGAAAGCTCTCTCCAAGCTCTCCTTGTCCTCTATCCTTGAAACGTCCAGGCTTCTCTCGAAAAGCCTCTTTTTCTCAAAGATATCACGTTCAATGAAACTACCTATCATATCCGAGGAGCCGCTGATAGCTATTTTGCCAACCTCTTCCGGCAAGACATTTTCACAGGCATCGGCTACCTTTTCCAGATGTTTCTTAACTTCTTCCTCCCTTCCCCTCTCGAACCTTCCTTGGCTAAAACCACCTTTTTTATGCTTTCCCTTTATCTTGCTCTTCACTATCTCAAAGTCCTCTATTTCACCGGAGAAGAGAGCAACCGAAGACCCGCCTGCAGAAAGGAACACGAAGCCAACTTCCTCCTCAAGCT
>PWIB01000051.1 GCA_003555465.1 Candidatus Aenigmatarchaeota archaeon | reverse complement strand
CTTGAAGCCGAGGAAGTAAACGAGAAGTACGGTCTATACGAAGTCGTCATAGTGATGGAAGGGATGATGGGACCAGAGGAACATTCTCTTTACATAACTCAGGACGGTGAAGTTTTCTTCCCTGAAGCTGTGAACATCGAGGAGTTTGAGCAGATGATGGAAGAACAGGAACAGATGATGGAAGAGATGGAAGATGAGGAAGAAGGCGAAGTAGTCATCGATCCTGAAGAAGAACCTGAAGACGGCGAAGAAGAGATAGTCATCGAACCAGAAGAGTGAAAATAGTCGTTTCCGTGTCAATCAGAAAACTCCGTTAAAAACTTTTTTATTCTGTTATTCTAATGTATCCTCTGGGGTGATTTAATTATGACAGGCGAACATGAGGGCAAGGAAACTCTTTCCTCCGGTACTCTGGATCTTGAAAGAGCAAGACAGTCCTTGATCGAGGAACTGGAAGCCGTGAACTGGTACCAGGAGAGAATTGAAAACGTTGATAACGAGGAACTGAAGGAGATTCTTGAGCACAACAGGGACGAGGAAAAGGAACATGTGGCGATGCTGATCGAGTGGCTCAGAGAGAACGACATGACTCAGGATGAGATGTTCGAGCATCACGACTGATTACCAGTCCTGTATGGCTTCCTTTGCCGAGGAAGACCACTTGTCTATCAAACTCCTGACCTCCTTCTTTATCTCTTCTTTTTCCTTGCTGGTGTAGACGTACCTGTATCCACCACTTGATAGGTTGTACTGCCTCCTTTTTATGAGTCCTTGGTTCCGTAACTTCGATACGGACTTCTGTACGGTGCTTCTATCCAGTCCCATCTCCTCGGCCAGTTTCTTCGTATCCTTCTCTGAATCCATGAGCTTGACAAGGACTTCGTAGTCCGTCTTAGAAAGCTGGAAGGAGCATCTTATAAGCTCTTCTACCTTTATGCTCTTGCAGGCGAAATCTATCATATATATCGGTTGTGAGTTTTCGACTCACTATACTTCACAACTTCGTTACTTATTTAAGTTACTTGGTATAAGTTTTGTTGATAATCATGAGCTGCGAACTGTGCGGCGGGGAAGGAAGCTTACTGCAGGCCGACCACAGAGATAAAGGCAAGGTTATGGTATGCAGGAGCTGCTGGACGGAGCTTTACGAAAGAAACGAGATGGTTGCAGGAAGCAGCTGTTCTTCCTGTTCCACGTCTTCCTGTGGCTCATGTGGACTGTGATAAGATGTTCGACTACGTGAGGGGCGTCATAAAGGGACGTTGTCACTTTTGCGACTCCGTTCTGGAGGACGGGTCTGTGGTGGAAAAAGTTAAGGTGCCTGGATACGTAGGAAAGCATAGGAAGAAGTTTTGTTCGGAGGAACATCTAAAAAGCTGGAAAGAGTTTGTTGAAGCGTGGGAGAAGGAGAACTACGAAATACCTGAAACAAACAAAGGACCAACTTGTGTAAACTGTATGAGGTGAAACATTATGACTCTCAAAGAGGCAAAGGACGACGACTTCGATCAAAAGGTAGTTGAAACTTCCAAGGAAAAACCTGTACTCGTGGACTTCTGGGCTAGTTGGTGTATGCCCTGTAAGCAGCTGAAACCGACCATCGAGGAGATAGGAAAGGAAAGGGACGACATAGACGTTGTCAAGGTCAACATAGACGAGGCGGAAGAGAAACCACAGGAGTACGGTGTGAGAAGCGTTCCCAACGTGAACCTTTTCGTTGACGGAGAAGTCGTCGAAAGCTTCGTTGGAAACAGAAGCAAGGAAGACATAAACGAATGGATCGATGAAAATATCTGAGTGGTGTGAAGAATGTACGATCTTGTAGTGGTGGGAGCAGGGCCAGCAGGTTACACTGCAGCCTTGTACGCTAAGAGATACGACCTAGACGTAGCTGTAGTCGGCGAGGAGCTCGGTGGCCTCTGCAGCGAAGCTTACATTGTCGAAAACTGGCCCGGTACCGAAGAAATAGAGGGACAGGAGCTTATGGACAATATGAAGGAGCAGGTTGAGGAGATAGGTGTGGAAGTTAAGCAGAAAAAGGTTGAAAAAATAGACAGAAACGAAACTTTCCTCCTCGAAACAGAGGAAGAAACATTGGAGTCACATTCCGTTATCTTGGCTTTGGGTGCTGAAAAGAGAAGGCTGGAAATACCGGGCGAGGAGGAGTTGGTGGGTAAAGGAGTTAGTTACTGCGCAACCTGTGACGCGCCTCTTTACAGGAACAAGGAGGTTGCTGTGATCGGTGGTGCTGATTCAGGTTTGAAGGCCGCGATGCAGCTTGCTGAGCATGCAGACAGGGTTAGGATCTTCGAGGCCACGGACAGGATAAGTGCCGAAAACATAATGATAAGGAAGTGTGAAGATAACGAGAAGATAGAGATGAATACAGGTATGGCACCTCAAAAGTTTGTAGGTGGTGAGTTTCTAGAAGGGATAGTCTTCGAAAACGGTGAGGAAATAGAGGTTGATGGAGCCTTCATTGAGATCGGTTCTGAACCCAACAGAAGTATAGAGAAGGTCTCCGGTGAGGAGATATTAAGGGATGATCAGGGCTTTATAGAGGTTGAAGAGGATATGTCAACAAACGTAGAGGGTGTTTTCGCAGCCGGGGACGTGACTACAGGTAGCAACAAGTTAAGGCAGATCGTGACTGCTTCCGCTGAAGGAGCTGTAGCAGCTTACTCAGCTTACGGTTACGTGAGTGAACAGAAAGCTTAGGTCAAGTTTTTTAGTTGCTTCTGAGAAGTAAAGGATATGGACTACGAAAAGTTTAAGGAAGGGATAAAGGGCTGTGAAAAATGCAAGCTCCACGAGAACAGGACTCAGATAGTCATAGGTGACGGGACAAAGGAGGCGGATATTCTTTTCGTAGGTGAAGCTCCGGGTAGGCAGGAAGATAAAAAGGGAAGACCTTTCGTGGGAAGGGCAGGTAATCTTTTAGATAAACTTCTTGAAGGAATCGGCTTGGACAGAGAAAAGGTATATATAACCAACATAGTTCTCTGCAGACCGCCGAACAACAGGGATCCTGAAGAAGAGGAGTTAGAGAAATGCACAAACTACTTGGACAAACATATCGATCTCGTGGACCCTGAAGTTATAGTTCCCCTGGGAAGCTTCGCCACTTCTTATATACTTGACAAGTACGATCTTGATGGAGGAAGTATAAGCAGTATACATGGAGAGGTATACAGCGTAAGCAACCTCCAGGGACAGTTTAAAATAGTTCCTCAGTACCATCCTGCTGCCGCACTTTACAACCCGGAGCTCGAAGAAGTTCTCGAGGAGGACTTTGAGAAGGTAGAGGAAAATATCTAGTTCCTTGTTGCGTGTTAGGTTTTATAAACCGCTGTGCCTTATATTCTAACGTGATAGCATGAGACTAGAAGATAAAGTTGCGATCGTAACAGGTGGTTCTTCTGGAATCGGAAAGGCCATAGCTGAAAGGTACGTGGAAGAAGGCGCTGAAGTCGTTATAGCCGATATAGATGAGGAAGAAGGTGAAGAAGTTGCTGATGAAGTCGGCTGCGAGTTTACAAGATGTGACGTTTCGGACTGGGAGAACGTTAAGGACCTGGTTGAAAGTACTGTGGAGAGACACGGAAGACTTGACGTAATGGTCAACAACGCAGGGATAGGTTCTAGGTCGACCATAGAGGAAATGGACATAGACGAATGGGAGAAAATACTCAGCGTGGATCTCGACGGAGTTATGTACGGAACAAAGGCAGCTGTTCCACATCTAAAGGAGACGGAAGGATGTGTCATAAATATGGGCTCTATCTATGGGCTTACAGGTGACATAGGAGCAACGGCATACAACGCGGCAAAGGGAGGAGTTGTGAACTTTACAAGATCCGTTGCTGATGATCTCGCACATCAGAACGTCAGAGTGAACAGTATATGCCCTGGATTCGTGGACACGCCGATGATAGAGGAAGCCATGGAGGACGAGAAGTTCAAGCAGCACGTGATGAATATGACGCCTATGAAGAGAGTAGCACAGCCGGAGGAGATAGCCGACGTTGCTGTTTTCTTGGCTTCAGAAGAATCTTCCTACATTACAGGAGTTAACCTCCCTGTAGACGGTGGCTGGACAGCACACTAGTAACTAAACATTTCATCTTTAATTTTCATCATTTGAAACTATCTTCTTCAGGTAGCTGTGGAATATCTCGTAGAATTCCTTACCTTCTGTGGATATTACTTCGGCTTTCTCTGCCTGCATTTCAACGAAATCTTTGAGATTCAACTCTTCGAACAGTTCTTGAACCTTCTCCGGATCGCTCTCAGTTCTTGGTTTGTCCGGCGTCGCGTTGCAGCATCCAGCATGTGTTGACATGTAAAGTCCTAAATCCTTGCTCTTCTTGATTATTTCTTGTTTGTCCATCCCCATGAGAGGTCTGTGTATAGGAATATCTATATCCCAGGAAGTTGTTCTCAGGTTTTCAGTGGTCTGGCTTGCCTTCTGTCCCAGGGATTCACCTGTTGTCAGGGAACCAGCTCCTACCTTTTCGCAGATAAGCGAACCTGCGAGGAACATACTTCTCCGGCATAGAACGCAGGAATATTCTCTTTCATCTAACTTATTGAGATCCTCGAAGATTTTCTGGAGGACGTTTCCCCACGGAAATAAGACTATCTCGTCGAAGGAAACCACCTTTTCAAGCCTTTTCATAGCTCTTATACTCAAGGAGAAGGTTTCCTCGCAGTAGTATGGATGTAATACGAAATGGAGAGGAACTATCTCCATTTTCTGTCCCATCAGCGCCGCAGCTACTGGAGAATCTATTCCTCCAGATAACAAACAGACCGTTTTTCCATCCTTGTCGCTCATGGCCTCTAAATTACTCCCCATAAAATAAATATCCACTGGCTAGTTTTTAGGCACT
>PWIB01000034.1 GCA_003555465.1 Candidatus Aenigmatarchaeota archaeon | reverse complement strand
CATATGCATCAGGTCGACAAGATGACCTGGGACTGCGACTGCGGTGGTGAAATGACGAGGGTAAGGGACATAGCCGACGTCTGGCTGGAAAGTGGCTGCGCACCATTTGCCTCTATGCACTACCCAAGGGAAAGGGAAAGGTTCGAGGAGCTATTCCCTGCGGACTTTATAACGGAGTCTTCAGATCAGATAAGAGGATGGTTCTACAGTCTACTTTTCACGTCTGTTACAGCCTTCGATCAATCGCCGTATGAAAAGGTCCTTTTCCAGCAGCATGTACTAGACGACGAAGGCAAGAAGATGTCGAAAAGTCTCGGGAACGTAGTTGATCCTATAGATGTATGGGAAGAGTTCGGTGCGGACCTGAACAGGTTTTATCTCCTTTCTGTTGAAGCGCCCTGGGAACACAGCAAGTTCGATGAGGAAGAGGTCAGAAACGAGGTATACAATCTCTTCTCTGTGTACTGGAACACTACAAGGTTCCTGGCTGATTACAGAACAAAGAAGGTGGAAAAGCCTGACGACCTGAAGGCCGAGGACAAATGGATACTTTCGAAGCTGGAAAAAATAACGGAAAAGGCGCACAAATGCTACGAAAACTGCCACTACCACGAGTTCACCAGGGAATGGAAGAAATTTGTTCTGAACGACCTCTCGAGGTGGTACGTAAAGCTCATAAGGAAGCGTGCCAAGGGAGGAGATGAAAGGGCTATATGGACACTTCAAAAATGTCTGGAGAAGGCAAACCTATTGATTTCGCCCGTAGCTCCGCATATTTCTGAAAGAATTTACCAGGACCTCTTCAAGGAGAAGGAATCTATACACATGTGTGAATTCCCTGAAGTCGAGGAGAAATGGTCGAACGAAAAGCTGGAAGGGAAAATCAAAACCGTAAGGAAGTTGACGGAAAAGGTAAACTCCCTCAGGGAGGAGCAGGGAATAAAGCTTCGCTGGCCCGTCAAGGAGCTTGTAGTTTCTGTACCGCAGGACGTAAGGGAAAGGATAAAGCCACATAAGGAAATAGTTGAGAGGATGACCAACCTCAAGAATATACGTTTCGGGGAGGTCCAGACAAAGCTTAGGGCCGAGCCCAACTATCCGAAGCTGGGTCCAAAGTTCAAAGGCGAAGCTGAGAAGGTCGCTGATATAATAGAAGGACTGGATGTTGAGGAAGTCGAAGAGCTCAAAGAAGAAGGCTCCTTGACTAAACAGGGCTTCGAAATAGAGGAAGAAGACGTGAACTTCACCAGGGAGACCTCCGAGTCGATTTCAGGCAAGGAGTTTGAAGGTGGCAAGGTATTCCTGGATTCAGAAAGAACGGAAGAAGTAGAGGAGGAGATAAAGGTATCGGAGCTTCTAAGGGATGTACAGCTCGCAAGGAAGGAAGAGGGTCTACATGTAAAGGACAAGATAGACCTTTATCTGGACAGCAACGACAACCAGCTTTTGGAAAAACATGTCGATAAGATCAAAGACAGACTGGAGGTTTCAGGTATAATGATAGGTGAATTGAAGCACAGAAAACAAAGCTTCGAATTCGACGGCTTTGAAGCTGATATTGGATTCAAAGTTACTGTAAAACACGGTGATGACGATGCTGAATAAGGACGAGATAAAGGAGCTTGTGGAGAAGGAAGGTCTTGTGGAGAACTATCCACATCTGGATACGCAGCTGCAACCCAACGGCTTTGATATAACTGTAGACAAGGTCTTTGAATTCAAGGGCAAAGGTAGCCTGGACTTCTCGAACTCCGAACGAGAAATTCCTAGGACGGAAAAACTTGACCCGGTGAAAAGGAGTGAAGAAGATGAGTACGGATGGTGGGAGCTGGAGAAAGGAGCTTACAAGGTAAGGACAAACGAGAAGTTCAACATGCCGAAGGATCTCGCGGGCATTGTATTTCCCAGGTCGTCGCTTCTCCGTATGGGTTGCACAACGGAAACAGGAGTATGGGACGCAGGCTACAGCGGAAAGGCTGAATTTTTGTTACTTGTAAAAAATGAAGAAGGTGTTGAGATAAAGGAGAACGCCAGGATAGCGCAACTTCTCTTTGTCCCTATAGACGAAGTCGAGGAAGGCTACGGAGGTGTCTACGGTGACTGAGGTTTCAAGGAAGAATCTTTTAGAGCTAGCAGAGGAGATAGAAGACGAAGAACTGAGGAAGAAAACGAAAGAGCTTATAGAGAAGCTGGAGCTCAGCAACGATGATTTGGAATACGAAAAGTCAGATCTGGAGGAAATTCCATGCTGGATAGGGGGACACCACTACTACGAAGGCGGTCTTATCGAACATATCCACTCCGTAGTAAATCTTTGTATGGATATTGTAGACAACTTGGAGGACTTCTACGATAAAGAACTGGACAGAGACAGCCTGATCTCTGCCGCGCTTCTGCATGACCTGGCGAAGCAGTTTATAATCGAAGATATGGACGGTTTCAGGGACTACAAGCTCGACCACGAGGTCTGGATATCATGTGAGCTTTACTCAAGGGGTTTCCCTGAAAAGGTCATAGAGATCATAATGGGCCACGGAGGCGAGACACACGAACCGATGCCAAAGTCAGACGAGGCCAGAATCCTTCACCACGCAGATTCTCTTGATGCTGAGATGAACGAGGACGAAGTCTTTGGAGGAGGTGCGATCCTTGAACTATGAGAGAAGCAGGGAGTTTCTGAAGGAGCTTGAAAAGCCCACAATAATCTACCACAAAGACGCAGATGGCGTCTGCTCCTCAGCACTTCTACAGGAAATGGTTTCTGGTAATGCACTTCCCAACAACGGACCAGGGATACAGCTTGGCGAGGACCTGCTCGAGTCTTTGAAGGACAGTGAAAGCGTAGTGTTTCTTGATATCCCTGTTGACCAGCTGTCCGTGACAGAAGAGCTGGACCAGAAGGTCTTTGTACTCGACCATCATCCACCAGAAAAGGATCTGACAGACGGTAATATACTCCATGAAAATCCCAGGTTCAACGACGCGGAAAAATATCTGCCGGCCTCCTACCTAGTTTTCAGGCTCCTGGAAGACAAGAAGGAAGTGGCATGGAAGGCAGGTGTAGGAGTCGTAGGCGACCACGGCGTCGAGGACTGCCAGGATCTATTCGAAATTATAGCCGAGGAAAATCCAGACGTTGTAAGGGAAGGAGAATACACGTACGAGGACATAAAGGAAGGTAAGCTGGGCATGATAGCGGATATGATAGAGGCCTCAAAGGTCGTAGAAGGACTGGACGGAATAAGGAAGGCTCAGAAGGTGATCAAGGAGGCCTCGGAGCCCAACGACGTCTTCAGTACTGATCTGAAAGACTTCTACGAGATATATATGAAGGAGCTCGAGATCGAAAAGGAGAAGTTTGAAAGGGAGGCTGAATACTTTTCGAAGAGCAACTCCTACCTCTACGAGATAAACTCGGAATACTCCTTGGTCTCCGATCTCGCTACTTCGATGTCGAACCAGAAGCCTGAGGCAGTAGTAATTGTCTACGAGAGGAGTAGAGAAGGGATGAAGATATCAGGAAGATGTCAGAGCGGGCGGATAGACGTGTCTGAAATAATAAAGTACGCTGTAAAGGGTCACGGCTCAGGCGGCGGACACCCCCAGGCCGCGGGCGGTTTCGTTAAGAAGGACAAGGAAAAGGTTGCTCTTGAAAGGTTCAGAGAAAGGCTGGAAGGAGTATCCTAGGACTTCCGGGCAACTATGAAACAGTGGTCGTCTTCGAACGGATCCAGCTTGTGGAACTCTTTCACATCAAAGTTCTCGTTTAGCTTCGACTTAACACCTTCGTATATACTGTCAGGGTCCTCTGTAACGTCCATGGCTCTAGCCTTGATAGCTACCATTATCCAGCCGCCGTCCTTCACGAACTCATTTGCATTTCTCTCGAGAATTTCTACCTGGTCCGGTTGTGCGACGTCCTGGTAAAGTACATCGACCTCTTCCACCCAGTCGTACTGCTTCGGTTTCCTCGCGTCCGCGAGTATAGGTACCATGTTGCTTCTCCTCTCACAGACGTTTAGAAGGTCCCTCATAGCTCTTTCGGAAAACTCGACCAGGTAAGCTATACCTTCCCTTTCAATTATATCAGATATGTGAGAAGGTGTTGTTCCTTGGGCAGCTCCAAGGTAGAGTACCTTCGTTCCTCTTCCCAGTGGAAAGGTTTCAAGGCCTTTCTTGAGAGCTGCAGCGAGCTTTGACCTGTTGGGGTCCCAGCTTCTAAGCTCTTTATCTCCTTCTTCTACTAGATCCTCACCGTAAACCTTGTTTCCTGGGTCGAGACTGACCGTGTACAGGGTTCCTCCTTTGTTTACGACGTTATGTTGAAGTTCATTCATTCCTTATCTCCCCAAGTTCATCTTCCAGCTCTTCTTTATACTTTTCACCCTTGAACTTATCTGTATACTGATCCGTCCTTGCAGCCATCATAAGCTTTGAAGCTATAGCTCTCGCAGCCTTACCCCTCTTACCCTCAGGAGTCTTCTGTATGTAGGGATGGTTGTAGATAATACCGTGCTTAGGAGGCTTCCCTCCGCCTTTCAGATGTCGGAAAAGCGCTTTCTCTGCGCCCAGAAGCTGGATCTTCGAGGAGGGCATTCTGGCTAGCTTTTTGAGGGATCCGGCAAGAGAGATGAGCTGTGCTGCCATTTCAGCACCGATTATATGCGTAACGTTCGGTGCGATATCATCCATAACGTTCTCAAGATACTCCTTTATAGCTTCCTTCTGGTCGTAGGCTGCCTTGACCTGTCTTGCAAAGCTTCTAATGGTTTCTATGTCCCTTCTGTCGAGGTCTATGCCCATCGAGCCTTCGTAGCCTTCAAAGTCCTCCCTTTTATCAAGCTCTGCTGCAAGTTCCGCGTACTTCTCGTTTTCTTCGACTTCAAGTTCAGGATAGT
>PWIB01000057.1 GCA_003555465.1 Candidatus Aenigmatarchaeota archaeon | reverse complement strand
ATTGCAGAGGTTCCGGATGAAGATTTTCTCAACGAAAACAAAGGTGTATTCGTGACTCTCAACAAGAACGGAGAGCTGAGAGGCTGTGTAGGAATTCCCCGTCCTGATTTTTCATTGGGTGAGGCTACGAAAAGAGCTGCAAAATCCGCAGCCGACGACAGAAGATTCCCACCTTTGAAGCCAGGAGAACTGGAGGACATAGAGATAGAGGTAACCGTTCTCACAGAACCGAAGGAGGTTGAAGTAGAGAACTCAGATGAATACCTGGATAAAATAGAGGTAGGTAAACACGGCCTGATAATAGAATGCAAAGGCCGCGAAGGACTTCTTCTGCCGCAGGTTCCCGAGGATCAGGACTGGAGCTGCAAGGAATACCTCGAGGGGCTCTGCAGGAAGGCCAGGCTTGAACCTGGAGCCTGGGAAAGAGACCATACTGTAATAAAGTCATTCGAGGGTCAGGTATTCGAAGAATGATACCCACGAAAGAAGTCGCTTCCGGTACACACTAAATATGGAGTTCATCGACACACATCGAGGTCACCTTTATATACAAAACAAATCAATTGATATCATACGTGATAGAAAATGGAAATATTCATTTTAGTTTGCCTCCTGGCTCCCGTACTTGCCAAGTACGCAGGAATCATGGAGAGAGCAAAGAGAGGATTCTCATTGATAGCTGGAGCAGGTGTTCTTTACCTGCTTGCTCACTCCTTTGGCCAGACGGAGCTGCTTGTAGTTGACGAGGCAGCAGAACTGGCAACCTACGGTTCCTACTTGTTTGGTATCATCGGATGGATCTTCGTACTTGTAGGAACTCTGATGGTAGCTTACAAGCTAGCCATGGAAGAGTAGGTATCAAAAAACCCCCACCAGTCTTTTCTTATTTTTATTATCTTTATTCTCAACAAGACAGTCGAGGCATATCTTCCACTTACCAGGAGCATAGGGTAAAACCTTTCTTCGGTCAATGATTTCAACACTCTTACCTTCCTCTGCAGCTACCTCCCTTACCTTCTTCTCGGAATCCTTGAAAAGATCCTCATCCTCACTCCAGCTGTAGTAATTGATTACACCCTCATCCTTCAGACATTTCATAGCTAAACCGAGGAACTTATCAGAACCCTTAGGGAGAGGCATGATAACCCTGTCACATCTGCCGAAATACTCAGAACAAACTTCCCTTACGTCACCTTCTATAGGGACGATCTTATCTTCGACGTTGTTCAGATCAATATTCTCCTCCAGATAACCGTAGGCTTCAGGGTTTAGCTCAACGGCATATATCTTCTCCACGTCCTTCTCTCTCGCTATTCTTACTGGAAAGGGACCTACACCTGCAAACATAGCCATAATAACTTCTTTCTCTTCGACCTGGTCAACTATCCTTTCCCTCTCCTTTGCCTCCCTCTCAGAAAAATACATTTCAGTTGGATCAAGCCTGAAACGGCAGCCGTGTTCCTTGTGCAAGGTTTCTGTATTCTCGTCTCCTGCCAAGAACTCGTAGTCTCTGGTACGGAACTGACCCTTTCTTCCGGAGACCTCTCGGAGAACTGTTCTTATATGACTGTTCAGTTCCATCAAAGTCTCGCCGATAAGCTCCTTCCTGTGTTCCAGTTCCTCAGGAACCTCTATGACAGCTATATCTCCTATGACCTCAAAGGACTTAACCAAACTGTCTAACTCTTCCTCAGTAAGCCTGTCCTCTAAAGCCTCTTTGAGATCCACTCTGAAACACCCATCAAAAATCTCTCGACGTTCCGTAAAAAGTTTTCGACGATGATCCCAAACTGTTCCGAAGCAACTACCTCCTCGACGGCTCTCTCCTCGATCTCTATCTCCTCTCTTTCGTCCTCAAAGGTTTGGTTTAGATCAACTCCGTCGAAGTCGAACCCCTGGTCGTTGACCTCCTCGAGACAGTCTTCAAACTCTGCCCTCCTTTCCGCGTAACAAGGCTTAAGATCTATAAGCTCTTCCATTAAATCAGCCTTTTCCTTGGGGTCTTCTACAGTTTCCTCGACCTGTGAAAGCTCGTGATGCATCTCCCGAAGAGACTCAACACCTTCCTCTTTGACCTTTTCACGTATCATAAGCTCGGATAGAGCATAGCCGAAATCCCTTGCTACGTGACTTTCTTCACCTCTGGGAGACCAGTACTTTATCCAGTCCTCTCCTTCCTCGTAGTAGCTCCACAGCTCCCCAGGAGAAGACCTCGACGGTAACCTGTACCTACTGCCATCCTCTTCAAAGGTCACTCCCTCACCAAATATCTCTGCCCTTGGAGAATCCATGGCTTCGGAAGCAAGGAGCTCGACAAACTGAGCCTTTCCTTCATCGTAGTAGGCCGTTCCTGTTCTGTCCCAGTTCATAGCCCTTGAGTTGAAGGCATGAACCGTTTCATGGAGTAACGTCTTTATTTTATCCGGACCTTCAAGCTCCTCACGGAGAACAACGAGACCTCCTGTCTCATGTGTTCCTTCGCTCCAGGCACTGAACTCCTCGTTGTAGGATTCATCATCCAGAAACACGACAGGAATTCTTTCGTGTGGGTTCGACCTGCCCGTGATGTAAATAACAAGAGGGAAAAGCTCCTCGGTCTCCGATAGGTCCTTCTCGCCCGAATGGTAGTAGTTTTCTGTCTCTTGTCCACCGTCGGAGAGATAACCACGAATCCAAAGATGTCCTTCGCCTTTGAACTTCAGCTCATCCCCTGAATACTCGGACCGGAAGCCCACTGGCTCGTGCCAAGAAAGCACGTTCTCGCTTGTGATGGAAGCGCTCGTCTCCTTTCCTTCAAACCCGAAGAGGCTGACGTCCATCTTTTTGAGGTACTGGAAACGTTCCCTGACAGCCTCCTCTGACCTCCACCTTACCCTTATATCATGTTCCTTCCTCGGAAGCGGAGAATCGACCTCGAGCACCAAACCTCCGTCCTCATAGCTGTAAGAGGCCTCGCCTACTTCACTTTCGACGCTCAAGACCTCCATATCCTCCTCCTGCCCTACTGTGATCCTAGTACCTCCGCTAGGCTCGTCGGACTCGATAACCAAGGAGGAGTTTACCTGAGCTCCTGAATCCTCCAACCCAACTCTATGGACTACGGAGGCCGATGAGAAGGAGGTGAGTAGAGCGAAGGCTAGGACAAATGAAGCTAACAAAGCGATATTTCTGCCCCGGAAAACCATACAACTAATTAGTTAAATCTACAGATAAAAGTTTAGATAGGATGAAGCTGGCCGTAATTTCAGACATCCATTCTAATCTTCCGGCTTTACAGGAAGTACTAAAAGAGGTTCAAAGCGAAGAAGTGGATATGCTTCTATGCCTGGGTGATATAGTAGGTTATGGTCCCTTCCCAAACAGGACAGTAGAGGTCCTCCGGAAAATAAAGACGGAAAAGATCTTCGTGAGAGGAAACCACGACGACCGCGTTCTGGAAGGTAAAACAGAAAGGCTAAGCAGAGACGCTGAAAGAGCCGTTCAATGGACAAAGAAGCACATAAACGAGAAAAACCTAAGGTTCTTGCGAAAGCTGGACAGGACAGAAGAAGTCAAAATTGGAAATAGCAAGGTATTTCTAGCCCACGGAAGCCCGAGAAAACCGCTTAGTGAGTACATATACGAAAGCACGGAAGAGGAGCTGCTTGAAAGTTTCTTCAGGATGACGAACTCTGACGTAATACTTCTAGGGCACACGCACGTTCCTTTTATCAGAGAGGTCGGGGGTAATCTGATTTTAAACCCCGGCTCCGTAGGCCAGCCGCGTGACGGCGATAACAGAACAAGCTACGCTATTTTGGACACGGAAAACTGGGAAATAAACCAAGATAGAACTGAATACGATGTGGAAAAGGTAGCCGGTGAGATAAAGAGAAGTAGGCTTCCGAGTAGCCTCGCACAGAGGCTGTACCACGGCAGTTAGGATATTTAAAGCTCAAGTGCCCTACTTTCTTCATGCTCAAGCTGGTAGGTCTTGGTCTAACGGACGAGAAGGATATGAGCCTCAGAGGCTTGGAGGAAGTGGAGAGTGCGGACAGAGTTTTCCTTGAGGACTACACTTCGCAGTGGAAGGGGGAGGAAGGTTTGAAGGATAAGCTGGATAAGGATGTGGACAAGGTCAAAAGAAGCGAGCTGGAGGAGGACTCAGACAGGATCCTCGATATAGCTACAAAGGAGGACGTTGTTGTACTTATTCCCGGGGACCCGCTTGTCGCTACAACCCATGTCGAGCTTCTGATACAGGCCAAGAAAAGAGGTATAGAAACAAGGATAGTTCACTCTTCCTCGATATATTCCGCCGTGGGAGAAACGGGACTGCAGATATACAAGTTCGGGAAAACTACAACGATACCGATTCCCCAGAAGAACTACAGACCAGAATCGCCGTACGAAGCTATAAGGGAGAACAAGGACCGAGGCTTACACACCCTTGCTCTTCTTGATATAAAGGACAGGCCCATGGAGGTTTCCGAAGCTCTGGAATATTTGCTTGAGATAGAGGGAGAAAAACAGGAAGAAGTTATAAGTAAGGACATTCGAGTTGTAGCCTTTAACGTAGGTAAAGAAGGAAAAAATATGACCTACGAAAAGGTCTCTGACCTTCTGGACAAAGACTTTCCCACACCTGCCGTTTTGATCTTTCCGGGAGAGCTCCACGAAAAGGAGGAAGAAGCTCTCGAAGTATTCAGCGAGGAGGTTTGATGAAAGATACGGAACAAGAGCTAACAAACGAAACGGAAAAATGGCTGGAGAAGTTGAAAGATGAGGAGATTGAAGTTAAGGGCGAAAAGGGGAAGATGTTTCTTGAAAATATAGAAGCATACACAGAGGATGCGCAGCACTTCCTTGACGAAGAGGACCTGGTACGTGCCTTCGAAGCTGTGGTCTGGGCCTGGAGCTGGCTTGAAATAGGTGAAGAACT
>PWIB01000045.1 GCA_003555465.1 Candidatus Aenigmatarchaeota archaeon | reverse complement strand
TCTTGACGTTTGCTTCCTTGGCGAGCTTTGCAGCGTCCCTCGCCGACGAATGTTTGTAGCTTGTTTCTTCAGCAAAGGTCGCGTCGTGGATCAACAGATCGGCTCCTTCGGAGATCTTCTTTACGTTTTCTGTCGGTAGCGTGTCGCCTGAGTAGACGACCTTTCTTCCATCGGTAACATCGGAGACATCCTCCAACTTTATCTCCTTTCCTTTATGAGTTACCTTTCCCTTTTCCTTCAGTTCGCCCATCTTTGGTCCGGGGTAGAGGTCGTACTTCGCGGCTTTGTCTTCGTTTATATTCAGCTTGTCCTTTTCTTCCAGACAGTAGGCTACGGAAGGAACTGAATGCTCCGTAGGAGTCGACTTGACCACGTATTCCTCTTCCTCCAGGAGAACGCTTTCCTCTTCCCCCTCAAAATCTACGTCTACTGCCTTGACATCGAAGCCGAAGTCGTACCATGACATATCAGAAAGCAAGGAAACGAAGCGAGAAGCCTCCGGGCCATAAATTTCAAGCTCTCTTTCCCTACCTTCGAGGTTAAAGGTCTCTATAAGGCCCAAAAGTCCTGCGAAGTGGTCGGCGTGCCAGTGACTGATGAAGATCTTGTCGACTTTCATGAAAGAAAGTCCTGCTCTCTGGATCTGCCTCTGTGTACCTTCACCACAGTCCCACAGAAATACGTCACCTTCCCTTCTAACCCATATCGAAGAGTGATGTCTGTCCTTAGTAGGGATTATGCTTCCGGAACCCAGAACTACGACCTCCAGCGGCTTCATGACACCTCAGATTAAGGAAAGCAGGTTTTTATATTTTACAGAAGTCTACTTGTGGTAGGTTATATTCTTGTTGACGTTTAAAATTTTATTAATGTCCGAGGAAGAAGTTCACTGTAAGTTTACATTAAAAATGAAAAAATACGGGGAGTTTATTTGTCTTCCTGTCTTAATGCGTATTTAATTGCGGCTTCGCATGGTTCTTCTCTCGTGCAGCCATTGTTGTAGTTGGTGCAAGGTCCAGGATATGGATCGTTTCTAAACCCCATAGTCTCGACATCGTGTTTTTCGCAGTATTCATCAATCTCTCCTTCTACTTCATCGATTTCAACCCTTGGAACTCCGAAGTCCTCTTCTGTCTTGTTTTCTGTACTGGTTCCTGTTTTGCTATCCAATGTTTCAAAAAAATTCTCCTCTGGCATCAGATCACCTCCTTCGTCAATGACCTGTAATTGTGTTAGACGATTTTTAAATATTATGTTCGACATATGTTTGAGGCGTGTGTAGGTTTTAAGTTTCTTTTTCCCGTTAATAGTAGGTATGGGGTGTTAAAGTGACGAAAAGGGATGAAAGGAAGATAATAAAGGATCCCGTACATGGGTTCATGGACCTCAACGAGATGCAGGTCGAGCTTCTGTCTCAGCCCGAGGTACAGAGGATGACCTGGATAAAGCAGCTCGGTCTGACCCTTCTTGTTTACCCCGGGGCACACCATACAAGGATACAGCACTGCCTTGGAACCTCCTACCTCTGCACCGAGATAGCCGAGGAACTGGACCTTAACCAACAGGAGAAGAAGCTTATCGAGGCTGCAGGCATGCTCCATGATATAGGCCACGCACCTTTCAGTCACACCATAGAGGAGGTCATGGAGAAGGACCACGAGGAAGCTACGAAAAGCCTTATTTTGGGCGAGAAGGTCCTGGACCTTCCTGGAGCCGGTTCGATCCCCGAACTTCTGGAGGACTACGGTCTTGACCCGGAGAAGGTTGCTGACCTCGTAACCGGCGAGTTTGAAGGTAAGAAATACCTACGTGATATCATAAGCTCGCAGATGGATGCAGACCAGCTGGACTACTTGGCTAGAGATGCTCACCACACAGGAGTTTCCTACGGGTCCATCGAAGCGGACTGGATAATAAATATGATGGAGGTAAACGAAAACAGACTTACCTACAACGAGAAGAGTATAGATGCTCTCGAGGACTGTATAATTGCAAGGGATCACATGTACTCAAGCGTTTATTCACACAAGACCTCTGCCATAGCCGAGAAGATGGTTCTCAGAGCGGTGCAGAGACATCTTAAGGAAAACGGGGACGACCCGGAGAAGATATTCTGGATGACCGACGGCGAGCTTCTGGATACCCTGTCTTCCTCCAACAGCTTCTCAAGAGAGGTCGTCGAGAGGATAAAAACCAGAAACCTCTACAAGCAGGCCCACATCCTTAAGGACACTGAGGAAGGGGCTGCTGAGAAATTTGAGAAGGTGTCCGACAAGCCCGAGAGGGAGATCGAGAAGGATATAGCTGAGCTTTCGGGTTTAGACGAGGAACTTGTAATAGTCAACAGGGAAAGAGAAGTCACAAAGGAGCTTGAACCCAGGTTAAGGCAGTTCAATATAAGGATAGCTCTTAGCGGTGGTAAGGTAGTTCCTCTTGAGGAAGTTTCTGGAACAGTTAAGTCCCTCAGGAAGAAGGAGCCTGTGAGGAACCTTCTTTCCGTATACACACCTGAAAAATATAGAAAACAGGTAGGAAAAGAAGCGAAGAAGTACCTTGGAGATTAACTGAAGAGCTTGCTTCTGATCTCGTTTACCTTTCTTTTGGTCAAGTTGTCCTTTACTTCCTTCATGTCAAGCATAAGCTCCCTCAACTCGTCTATATCTACATCAACGGGCCTGTTCTTCAGGTTGTACTGGTTCTCTATCCTCAGCTCCTTGCTTTTCTTCAAACGGGTCGAGACTCCTTCGTCGATGACGTCTTGATCCTCGAGAAACTCTACAGCTTCTATCGTACAGTCGTGGATTTCCGAGCTTATCCCCAGCCTTGCTAGGACCGCAGAAACACAGAAGTATTCGATATAGTATTTTACCGTAGCGGTCCATATCCTTGAGCCGTTCTCCATAACTCGTTGAAGAACTCTCAAGCTTTCTTCAGCGTTCTGAAGGTAGTCTTCGGCTATGTTCTCACTGGGCTCAGCAAGCTGCAAGCCATCCTTCTGGTTCTTACACCACTCCAAACTCGCCATACATTTCACCAAACATGGTTACGAAATAATCGGTCCCGTTGAGGATAATATGTTTCTTGTGTAGCTCCTTCTTAAATCTTCTGTCGAGACCGTCCTTGCCCTTTACGTGTACTTTGTGCACGGGCAGGTAGGTTTCACCGAACTCCTCGAGCCTTTTCCTGAGTTCATCGCTCTGTTTCCCCAGAATTAAGAGATCTATGTCCTCTCCTTCACGGTTCACTGCATAGGAACCGAAGATGAGAAATCTCGCTTCTGACATGAAGGGAGTTACCTTCTCGTACAACCTTTTGACCAGGGTTTCTTCCTCCATAAACTCGTAGCTCCTCAGCTTTTCAGCAATGGACAGGTAGTGAAGTATCAGAGAGAAGTCTGTATTGAGTCTGTACTTTCTATGTTTCCCTTGGCCTTCCACGTTCAGCACGTTTTCATCCACCAGCTCCTCTATATACTTCTTCAGGGTTTGATGGGGCCTTTCAAGCTCCTTCTCGAAATCTGCTAGGATAAGGCTTCTGCTGTAATCATCTAAGTAAGGAAATAAAACTTTCCATTTAGTAAGTTTTGTTACCATATTGTATATAATATTACAGACTTTATTTAAAGCTTTTGCCAGGAGGCTGCACAAACCATCCTGTAAAAGTATCCATAAAGCTGACTTTTGAACCAGTAGGGGCTCTTGAAGACATAAAAAGGGTCTTTGAATTCAGATCTTCTCCAGGACGAATACCTCTCTTACCAGGTCGCCGTGGACCTTTTCCTTGAACCTTTTCGAAACTTTGAAACGGCTGTTGGACTCTTGGACAATTTTTCCGAAGTCTAACCTTTCCGGAGCTCCTATCACGCATTTCCTTCCCTTCTTCAGTACCTTTGCTATTTCTCCCAGAGCTTCTTTGTACAGCTTCCTTTTTTCTTCACCACCTACCTTCGCAGAACGACCGTATGGTGGATCGGTGACCACGGCGTCGAACTTTTTGTTCCATCTATTACCCAGCTCCTGCACCTTACACCTCTTGACTTCACCTTCCAAGCTGTAGTAGTCGAGGTTTATCTCGCTTCCCGAGACCATCTCACCTTCCGAGTCGGAACCGTATACTTCGCAGCCTACTAAGGCTCCTTCTACGAGGATTCCGCCTGTACCACAGAAAGTATCAAGAAGGCTTTCTCCTTCCTCCACACCGGAAAGGTTTACCCAGCACCTTGCTTCCCTCGGCTGGAGCGAAACCGGTCTCGAGAATGGTTTCAGGGCGGGTTCTCTTTTTGTGAACTCTGTAGACTCAAACCTGTGGATAAGCTTGCCAGCGTATATCGTATCCTTTCTCATAAGGAAGTAAAAGGTAGTATCCGGCTCATCCAGATCCACTTCTTCTATACTTGGATTAAGCTCTTTCAGTATTTCTTCCTTCTTTTCCTCTCTGTCACCTGAAAAGTTCAGCTTCTTGAACCTGGCGGCGAACTTTCCTTGTATATGTTCGTCTGGATCGAACGGTAGTTCTTCGTCCATACCGAAACTTCCGAGGTATTCAAGAACGAGGTGCGAGTATCCCAGTCGCTTCAGTTTATCCACTTCGTCAGTCTCGCCGACGACCACTCTTCCGTCCCTTTCCTTTACCTCAACACCAAGAGCCCTTATCTCCTCGAAGGGAAGCTCTTCATGGAATCCGCCTGCGAGAACTAGAACTTTCATACTACCTCTACATCTCTTCCATCTTCGGTATGTTCAGAAGGTCCAGTCCGTTTCCCAGAACCTGCTTGAACGCTTTGACTATCTCCACCCTCCTCGCCTCGTGCTCCGAACCCTTGACCCTACACTTGTGGTAGAACTCGTTGAAGAGCTCACAAAGCTCGTTTAAGTACACAGCTATCCTATGGGGTTCGTACTTGTCCGCAGCCTGTTCTACAGGAGCGTGAAACCTTCCAAGTTTTTTGACCAGCTT
>PWIB01000013.1 GCA_003555465.1 Candidatus Aenigmatarchaeota archaeon | reverse complement strand
GGTATATGGTCGAGTGAGATCGTGTTACCGTCCACGGAGTATTCATCCCAGTTTGGATCCATAACTGTTTCCTTGTACTTCACAAACGGCTCGTTGCCCTGCTCCTCGATTCCTTCGACCTTGATCTCCACTGGTATTTCTCCTCTCATATCCTGTCTTGATACAACAACTCCATCGGCTTCTTTTCTGTTGACCGTTAGAATCTTAAAATCAAGCTCTTCAGGAGGTACATCAGGTCCAATTCCACTGCCTTCCATATCAGATACAGTTACTTCTAGCTCTTTCTCGGCGAGGACAACTCTTTCTTCCCTCCCTTCCTGAACTATCTCAATAGTCTGCATTCCATCGGGGATATCTAAATCCCTTCTCGGTCGGACCTCATCCTGTAGCTCCTCTATGCGTCCTATCATTTCACCGTCTATCTCGAATCTCAGCCCTCTTTCAGGCATCTCAGGTCCGTCGAGTTCAAGTTCGAAGGATCCACGCTTGATCTCCAGTACTTCAAGCTCTTCGATATCCTGACCCCCAATAGAAACTATTTGAAAATCATCAGGGTCCAGAAGCTCCTCGCCGTCTTCCGTACCGTCTCTTTCGAGATCTACCTCGGCAACTTCGACCTCCGTATCATCCACAAGGACCTTTCCATCATTTCCGTCGTGGTAGACTTCCAAGGTATGCTCTCCTTCAGAAATATCGACACCGGACCTTATCCTCATTTCTTCTTTAGTTTCTTCCAGTACGCCTATCCTTTCTCCGTCGATCTCAACGATCAGAGGTCTTTCGATCTCATCGATTCCTCCAAGTTCGATTGTAAGTCTCTGGTCCCAGGCCAGCTCGATTTCGTTGACCTCGGCAGGATCCTCACCGTCTACAGATATGATTTCAACATCTCCTGGCTCAAAGCCTGGGTCTTCGTCCTTTTCAAGGTCGAACTCTACTACGTCAACTTCTGTCTCCGCAAGCACAGTTCTCTCGTCGCGATCCTCGAGGACAACCTGAAGCGTCTGTTCTCCTTCTGAAACCTCACTTTCAGTCCTCGGCCTGAAAAAGTCATCCTCTTCGTCTATGGAGGACACAACTTCCCCATCTAACTCTATGTAAAGGGGTCTTGGAAATGTGTCCAGACCTTCCAGTTCGAAATATATTTCCATGTTGTCATATGTTAAACTTATATCGTTGACCTGATCCGTGTCCTCGTTTTCAAGAGAAACCAGTTCGACTTCCTCCGGATCTATATCGTAGTCAGAGGTTTCGGCAAGAGCTGTTTGCGAAGCTAACAAAAGAAAGGTTGTAAACAGAACCGCGAATAAAGCTTTCTTGTTCATAGACAGAAAGTTGTGTCCTATGCTTATAAGTTTACTTTTTATCTGGAGTTCTCTTAGTAGATTGAACATGGATTTTTCCTGGGTGTATTGTTAATAAATAATAAAAAGAAGCATGAGAAGTTAAAGGCTGTGGGGGTGAGAAATTTGGAAAAAACTGAAATAAAAAAGCTAGACGTCATGTCGGTAGCTAAGATAGCAGGTGCCGTTGGACTGATCTGGGGACTAATTGTCGGTATAATAATGGCACTTGGATTTGGTACTTTAGGCGCAGTAGCCGGTGAAGGATTGATGACAGGAATCGGGGCCTTTGGAGCCTTTATAATCTCTATAATCGCTGGAGCCATAGGTGGATTTATCAACGGAGCAATCACAGCGTTCATCTACAACTTGGCTGCTGGCTGGGTCGGTGGAATTGAATTTCATCGATGATTAGCTACCTCGTAGCTTTGCAGAGATAGGATTACATCGAACCTACCCTCTTTTATTCTTTTATTTCCCGGCAGGTTTGAGCAGGGCAAGTTACCTGTTAAATAGATTAGAAGTTTGGACGGTCTATTCCTCGGTCGTAAGGCCTCTCGAGTTCTTTCCGATATGAATCAATAGAAAAGCTTCCGGGGCGCATCTCCCAGTCTTCCTCGATGTATAACTCTCTTCTGTATTTCCCACCAACCTTTTCTTGGTAGTCCTTTCCCCAAGATTCCTTAGGCTTAATACCGTCTTCGGTTACTTCAAATACCTTTTCAAGGACCTTTCCATCTTCTTCCAGGTCTATTTCACTGACCCTTATATCTGAGTTGACTTCCAATATCTGGAAGCTTCTTTCCGGATTGAGCGGTTCATAGAAGTTTTCATACGTGCTCCCACAGCCTATCGCAAGTATATTTTCGTCTGTGGTTCTGTACTTTGACATATGTGAATGGCCGTGGATTATTACGTCTTTCATCCGGTGCCAGTGGTTCATTATCTTTGAGTGGTTGATCCTTGTGTCGAAGTAGTGTGGTCTGTGTGAAATAGAGAAGTCAAGCTCCTGACCATCAACCAACTCCTTCCAATTCAGACTGCAGTCAAACTCCACATCTTCCTTCAGAAAGCCGTTCTTTTCTATTGTGCTCCTGTCAATTTTATCGTTATCGTGATTTCCCGGGACTATCCTCTTCTTCTCGAAGTCAGAATTTACAATAAGTTCGACGTATTCCAGGGTTCCTATATCGCCTGCAATCCAGATCTCATCACAGCCAAACTTACGGCCGTACCTCTCCAGCTCGTTAACTTCCTCTTGTATAACCTCGCTCCTCCTTTTCTCTGCATGTGGGTCACCCACAACTGCTGCTATCGTCACTTCACCTCACCCCAAGGTTCTTCTAGACCTTCATATGTCTCTTCCATTCATATCCTCAACGAAAGGAACTTCTAAAGTGGATAAACTCCTCGCTGTAAGCAGTAAAACAAAGTACTCCACACATGAAACCACTACCGAAGAATTTCTTGACAACTCTTTTATATCTTTCCTGTTGGCTGAGAATGTAGTGCTCAATTAACTTCCATTTCCTTATGACAAAATGGATAATCATTCCTTCTTTATGATCTCCATGTGTGGGAACGGAATCTCTATGTCCTTTTCTCTGAAGCGGTCGACTATCTCGTTCCTTATCTCGCTCTTCAGCTGACCCAGATTAGTTCCCTCGTTCCTTATCTCCTTCCTGTCTATCCAGAACCGCAGTATGAGGTTTATCGAGGAACCGCCGAACTCCTGTATAAGAGTCTTCTTGGGTTTTTCGTCGAGCACGTATTCGTTTTCTTCTAAAATTTCCTCGCATATACCTATAGCCTTCTGCATGTCAGTATCGTAGTCCACGCCTATACCAACATCTATCCTCGATTCGGGGTGATGCGTCTTGTTCATTATGGAGCTGTTGTTAACCTTGCTGTTCGGAAGAGTTACGTCCTCTCCGTCCAGGGTCAGTATCTTTGTTCTCTGGAGAGTCAGGTCCTTGACTATACCTTCTGTCCCGTCGATCTCCACCCAGTCGCCTATCTTGAAGGGTCTGGTTATGAAGAGTATTATGCCGGAAACGACACCTGAAAGAACGTCCTGTAGCGCGAAACCTATAACAATTCCTGCTATTCCTGCCCCTGCAAGCAGGCCTGTGAGTGAGCCATGTACTCCGAATATTCGTAGTATTCCGAAGAAAGCAACCAGGTAGATTAATATCGAAGCCATGTGTTTCAACGGCTTGACGTAATGCTCCTCGACCTCCGCCTTCCTTGCGATCCTGTTTATAAGACCATGGAATATCAGTTTGTTTACGAGGACCGCAATGACTATGGTTATCAAGGCATAGAGGATATTGAGCGTATCAGGAATATACTCCATGACAGGTGCCAGCAGATCCATAGGATATCATATATTTTCTTAAATATAAAAAATATAGGTTTGGGTATGAAACTTGCGGCTCTTGTGTCTGGAGGGAAGGACTCTCTTTACGCTCTGAGTAAAGCTTCGGAGGAGCACGACGTGAAGTATTTGATATCCATAGACGCGGAGTCGGACTCAGAGCTTCTCGATACGGACAACCTTGATCTAGTTAAGCTTCAGTCCGAAGCCATGGGTATACCTTTAGTATGGAGAGAGGGTTCCGGTGAAGGTACAAAGCCTCTGGAGGATGGTGTGGAGGCTGTGAAGGACAGGGTCGATGGTATTGTCTCCGGTGCCGTCGCATCGAACTATCAGAAGGAGAAAGTAAAGGACATATGTGATAAGTTCGGACTTGAAAGTTTGACACCTCTCTGGGGAATGGATGAAGAGGAGCTCATGGAGAGCTACATCGACGAGGGGTTTGAGATTGTCGTCACAAAGGTCGCGGCCCAGGGACTGGATGAGGAATGGCTAGGAAGGAAAATAGATCGGGAAGCTTTGGAAGAGCTTAAAGATCTGAAGGAGAAATATAGGATACATGTAGCAGGAGAGGGCGGTGAGTTTGAAACCATCGTGACCGACTGTCCTATGTTCGATAAAAGAGTTCATTTAGAGACTTCTGACATTAGATGGGAGCCGAAGACAGGAACCGGATACCTTGAGGTAATCAAAGCGGAGCTTGTTGAAAAGTAAAAAATTTAAATCCATCCAGAGTAATAAAGCACGGTACCATGGAACTAAACCACGAGGACGTTGTTAGGCTTGTACAGACGCATCCTACATCTGTAGTTACTACTGTCAACGAGGAAGGAGTCTGCGACGCAGCATCTTTCTCCTGGCTTTCGCCAGTTTCACATAACCCTCCTATGGTATCTATCATAGTTTCCCCTGAAAGATATACTTACGAGAACCTCAAAGCTACAGGCGAGTTCGTTCTCAACGTCGTTACGAAACATTTTTTGGACGATGTCATGTACCTCGGAACTGAGAGCTTCAGGGACAACCCAAACAAGCTGGACGAAGCAGAGGTTACGCTGGAGGACGCTGAGGAGGTCGATCCTTCCCGTATAGATGAGGCCGTGGTCTGGCTTGAGTGCGTCGTCGATGGTATGCATGAGGCAGGGGATCACTACGTCGTGGTAGGTGAAATAGTTGCTGCCGAGGTCGACGAGGAGTTCTGGAAGGACGGTAGGTTCATGGCCGAAGAGGCTGAAACCTTGCATCACGTCGGAGGAAACAAGTTTTTGGTCGGAGGAAACCTTGTCGAGTGGGAAGAGTAGTTTCTTATCCCTGAATAATTTTAAGGCACGTGTGAAATTATAGTTTGTAGGTAGAGTGTTAAGATGGTAAAGATAAAGAAGCTTGAGATGCAGGGGTTCAAGAGCTTCGCTACGAAGACCGAAATCCCCATTCCTTCGGGCTTCAACTGTATATGTGGTCCGAACGGTTCGGGAAAGAGTAATATAATCGATGCGATAACCTTCGTGCTTGGGACCCTTTCTACTAAGCAGATAAGAGCCGGTAAATTGGAGGAGCTTATATTTTCAGGAAGCGACGGGAAGGAGGCGAGGGAGGAGGCCAAGGTTTCTCTTGTCTTTGACAACGAAGACGGAGATATTCCTCTGGAGGAGGAAGAAGTCAAGATTACAAGGAAGATAAACAAAAGAGGCAACAGCATCTACAGGATGAACGGAGAGACCGTGACACGTAGGAAGATAATAGACACGCTTTCCTCTGCTAAGATCCGCTCCGACGGACACAACATCATAATGCAAGGTGCTATAACCAACTTCATAGAGATGAGCCCAACAGAAAGGAGAGAGATAATAGACGAAGCTTCAGGCATAAAGGAGTTCGACAGAAAAAAAGAGGACTCTGAAAGGGAGCTGGAAAAGGTGGAGAACAAGCTCAAGGAAGCCAGGCTGGTTCTCGGTGAAAAGAAAAAGTCCTTGAACAAACTGGAGAAGGAGAAGAAGCTCGTCGAGAAGAGGGAAAGGATAGAGGAAAGGCTGGATGAAATCAAGAAGAAGATAGCAAAGATGAAGTACGATAAACACAAGGAAGAGAAGGAAGAGAAGGAAGAGAAGATGGAGGAGCTTGAGAAAAAGCTCGAGGAGGCTGAAGACAAGCAGGAGGAACTTGAGGACAAGATGGAAGAGAAGGAAGATGAGCTCAAGGAAATCAGAAAGGAGATGCGTGAGGAGAAGAAAGACAAGGACCTAGTAAGGAAGATAGAGTCCATAAAGGGAGAGATAGAAAGCAAGAAGGAAAAGATAGAGGATAAGAGAGGGGAGATAGAGAGGCTGGAGAGCTCTATAGAGGACTTCAAGAAGATGCAGGAGAAGCAGCAAAGAATTTCGGGTAAAGGCCCTGCAAAGGAGATACTTCGCCTCGAGAAGGACGGCGTGCACGGAGTTATACAGTCCCTGGGAAACGTAAAGGAAAAGTATCAGAAAGCTCTTCAGGTCGCCGCTGGAGGAAACATGAACTCTGTGGTCGTAGAGGACGCAAACGTAGCCCAGGAATGTATCGAATACCTAAAGGAGAATACCGTAGGCAGAGCTACCTTTTTACCCTTGAGGAAGCTCAGGCCCTGGAACAAGAGCAGGGAATCCAGGAAGATAAAGGACAAGGACGGTATTATAGACTTCGCCATAAACCTCATAGACTACGACTCCGACTACGAGCTAGCTTTTCAGTACGTGTTCAAGGATACCCTGGTAGCGGAAAGTCTGGATGTTGCCAAGAAGTATGCAGGGGACGCGAGGGTTGTGACGCTTGACGGCGAGATCGTCTACAAGTCCGGAGCCATGAAAGGTGGTCACCACGAGTCCAGCAGCAGTTTCGGATCCTTTAAAAGTAGCAAGAGCTCTGAGATAGAGAACCTCAAAGAGGAAAAGGAGATACTCGAGGAGGAAATAGAAGGTATAAGAGAGGAGATAGCCGAACGTTCGAGGAAGCTGGACGAGCTGAGGGATGAACAGGAGACGGAAGAGGACGAACTTACGGAACTGGAGAAGAGGGAGGAAGAGATTGAGAGAGAAATGGACGAGCTGAAGAGCGAGAGAAAGGAGTACTACGAGGAGAAGGTCAAGGTTAAGGAGAAGCTCAACAACCTGAAAGTGAAGAAGGCAAAGATAGATACAAAGTTCGATAATGCGGAGATGGAGCTTGAAGAGTATGATGACGTAGAGGATATCGATACCGAGGACGAGTCTATCAAGGTTCTCAAGGAGGAGAAAAAAGATCTGACCCGCGACCTCCAGGAGATAGGCCCAGTTAATTTCAAGGCCAAGGAAGAGTACAAGTCCGCGAAGCAGGTCTACGAAGATCTCAAGGAGAGGATAGACAGGATACAGGAAGAGAAGGACGCAATAGAGGATACCATAGAGTCGATAGAGCATAGGAGAAGGGAAACCTTTATGGAAGCTCTCGAGGAGATAAACGAACATTTCCAGGAGCTATTCAACGAGCTTCAAGGACACGAGGCAACAATTGAGCTGGAGGACGAGAACGACATAAAGTCAGGACTGGTTATAGAAGCCGAAACATCCGGCGGAAACAGGCTTTCTCTCGACTCGATGTCAGGTGGCGAGAAGTCTCTTACAGCTATAGCGTTTCTTTTCGCGGTGCAGCTTTATGACCCCGCACCTTTTTACATACTCGATGAGATAGACGCTGCCCTCGATAATAAGAATTCGAAGAGAGTCGCTGAGATGATAGACAAGCATTCAACGGACGCTCAGTTCCTGGTTATAACGCACAACGACCAGACTTTACAGAAGGCTGACTACGTCTACGGTGTTTCAATGGAAGACGGTGCCTCAGAGGTCATGGCGTTGGAGATGCCTGAAGATTAACTCTGAAAAAGTTTTAAGCTTCCGGGGCTAATTCTTATCTGTATGAAGGAGCAGGAGATTTTAAAGTTCGCGAGGACGGAACCCAACTGGGAGGAGACGCTTGACTGGATAATTTCCCAGGAAGGAATAGATCCGTGGGATATAGACCTCGTAGATCTTGCAGAGGCCTTTTCAGAGTTTGTAAGCAAGTGGCAGAAGTTTAACTTCACCGTTCCCGCGAGAGTTGTAATCGTCATGGCTATACTTCTCCGGATTAAGGTCGAGCTACTTATGTGGGAGGAGAAGGAGGAAGAAAAGGATCCGGAAGAGGTGGAGATCGAGGAGCTGGATATAGATGTTTCGGATATACCTCATTTGGAGGCGCCCAAGAAGAGGAAGCCGGTGAGAAAAGCTACAGCCGATGAGCTTATCGACGCTTTTAAAAAGGCCTTCGACACCAAGGAAAGAAGGGAGAAGAGGAAGCAGAGGAAGGAGAGAAGGGTAAAGGAAGCGATGCCCATAGACGGTCAGCAGGAAGATATCGAGGAGAGGATAGAAAAGCTTTACAAGAGAATAGACAACATACTTGAAAACATGAAGGAGGGTAAAACGACCTTTTCGGACCTTTTACCTGAGTGGAACAGAGAGGAGGTCGTCAGGAACTTTTCACCTCTACTGCGACTGAACCAGGAAGGGAGGGTCGATGCGGAGCAGAGTGACTACTTCGAGGATATAATTATCAAGATAGGTGAAAATCATGAGTGAGGAAACCGAAGCTATCATAGAAGCGGCTATGTTCATCTCTTCTGAGCCTCTTTCAGTAGGTAAGCTAAGAAAGGTTTCCGGTAAAGACAAAGAGGAAGTCAACAGCTCCCTTGAAAACATAAGAAAGAAATTTTCCGACGAAGGACATGGAATAGAGCTCTTCCAGTCCGCTGAAGGTTATGAGCTCAGGGTGAAGCCGGAGTATCTAGACGAAGTTTCGCACCTAACGCCTTACTCTGATCTGTCACGTGGCCAGCTCAAGGTCCTTGCTTTGGTTGCTTTCAAGGGACCTATAAAGCAGTCCAACATAGCCAAGATCATCGGAAACCGTGCCTACTCCTACATAAAGGATCTGGAGAGGAAGCAGCTTATAAGGACTGAGAAGCACAAGCGTACGAAGACACTGGAGATAACTGACGAGTTCAAGAACTACTTCGGTATAGAGGAGAGGAAGGAGCTTGAAGAGAAGCTAGAGGAGACCTTAGGAGAAGATTCAGAGAAACTACTAGAAAAGGCATAGGGAAGTTCGACCGGACTTATCAAACTTTTTAATCCTGACGCTGAAACTATGGATAGGGTCTAATATGGAGGAGATGAATTCCCTTGACGTTTACTACGCCGTGGAGGAACTGAAGAACCTTCAAGGCGGTAAGATCCAGAAGATCTATCAGAGAGACAGAAGGCTGCGTATCGATGTCTATGCCAAGGGTGACAGTTATGACCTTATCCTTGAACCCGGCAAGATATATATTTCCCGGTACGATAGAAAGGGTCCGAAAAAACCGCCTAACTTCTGTATGTTTCTGAGGAAGCATCTTAGAAACGAGACTATAAGGGAGGTCAAGCAGCACAAGTTCGATAGGATCGTGGAAGTACATACTGAAAACTCCATTCTCGTTTGTGAGCTTTTTGGAAAGGGTAACTTTATACTTGTCGACAGGGACGGAAAAATAATCCAGCCGCTGGAAGTCCAGAAGTGGAGCGAGAGGAAGATAGCTAAAGGCGAGACATACAAGTATCCTCCTGCAGGAAAGGACCCGAGGAAGCTTGGGAGCCGAGAGTTCGGAAGGTTTATAGACACGGACCGTGAAGTGGTTCGGAAGATAGCCAGGGACCTTAACCTAGGTGGGAGATGGGCAGAGGAGGCGTGCTTCAAAGCAGACATAGACAAGTCAAAGAAGGGAGAGGATCTGGATGACGCGGAGATAAATAAGCTGAGGAGGAGTGTGATGTCTCTTTTCAAGGAGGAAACGGATCCAGGTATAATAAAGGAAAACGGCGGTAATTTGGCTGCGGTTCCGTTTGCCTTGAAGAAGTTCGGAGACAAGAGGTATGAGAGGCACGAGACCTTCAATAGAGCTCTTGACGAATTCTTCTCGAAGAAGGAAAAGGAGGAGGTCGAAAAGGAAGCAGAGGAGAGGAAGGAAGAGAAGCTATCAAAGGTCCAGAGGATAAAGGAGGAGCAGGAGGAGGTCGAGGAAAAGATGAGCAAAAAGAAGGAGGAATCGGAGGAGAAGGCTAACCTCATATACGAGAACTACAGCCTTATAGACGATATTTTGAGCGGAATACAGAAGGCTATGAACTCCGACGTATCCTGGAGCGAGGTCAAGAAGAGGATAGAAGAGGAAGATACACCTCAGGCGAGAGCTGTAGAGGAGATAAGGGAAGGTGAAGGTGTAGTTGCTGTGGAGGTCGATGGTAAGGTTATAGAGCTTGACTTCCGTAAGTCCGTCGAGGAAAACGCCGAGTCCTTCTACGAAAACAAGAAGCAGGCAAGGGACAAGATAGAGAAGATCAAGGAAAAGAAGAAGGAGATAATACAGAAGGAGAAGTCCATAAAACAAAAAGACAAGGAGGACTACGCAGAAAGACAGAAGAAGAGGTCCAAGCCTGAAGAGAAGATCGAGGTGAAGGAAGAGGAAGAAGGCTGGTACAAGAAGTACAGATGGTTCAGAACCTCCGAGGGCTTTTTGGTTGTTGCTGGTAAGAGCGCCAGTCAGAACGAGGAGCTTGTGAAGGACAAGACAGAAAAGGACGACGTTATTCTACATGCTGAAATCGAGGGCTCGCCCTTTACGATTGTAAAGACAGAGGATAGGGATGTTACACCTCTGGCTATCAGGGAAGCATCAGAGTTCTGTGCCTCCTTCTCAAAGGCCTGGAAGAGAGGTCTTGGAAGCGTCGATGTGTACTGGGTAAGGCCTGAGCAGGTCAGCAAGGACGCTCCTTCGGGTGAGTACATAGGAAAGGGTTCTTTCATGATAAAGGGTGAAAAGAACTACCTCAAGAAGACGGAGTTGAAGATCTCTATAGGTGTAAAGCTCGATAGAAAGAGGAACGAGATAAGAGTCTTCAACGGTTCGACACAGTCCGTGAGAAGCGAGGCCGACTATTTTGTTTCTTTGAACCCAGGTAATGTAAACAAAAGCGACCTTGCCAAGGAGGTTATAAACAGACTTGCTCAGAAGGCTGCACCCGAAGACAGGAAGTTCGTCAAGAAGGTCAGAAAGGAAAACGTGAAACCTCTGATACCTTCAGGCGGGGGAGTTGTTGTAGGGTGAGAAAGTGAGCTATATACTGATTTTTCTTTCGGCTGTAGTTTTCGTGCTTTTTGTATATATCGTCTATCTCCGCTGGAAGGTAAAATACGAAGTGGAAAGGAAGGTTGAAGAGAGGGAAGAGGAGATAAGGAAGGACGCTTTGAGCAGGAGTAGGTCCACGCTAAAGGGAAAGATATCCGAGCACATTGCACCGTTTACCGAGGAGTTCGAATACAGGGCTTCGGATGCACGTTTCCTGGGATCGCCTGTTGACTATGTCATATTTGATGGAATGGACGAGGAGGCGGAAGATATAAAAGTAGTGCTTGCAGATGTAAAGACGGGGAGTAGTAAGCTTAGTTCGGTTCAGAGGAGGATTAAGAAAGCTGTCGAAGATAATCAAATAGAGTGGGAAACTCTAGAACTTGAGTGATAGTATGGATAAAGTCGATGTAAGTAAGCAGATGTCCTATTGGTTGAGGCACGATCCCGAAGGAATGGATATGGATGAGAACGGCTTCGTGGACATCGAAGAACTCGTTGAGAAGTTGGAGGAGCGTTTCTCTGAAATCGACAGAGAGTTCGTCGAAAAGTTGGTCGAAGAAGGCAAAAGGAGATACGAGATAAAGGACGATAGGATAAGAGCGCTCTACGGCCATTCCTTGGATATAGAAATCGACCTACCCGAAGACAAGGATGTTGAGAAGCTCTACCACGGAACTACAAGCAAGGCCGCTTACAAGATTCTGATAAACGGCCTGGAGGCGAGGGACAGAAATATGGTCCACCTTTCTTCATCAAAGGAAATAGCAAGAGAAGTCGGTGAGAGAAGAACAGACGATCCGGTTATACTTAAAATAGACTGTCAAAAGGCAAGGGAGGACGGTTTAAAGTTCTACAAGGCAAACGATGAGCTATACCTCTCAGAAGAGATTCCAACGGACTGTATAGAAAAATGCGACGAAGGCCTTGAGTAGTTTACTTTTCCATTACTTCTCTGACGATTTCTACTACGTCTTCGTGTACCTCCTGTTTGCTTCTAACCCCGTCGACTATATAGATGTCTTCCTCCAGTCCTTCCTCCAGTTTTATATACCTCTCCCTTATGTTTTTCTGGAAGTCGAGGTTTTCGAATATGACTGAGCTCTCCCCGCCGTCTCTCTTTTGCTGCCTCTTCATAGATTCTTCAGCTGGAACGTCGACTATTATGGTTGCATCGGGCTTCCTTGCGTGCTTGTTTATCTCCTTGACCCAGCTTAGATCGGCGCCGTGCTCGGGCTGGTAGACCATAGAAGAGTGGTAGTATCTGTCAGAAACCACAGTTTTGCCTTCTTTGAGAGCCGGGATTATTCTGTCTTCGAGGTGTATGAGACGGTCTGCAGCAAAGGCCAGGGCTATTGATTCAGGTGAGTGGTCGTCGTCGTCCTGGACGAGATGCTCCTTTATTACTTTGCCTATATGAAGCTCTTCCTTTACAGGTTCTTGGGTCCTGACATATTCCTTACCCTTTTTGTCCAGCCATTCACAGAGAAGTTTCGTTTGGGTTGTAGTTCCGGATCCGTCTATACCTTCTATGACAATGAAGTCCCCTTCCATTTTCATACACCCTCAGTTAATTAAAGTCCCATCTTTTAAATAACTTTAAACCATCTGCAAAATGTTATAAATATCTATAATTAATTATCAGACATGAAGATACCTCTGTCTATTGTTCTGGTAGCAATTGTAGCCTTGTCTCTTTCTGTGACGCTTCTACATACAAGCAGTGAGAGATTTGATACTATGGGAGATTTTTTCCAGGGTATGACAGGACTTTATATTGCTGATTCAGCGGTTCTCATTGAAAGCGTCGAGGACCTCTACGATATAAGACATGACCTCGACGAAGACTATTACCTTGGGAGTGATCTGGACTTCTGTGACGAGGAAAGCTACGATAAGCCTGATGAATATCCAGGAGTAGAGGAATTCTGTTATGAAAGAGGTGCATCTCAAGGATGGGAACCACTCGCCAGCCCGGGTAAACCCTTCCGCGGCTTCTTTAATGCTCAGGGCTATGAAATAAATAATCTGTACATGGATAGGCCTCAGGAGAACTACGTCGGTCTTTTCGGATACATAGATTCCGAAAATTACGTAAGCAATCTTGACCTTGTGAATGTAGATATAACAGGAGGTGAATCAACTGGTGCCGTTGTCGGTCACATTGACAACGGAAAATTGTACAGATGTTACGTTACTGGTGAGATAGATGGTAGTTCACAGGTCGGTGGTTTGTCTGGATTTTTCGGAAGCGAGTCGGAGCTTGTACTTTCATCCTCGAAGGCAGATGTTGAGGGTTCAGATCGGCGTGTAGGCGGTCTTGTAGGTTTTTTAGGTAGAGATTCTTCCGTTTTAGATTCCTATTTTTCAGGAAGTGTATCGGGTGTTGAAGGGGTTGGTGGTATTGTAGGGTCAACGGAAGATCTTTATAGTAATGTACAAAGGACGCATTCCATTGGCTCTGTTACCGGGGAAGACGGAGTAGGAGGCTTGGTTGGTATAAATAAACAGGGAACAGTAAAGGATTCAGTTTCTTCTTACGAGGAAACAGGCCAGTACGAATCAATTGGCCTGAACGAAGGCACCGAAGAGAACTTATATTCTTTGAGCAACGATGAAATGAGGGACTACCACCTTTTCCGTGATCTTGAATGGGACATCGAGCGTGTTATAGACGAGGATAAGGATATGAACGATGGGTTTCCTTATCTCTACTGGGAACTTAATGGGGATACAGTGTCACATTGGTCCATATATGACCCTGACTTAACCCTTTCTATTCCAGAGAGGCTCGGTGGAGATGTCCTGGAGCCCGGTGAGGGGGAGTTTGATTTAGGACCGAAAGATAAGGTCAACCTAGTTGCTGAAGCTCGTGAAGACCATTATTTCGATGGGTGGAAGGGGGAAGTTCAAGCGGTTAAGGACACCGCATCACCGGAAACCGAGGTTGTTATGTACGATGACTACGAGATATATCCTGTATTTTCTGAGTACCTTGAAATAATACTCTCTTCAACCGAAGGAGGTGAGATTCTGGAGCCCGGTGAAGGAGAGTTTCAGTATAGGAGCGGTGAGGAGGTGGATCTTGTTGCGGAGTCTGATGATGGTTATGAGTTTGTTGGTTGGGAAGGTGATATTTATACTGAGGAAAAAGCAACCAGCATTTTTCTCGAGGAGAGTAAAGAAATATTGGCAAGCTTTTCAGGAAAGTCTGAGTTTGAGCTCGATATAGATAAACCGGAAGAAGGAGAAAAGTACGGCGAGGGGCAAAGAGTTGTAGTCGAGTACTACTTGAAAAACGTCGGTAATCTCCCAGGATCCGAAGACATTGAATTCACAGTAGAGGACAATGATGGTGATACTGTTTTTGAGGACGTCGAAGAAGATAAGGAAGTTGATGGAGGTGAAGCATATCAAGGAAGCTTTGATTGGACGCCCAGATCAGGTAGCTCTGCTGATTCACCCTTCTTGCTTACAATAGAAGTCGAGGAGGAAAGGGAAGAAGTTCTTGTAGAAGTCGTGGATGATTTTGATCTAATTCTCAGTGTCTTTGGTAGAGGTAGTACGGATCCTGTTGAAGGATTGCATACATACGACGTAGGTGAGACCGTTACAGTCAATGCTACAGCAGGAGAAGATTACACATTTAGTCATTGGACAGGTGACTATCCCCTCGGCAGTCAGGAGCTCAGTGTAATAGATCTGGTGATGGACGAAGACAAGGAGCTTATAGCGTACTTTGAGAATGTCGATCCTAGTTATGAGCATACTCTTGATATAAATGTCATCGAAGAGGGTGATACATACCCAAGCGAAGGGAGCCATGTTCATTATCACGGAGAGATGGTTCCCGTTAGAGCAATGGAACCTCGGGGGTATGATTTCATCGGCTGGGATGGAGATATACTTCCACATTACCATAGCCGTGACAAAGAGATTACTGTTTTGATGGATGGTGACAGGGAAGTTGATGCATATTTTGAGGAGCACAAGGAAAACTTTACCTTGTCTATAGATACCGATGGCGAGGGAAGCACTGAACCCGAGACCGGAAGCCATATTTACGAGGAAGGGACCAACGTTACTCTAAATGCAGTACCTGAAGAAGGATGGAACTTTACTGAATGGTCTGGTGACATTGAATCAAACGAGAGTGAAACCGAAGTTACGGTTGATAGTGATAAGGATGCTGTTGCTGTTTTCACTGAGTATATAACCCATGAACTTGATCTTGAAGTAATAGGAAAGGGGAACGTGTCGAGGTATCCTGATGAAGAGGAATATGTGAACGGAACTGAAGTTACTTTGAATGCTACACCCGAGGAAGGCTGGGAGTTTTCTGAGTGGTCCGGTGACTTTGATTCAAACCAAAGTTCCGATAATGTTACGATGGACAATGACAAAAGTATAATTGGTATTTTTTCCGAGAAGCCACCCTTTGACCTCCATTTGAATATCTCAGGGGAGGGGGATGTGATTACCTATCCTGATAAGGACGAGTACGATGATGGGGAGGAAGTGAACCTGACAGCTGTTCCTGATGATGGTTGGGTTTTTGATTCTTGGGCTGGTGACTACAGAAGTACTGAAGCAAATGTAACGGTTACTTTCAACGAAACTAAAGCTTTGAATGCAACCTTTGTTGAGGACGACAGTCCTGTTATCGATGTTGAAGAGTCCGTGGACGCGGAACTTTCTTATCCTGATTCCGTTGAGACCTCATTTTCTCTTGCTAATGAAGGATACGGTGATGCTAATCTTGAGTTTTCCGTGGAAGATGTGGATGATATGGTTACGCTTGATGTGACCGAAGCCGGACTTGCCGTCGATGAGACGAAGGACTTTGACCTGGTAGTTGAAACTGATGATGCTACTGATACCGGTGAATATACAGGGTCTGTATTAGTTAATGTATCTGAGCTCGATCAAGATGTTGAAGTTCCAGTGAATATAACCGTCGTTGAACCCGAGGTTGATGAGATGGATATACTCGGACTCAGCTTATCGCTTGATTCTACTACGTACAAAGAAGGTGATGAAGTCCATTACACTGCTGAGGTGGGTAACATGGAAGACGAGCCTGTAAATGTAGTAGTTCAGGGAGCTGTTTACGATGCAGGTGGTTCTCTAGTGGATGATTTTTACGAGGAGTTGACTGTCGAGGACTTCGAGACGGTCTCCTCTTATTTTGATGATTTGCCACCAGGGGATTATAGACTTGAAGTTACTGTTGAAGCGGATGATGAACTGTATTCATCTACCCAGGAAGATGCTTCCTTTATGGTCCAGGAGGAGGATACATCACTTTTAATCTGGGTTGGTATATTTGTTGTATTTGTTTTAATTGTCGCAGTTGCTGCATATCTCTTACTTGGTGACAATCTCAACTTCACAGCTTCTGGGTCAGGTGATGTCCCCGAGTACATCGAGAACTGGATTGAGAAATATCTTGAGGAAGGTTACAGTAGAAGAGAGATTAAGGAGATGATGAAGAATACTTCAGAAAACCCAGATTTAGTTGACGTTTATCTGGACGGAAGTCAAGGAGGACTGAATCTTTCAGGTGTAGTTGATTCAGTGAAAAATATCTTCAGTTAGTAAGTTTGCTGATGAATTTCCCAGACTGTAATTTAAAAGAATCCATTTCTAATGATGTAGTCATGCTGATAGAAGACTTGGATATTCCTGAAAAGAGCAAGGAGAAGTTCACCGACAGGGGAATCAAGGAGCTTAATCCTCCACAGGAGAAGGCTGTGGGATCCGGACTTCTGAAAAACGAATCCATGGTTGTTGCGGCCCCAACAGCTTCAGGCAAGACCGCTATAGCCGAGTTCGCGTTCCTTAAGAAGATAATAGAAGAGAATAAGAAATGTGTGTATATTGTCCCTCTCCGTGCCCTTGCGCAGGAGAAGTACGATGACTTCAAGAGATACGAGGATCTCGGCATGGATGTAGCCGTTTCCGTTGGTGACTACGACTCCTCGGCCTCAGGACTTGGAAACCACGACCTTATTATAACCACCTCTGAGAAGATGGACTCGATTCTCAGGCATAACCCTTCCTGGACAGAAGATATAGGGCTTGTCGTTTCTGATGAAATCCACCTCCTAAACGACGAATCACGTGGGCCTACTCTTGAAGTAACCCTCACAAGGCTTAGGCAGCTCACGGATGCGCAGATCCTGGGGCTTTCGGCCACTATATCCAATGCCGACGAGCTAGCAGGCTGGCTCGACGCAGAGCTTGTTTCCTCGGACTACAGGCCCGTGGAGCTTCACGAAGGCGTGTTTAACGGCAGCATGGTGGAATTTGAAAATCAGCAGGACCTTGACTTTGAGAAAAGCGGAAGAGGAGAGCATGTTATCTCAGACCACACCTTGGATATGGGTAAACAGGCTCTGATCTTTGCCTCCTCCAGGCGGAACGCCGAGTCAATAGCCGAGAAGACAGGGGAGAAGATAAACCACCATCTTTCAGGTGATGAAAGGGACGAACTGGACGAGCTAGCCGAGGAGATATTGAACGTTCCGTCACAGCCCACGAAGCAGTGCAAGAGGCTCGCCAAATGTGTGAGGACAGGAGCAGCCTTCCACCACGCAGGACTTGCAAACGGTCAGAGGAACATTATAGAGGACGCTTTCCGTGATAAGTTGATAAAGGTGATCTCGGCTACTCCTACGCTGGCTGCAGGAGTTAACCTTCCGGCTTTCCGCGTCCTGATCCGTGATGCAAAGCGTTATCATCCTGATAAAGGTATGGCATTCATACCCGTTTTAGAGTACGAGCAGATGAGTGGCCGTGCAGGACGTCCGGAATACGACGACTACGGTGAAGCTATACTTATAGGAAAGAACGAGAACCAGGCCGAGGAGCTGAAGGAAAGGTTTATCGAAGGCGAAGCCGAGGAGATCTATTCTAAGCTGGCTGTCGAGCCTGTCCTGAGGACACATATACTTTCTCTCATAGCCACTAGAGTGACCCGTGACAAGGAATCCTTGAACGACTTCCTGTCCAAGACCTTTTTTTATCACCAGTACAACGATATGAGGAAAATAGAGTCTAAGCTTGATAGAATTCTGGGTAAGCTCGAGGACTGGCGCTTGATAAAACAGGACAGGGGAGAGCTGGAACCTACAAGAGTAGGAAAGAGGGTAGCCGAGTTATATCTGGATCCTGATTCAGCGCACGAGCTTCTAGTTGGTCTGGAGACCGAGCGCGAGTACACAGCCTTCGGACTTCTTGCTCTTATATGCAATACAGGTGAGATGAGAACTCTCAGAATGAAGGACAGAGAGTTCGACGGTATTCAGGAGGAACTGGCGAAGCATGAGAACGAGCTGCTTAAACCTGCTCCTTCACCATGGGATCTCGGCTACGAGAACTTTTTATCTGCAGTGAAGACAGCTCTCATGTTACAGGACTGGATAAAGGAGAAAGGAGAAGACAAGCTTATGGAGGAGTACGGGGAAACACCGGGTGGATTGAGAAGCAGGAAGGAGATTGCCGACTGGCTTCTCTACTCGATGCAGGAACTTGCAAGACTTCTTAATATGAAGGATAAGCTCAAACCTATCAGGAAACTGAGAACACGTCTCAAACACGGCGTAAGAGAGGAGCTTGTTCCTCTTGTACGTTTAAGAGGTGTTGGAAGAGTAAGGGCCAGGAAACTTTGGAAGGCAGGCTTCAAAAGCCTTTCTGATCTGAGATCAGCACCTACAGCACGCATAAAGGAGGTTCTTGGACCTAAGATAGGTGAAAAGGTGAAGGATCAGCTCGACACAAAGGAAGATCAGGAGATACTGGGCAGTTAGCTCGTATACTCCTTTTTGAGTTCATCTATCAGTATCAGTCCAAGCGACAGTACTACAGGACCTATAATTATCCCTGCTGCTCCGAAGGCGTATATTCCTCCTAGGAATCCTACTAGAACTACGAAAGGATGTATCTTCGCCTTGTCTCCCATTATCCTTGGACGGAGGAAGTAGTCCATTGTGCTTATGACACAAACGCCTGTGATTATGTAGGATGCACCGAGTATGTAGTTCTGTCTGAAGATCTCAAACAGCCCTACAGGCCAGTACACTAATGACGGCCCTACAACAGGTATGAAGGCAAGTATGCCTATTACTATGGCGAAAAATAGAGGATAAGGATGTCCTAGAGTGTAGAAGATAATACCACCCACGGTACCCTGTGCTATCGCTATAATTATTTCGGCCCTTATGAAGGCATCGACATTGAGCTTGACCTTTTTTATTATCTTATCCCTTCTTTCCTCTTCAAGGGGTAGGCTTTCCTTTATGTACCTATACAGCTCTTTGCCTCTTTTGAGGAAGTAAAAGTATCCGACAAAGAAAACGAGAAGTGAGAAAAACATCTGCGGTATTCTTGCTCCTAGTCCTGTTATATAGCCCATTGCAGCAGAGAGGCCGTAGTCTGTGATTTCCTCGAAAACTCTTATACCCATGAACTCTATTCCTTCGATCGCTTCGAAACCTTCCAGTAATTCAGGTAAAGCATGGTAAAGTTTGCTGAGCTCTCTCAGCAAGACTCTCAAGCCCTCGGCAATCATTACTATCAAAACGGCAGCGACAGCTGCCACAAGGTTTAAAGCGGCTATGTCATCTGTACTCCTGTTTTTCATCCACTGGTATGCAGGGTAACTGAAATAGGCAAGTATTACTGCAAAGAGTAGTGCGGATACAAAGGGCCAAAGTATATAGAAGGAAAACAATAGTAGCAGAACAAGTGAAATCTTTACTACGAGGTTGTCGTTGCTCATATAGTTTTATAGTTCTTCCTGGCTTTTAAAACTGATTTTTCATGGGAGGTAAAAAGCTATGTAGAATTATCTGCAACGCAAAGATTCCTGGAAAACTTTTTATTGACTAAAATAGCTTACTAGTATGATATGGACGAAAAGGTGAAGAGGACTCTACAAGTAGTTTTGCTCATTGCGGCTTTTCTGGGCTTTGTAGCCTACGCTTTGTTCTACGTATGGACGGTTCCTGGTGGAGGTACCATGTGTCCATGTACTGTTCCAGTGTCGATGATTCTCATCGCGGTTGCCCTTTCTGGACTTTTCGTTGGCTCTCTCATATATTATATAGTCTCTAAATCCTTCTTTGAAAGGAAGGAGGAAATAGAACAGGGAGCTGAGAAGGTCCTTGAGTTTTTGGATGAAGGAAGCAGAAAGGTTATCCAGAAGCTTGTGCATAACGGAGGTGAAATGCTTC
>PWIB01000022.1 GCA_003555465.1 Candidatus Aenigmatarchaeota archaeon | reverse complement strand
TCTCCTTCCTCTAGCTCGTAATCGTAGTCATCTGGAACTGCTATCTCGAAGGTGTCGTAGGACTCAAGATCCATCAGCTGTACGGAATCACTGGAAACAGAGATAACCTGCGCTGCCTTCTTGTCTATTATAGGAATCTTGACCTTCGCGTCAGAGGGCTTCACAATCTGTCTCTTCCGATCGTCTATGATTCCTCTGGTCTGAAGCCTGACCTTCGTAGAACCGTGTTTTCCTGCTGAAGAGGTCTTCCTTTTGGTAGCTACACAGGGCTCTCCATCTACTACGATGTAGTCACCCTCCTTCACATTCTTTATCTGATCCTGCTTTGTTGGCATCCCTAACTACCTCGTAACCAAGTCAACGTCTTCTTTCTTTACTGTAACTCTACCAGCGTGCTTTGTTGCTGTAACAGCGTCCTTGGCAAGATCTTCTGCTATGTCCTCAACAACGTCCCTGAGTTCTTCGACAGCCTCTTCAGAAACTCTATCAGCTCCAGTGTTCTTAGCAATCCTCTTAAGCGGTGCAAGTGGTAATTCAGCCATAATTTTCACCCTTTCTATTGTTTTGAAGGAAGCCCTTAAAAAGCTTAGCTTTAGGACGGTATTTAGAGAAGTTTCCTGGCGGACTTTATCATCTTCGGCCTTTTGAGTAAAAGTTTACCAAGCTTCGAAAGCCTTTTGCCCTGGGTGAAGTCCATTAAGTCCTGGCCATCCAACTTTTTAGCCAGGTAGTTCAGGTCCTCATCATCCAGGTCCTCGAGAACCTCTCTCAGTTTTTCCACCTTTCTCAGACTCTTGCCCCTTTCCTCCCACCACATATGATTATAAATTTCAAGCTCCTCCTTTGTCGTGTCGTCCTTCTCCAGAGCTCTGCTAGCGACCTCCGATGCTATCTGCCCAGCCTTTATCCCCTCACGTATACCGCCGCCGTGTATAGGGTTAACCTGATTCGCTGCATCGCCTACAGCCATGAAGTTGTCCGCTACCATATTTTCCAATAATCCACCTACAGGTATCATTCCAGAATTAACCTCCACGATAGAAGCCTTACTAAACCTTTCATTGTTCTCAATGAACCTGTCCAGGTAATGTTTAGCCGTTTCGTCAAGGTCTCCGGCTATTCCTATACCGACATTTGCCTTGTTCTCGCCCTTCGGGAATACCCAGACGTAGCCCCTGGGCGCTACCTCGTCACCAAAGTAAAGTTCCAGCTTGTTCTCGTCCTTCAAATCGAGGTTAACCATCTCGTACTGATAACCGGAATCAACGACTTCAAGATCCGACTGGTCCTTGACCTCGGTCTTCTTGGCTATAAGCGACTCGACGCCGCCTGCAGCTATCACCATTCTTGATTCGACTTTTTTCCTCTCACCTTCTATCTCGACCACCACGCCCCTGTTCTCAGGTAAAAGATCAACGACCTTGGCCTTGGCACGTACCTTTGCTCCGGCCTTTGCTGCTCTCTCGGCCATCCACTTGTCAAAGGTTTTCCTCTCGAGTATCCAGCCGACGGTTTCGTCGGAATGTATCCTTACACTGTCACCATTGGGAGAATATACGAGCGCGCCGTCCATGGACTGCATTCTACAGTATTCAGGTATATCCAAGCCCAAGTTATCTACAGCACTCGAAGAAAGCCCTTCTCCGCACCTTTTCGGAGCTCCTATTTCCTGTCTCTTCTCGTAGACAACTACATCGTAACCTTCTTCGGCAAGCTCCTTGGCTACGGAACAGCCTGCAGGACCAGCACCTACAACTACAACGTCCTTCATTCATCATCACCTACGGTTATAGCTCCTACGGGACAGACCTTTTCACAGTTTCCACATTCTATACACTTCTCTTCGTCTACTATGACTCCGTTTTCAGTGAGCTCAAGAGCTTGTGTCGGACATACAGCAACGCATCCACCACATCTCAGGCACCTGTCCCTGTTTATTTCCCAGCTCATATATGAAAACCTCGGTTAATCTTATTTATCTATTACGGTTCGAGCCTGTCAGGAGTCCTCGGGAAAAGTACGGTCTCCTTTACATTTTCAATGCCGAGAACGCTGGCCACAAACCTGTCGAGACCCATTCCAAAGCCTCCGTGCGGCGGCATACCGTAACGGAACGCGTCGAGATAAAACTTCATCTCACTCGGATCCATTCCCTGATTCTCTATCCTCTCTTTCAGAAGCTCCAGGTCATGGATTCTCTGGCCGCCGGAAGAGAGCTCCCAGGAACGGTAGTTCAGGTCAAAGGTCTGCGTGTACTTGCTGTCCTCGGGATCAGGCCTGTAGTAGAAGGCCTTTTCGCTTGCAGGCCACCTCTTTATGAAGTAGAAGTCATGACCTTGTTCTTCCAGCCTTTTGCTTATCTTCCGCATAGCCTTTATGTTTATATCCTCACCCCACTGTATCTCTTCGCCCTCCTCTTCAGCCATTTCGAGCGCCTCGTCGTAGGTTAACCTTTTCAGCGGGAGTTCGGGTACCTTCAGATCTACGTCCAACTCTTCAAGCTGTTCACTTGCCCTCTCCTTTATACTTTCAACCATAGCCTTGACAGTTCTCTCCTGGACCTCCATAACGTCCTCCTGGTCCTCTATAAAGGACATCTCCATATCAACAGAGAAGGACTCCGTTAGGTGTCTTGGAGTTCTGCTTTTCTCAGCTCGCCACTGAGGCGTTATCTCGTACACCCTTTCAGCACCCGCGGCCTGCATAAGCTGCTTGTACAGCTGTGCGGACTGTACCAAAAAGGCCTCCTTCTCGTAGTATATTATAGGAAAGACCTCGGCACCGCCTTCGGTACCCGAGACAGTTATCTTCGGTGTATGGACCTCCATGAAACCGTTTTCCTCAAGGTACTGTCTTGCCCCGCTACATGCAGCGTCCCTGATCTCAAATATAGCTCTTCTATCTTTTTTCCTGAGGTCCATAAAGCGGTTGTCAAGCCGTGTCGCAAGGTTTGCCTCCTGTTTACCTCTCGGGTCCATGGGCAGAGGCTTCTTGGCTTCGGATAGAACTTCAAAGCTCTCGGGATGTATCTCCCTGCCCCCTGGAGCCTGATCGTTTTCCTGAACACTTCCCTCAACAGAAACGACGGATTCTCTTGTAACGTTCTCTGCACTTTCCAGGAGGTCTTCATCGACCTCGTCGTCCTTTACAGTTACCTGTATTTCGCCTTTCCTGTCGGCGATTATAAGAAACATTATACTGCCTAGATCCCTCTTCTCCCTCAACCAACCCTGGACCTTGACCTTGTCTGAGCTTCCGTTAATGTCGGTTGTGTATGCTCTCTCCATGTTAAAACCTCATAGGTTGTAGAAAAGTACGGAAAAAACCGCCCACACAAGCAAGAACGGTACAGCTCCGTTCCCTAGCCACCACTTCGCACCTTTATCTTCGCCATCCACGAGGTACTTTGAAACATTTGCCGTAACAAGCAAAACTATTAAAGCCACTCCGAAGGCATGCGACGGCTGTCCTGTGAAGTTCGACAGATAGCCTGAAACAGCACCCAGTGTCGCGTGAACAGAGGTCAGCAGCTTCTCATCATCCATAATACCATTACCCCACAGTTTAGGTTACACTGCTTTTTATAGTTTGTACTTAAATAATTTATTTAAGTCTGGGTACCAATTTTGATTCTATGAAGAAATTGCTCGTACTTGTAATAGCTCTCTTCCTAGTATTTCCACTTATAGGCAGCACAGCTTCTGCTGATTACTTCGGTGAGAACGTAACTATAGTAGTAGAGCCCACTGTACACATAGAGATAAGTATAACGGACTGTACAGGAGCCGGCCAGACCGAAATCAACAAAAGAGCAGGTGAGACTGGTAGCTGTAGGATAGAGATGGAAAACCAGGGAAATACTGAATACGACGTTGAATTAAGGGGTCCTCTGGGTGAAGGACCTGATGGATGGGTCAACTGGAACTTCGACTGTCCGGATATAGGCGACTGCAGCGATGAGCATGCAAACTCACAGTACCACGAACCTCCCGAGATCAGAGAGCTTGAGTTAAGTCCAGGTCAAGAAACACATTTCATAATGAATGCTATGCTTGGACTGACAAACGACTACGCAGAGGTCAACATACAGATAAAAACTCTGGACGAGGGGACTGAAGAAGAGGAGTGGACAAACGTAGACAGTATCGGAATAGAGACTGAAGACGAAAGAGCAGGGGATTATGGAACCTTTATAGCCCCTGCATACAATAATTTTTCTATAGCACTTCTAGCAATTCTTTCCGTTCTGGTATTCTCCTTAACAAAAACCAGATAGATCTTCCTGATTCTTCCTTTCGATTATCCTCTCTGCAGTGACCCAGCTCTCCCTAACTACTTCAGGAAAACTTCCTTTCTTCTCTATAATCCTCTCCAAAAAGTCCTTGGTCCTTGGATCGCTGGGATACCCGTTGCCTATCTCCTCACCAAGCCTCTCTTCTATCTCTGAGACAGAAGAATCCCTGGTGACCTTCGCGAGGATCGATGCCGCCGAAACTACAGGATAGTTCTCATCGGCCTTGTTCTCTGCAACTATCTCAACCTCCTCCTTCAGCTCTTCGCTCATAAGCCCCTGGATAGTATTTTTAACCTTTTCAGTCTTAGCTTCAGTAGCATCGACTATGGCCTTATCAGGCTTCAGGGTTTCTATAAGCTCGGCCATTCTCTCTGCTTCTATCAGGTTGAGGCTGTTTCTCTCCATTTCCTCGTCTATCGTACCGGCATCTATCTTCAGAACAGCAAAGTCTTCGGCAACCTCCTTCACCTTACCTTCAAGCTCCTCCCTCCTCTTCCTGCTAAGCTTTTTCGAGTCGTCGACGCCCATTTTATCCAGTTCCTTTTCCTTCTCTTCATCAATCACAACAGCAGCTATACAAAGAGGGCCAACAACGGCTCCACGGCCTGCCTCATCGACACCCAGAACTAGTTTCGACATGAAGTGAAATTCCGGCTCCAAGCTTATAAAGCTGAAAGTTCCTTAGTAGTTGTCCGTTCAACCGCAAGATTTAAATTAGCTTTCGTTAAAAATAGGTACAGCGGGGTAGAGCAGCCTGGAGATTTGACGTGGTTTCAATTTGTAAGGCCGCGCTTACCTGACTGCTCGTCGGGCTCATAACCCGGAGGTCGGACGTTCAAATCGTCCCCCCGCTACCATTTTTATT
>PWIB01000017.1 GCA_003555465.1 Candidatus Aenigmatarchaeota archaeon | reverse complement strand
TGTGACGAAGAGGAGATACACCAAACAAAGGAGGTCACAGACGACAGTCCTACCTTCTGCAAAGAAGTCAAGGAAAGGTGTATAGAAGCCGAGGACTACTGTGGTGTACCGGAAGCTGAGCTGAACCTTGAGAAGGAAATAGTCAACGTAACCGCAGACGAGACTGAAACAAACAACGTTACAGTGGCTAACACCGGTACAAAGGACCTAGAGGACGTAGGACTAAGCTTAGAACTCGAAGGACCTGAAGAGTGGTACGACTTGGTACCTTCAGGCAGGACTATAGATCAAAAAGAGGAGAAGAGCTTCGAAGTATCCTTCAGTCCAGGTGGCGGGGCACCCATAGGAAAGTATTCAGTTACATACTTCTTGGAAGACGAGATAGGGACGGTAGAAGGAAGTCTGTGGATACATCCTGATGAAGAAGAGGAATCCAATATAGTCGAAAGATACCATAGCCTCGAGGAAGAGAAAGGGGAGCTTGAAGAAAGGCTGGAAACCTTGGAAGATAAAACAGAGGTGGAACATATAGAAGAGGAGATGTCTACGTTCAGGACCCTTATGTCTGAAGCAGAAAACGCAATGAACCAGGACGACTACGTAACCATGAGCGAAAAGATAAGCGAAGCTGAAAGGCTTAGACTGGACATAACAGACGGAATAGAAGATATAGAAGAAGAGCTGGGCCTTCCATGGCTATGGATAGGAACAGGCGTTATAGTAATACTAATAGCCGGGATTATAATCTACATGCTGCTTCCACCTGAAGAAGGTTATGCAAAGTCAAAAGGTTACAAGAGCCCCAGTGAAAAGTCATTCAAGGACAAGCTTTCTGAAGTGAAGGAAAAAGTAAAGAAAAAGGTTTTCGGTGAAGAGGAGGAAGGTTACAGTTACCAGGCCTAATCAATCAGTTTATATCACATGAAAATCTGCTCTCTAAGATAGAATCTTCCTTGGCAGCTTGGCATATCTCACAGAACCTGTCGTCATAGTCCTCCATCTCGATTCTCTGCTTGGCGACATCCTCTATAAGGTTTTTTATCTTATTGGAAACTGACTTAGAGTTTTCTATCTTTTTGAGCTGCCTACCTCGAAGTTTGTTCTTGTACTGGGAGACAGCAGGCTGAGTCATGTCCAGACGTCGAGCAGCTTCTCTCTGTGTCAACCCATGCTCTTCAACAAGGTCCCTTGCAAGTATAGCCCTTACCGCAGGAAGTACATCGTTGACAAAGACCTCACACGGAAGTTTCATTCAATCACCTACAAACGTCCTCTCAGTCTCATAGCCTTTACGACCTTTTTAACAGACAACGAATAAGCAGCGTCCCTCATGCTTATACCCTTTTGATCATGCAGCTCGTATACTTCGTTGAAGGCCTTCGTAAGCTTCTTATCAAGCTTCTCCCTGAACTCCTCCATGGACCAGCTGTAACCGTATCGGTTCTGTACCCACTCGAAGTATGAACCGGTCACACCACCTGCGTTACAGAGAAAGTCCGGTATCTGAAAGATATCCCCTTCGGCCAGTATTTCATCCGCCTTGGGTGTAACAGGTCCGTTGGCCGCCTCGGCAAGTATATCAGCCTTTATTTCATCGGCGTTTTCCTCGGTGATTACGTTTTCTATTGCTGCAGGTGATAAAACATCCACGTCCAAGGCAAAAAGCTCCTCATTGGTTATAGAATCGTAAGGAGCTTCGGCTACAGTTCCGTGTTTCTCCATTGATTTCTTAAGTTCCTTGTAATCAAGGCCGGAACTATCGTATACACCTCCTCCGGCATCAGTAACAGCAACCACATCCATGTCCATTTCCTGGGCGGATTTGACCAGATGCTTACCAACGTTTCCAAAGCCCTGGACAGCCAGGCTCATGCCTTCGAGGTCCCTGTTCAGCCTCTTCGCGGCTTCCCTTATCATAAAGGCTACGCCTCTTCCTGTGGATTCGCTTCTTCCAGGTGTTCCACCGATCTCCACGGGCTTTGATGTTATAACACCGGGCTTGTGCTTACCGACCAGCTTCTCGTACTCGTCCATCATCCAGCCCATTATCTGCTGGTTTGTTCCTACGTCCGGTGCCGGAACATCCTGATCGGGTCCTATATATTTGTATATCCTACGGATGTATTCCCTAGAAAGCTTTTCCACCTCCCTGTCGCTCATTTCCCGAGAGTCGCAAACTATACCCCCCTTGGAGCCGCCGTATGGTAGATCGGCAACGGCACACTTCCAGGTCATCCAGGCCGAAAGAGCCTTCACGTCGTCCAGGCTTTCTTCGGGATGGAACCTTATGCCCCCCTTGCCCGGACCTCTTGCATCGTTATACAGAACACGGTAACCTTTGAAGTTCTTAACAGAACCGTCGTCCATCTTTACAGGTATATTTACCTCCACTACCCTTTTCGGCTTCTTGAGGACTTCAAGCTCGTCCTCCTCGATATCTATAAACTCGGCGGCGTTTTCAAGCTGTTGTTTCGCGTTTTCGAAAGCATTGTCTTCTGACATGAATATCACAGGCTGTATTTAGGAATCATTACTTTTAAATATAACGTTGTTATAGGAGAAAAATAAAGCTACAAATACAACTTCTTTTCATCGACTTCTTCTGAAGCTTTATGCCACTCACCAAGAAAGTCATATCCTTCCAGTTTCCCATAGTTTTTCTCAAACTCGTTTTTATAGGGAAGAATGGGCTCATTTCTTATACGATCGTAGTAGCTCAAAACAAAATCCATGAGCTCTTCATCGCTCATTTCGTCTACGTCAACATTCCTTACTTCACCGTCCCTTTTTACACAAAGACTGCCCACATCTTCTAGGGCATTTTGAAACATTGCAGGGTCGTTCTTTGGGATTTCTGCTATCAGTTTCTCAGTTTCATAACCGTCCTGAGGATCATAGATCTCCGCGATCGTATCGCCATACTCCCTAAACAAAGTTGCACCCTTTCGCATTCTCAAGGGTTCTTCGCTGTACGCAAGATAGAATGTATTGTAGGCATCATAACCTGCCTTACGGAGATTCTTGATATAGCTAATCCAAAGGTTTATTTCATTATTCATAGTTCTTCTATCATCAGGCAAATTTGTCGGGTCCTTTTCTAAGGCCATATGTAAGAATTAGGCGTGAATAATTTAAATCTCAAACGATTGGACAACTTTTAAATACATATAACAACGTTATATGTTAGTATGAAAAGGTTAGACGTCGATGTGATCTACGCAGATAACAACGCAACGACTCCTGTGGATCCAAGAGTAAAGGAAGCGATGCTCCCCTATCTAGAAGGAAAGTTCGGAAACCCGAATTCGCTGCATACCAAAGGAAGGGAGGCCAGAGAAGCGGTGGAAGAGGCCAGGGAGAAGGTCGCGGGTTTGCTTAACTGCAGACAAGAGGAGATAATATTTACAGGTTCGGCAACGGAGTCGAACAACCACGTAGTCAAGGGAACCGTTTTTGCAAGAAAGGACGATGGTAAGCATATAATCACTAGCAAGGTGGAGCATAAATGCGTGCTGGAGGCATGTAAATGGCTGGAGGAGCAGGGCTTTGAGGTGACGTATCTGGACGTGGACGAGGAAGGTTACGTCTCTCCGGAGGAGCTGAAAGAGGAGTTACGGGAGGATACTATACTGGTTTCAATTATGATGGCGAACAACGAGATAGGTACTATACAGCCGATAAAGGAGCTGACTCAAACCGTACACGAGGAAAGCAACGCATACTTCCACACGGACATGGCTCAGTGTCCTGGGAAGTTGGAGGTGGATGTACTGAAGCTGGGTGTGGATATGGCAACCGTAAACGCGCACAAGATGTACGGACCGAAGGGCGTCGGAGCTTTGTACAAGAAAAAGGATTTGAAGATAGATCCTTTACTACATGGAGGCGGCCAGGAGAACGGAGAAAGGTCCAGCACGGAAAACGTTCCACATATAGTTGGCTTCGGAAAGGCCTGTGAGCTGGCCAAAGAGAACTGGAAAGAAGAGAAGAAGGAACTTACGGAAATGCATGGGAGGTTTATAGAGGAAGTACAGGAAAAGATAGAAAACGTAAAACTGAACGGTCCAAGAGAGGCAAGGCTTCCTGGAAACACAAACCTCTCCTTCATCGGAGTAGAAGGTGAAGCTTTGGTTTTAAGGTTGGACGAAAGAGGCATAGAAGTAGCCACAGGATCGGCCTGCAGCTCCGAGGAACTTAAGGCGTCGCACGTTCTTGAAGCTATAGGAAGAGGACCGGAACTCGCACACTCCTCTCTCCGCGTGAGCTTCGGAAGGTTTAATACTATGGAAGACGTGGACAGGGTAGTGGAGGTCCTTGAGGAGGAGATCGAAGACCTCAGGTCTATAACAGCTCTTGATACAAAGGGCAAGATAGGTGATTAGATGTATACGGAAGAGGTAATGGAACACTTCAAAAACCCAAGGAATATGGGTGAAATGGAGAATCCGGACGTTACGGCTAGAGTCGGGAATCCTAGCTGCGGAGACATGATGAACATCTACATGAAGGTCGGTGAAAAGGACGGGGAAAAGTACATAGAGGACATAAAGTTCAAGACCTTTGGTTGCGCTTCAGCTATAGCTACGTCCTCCGTAACTACAGAGCTTGCCATGGGCAAAACCCTAAAGGAAGCGGAGCAGATAGAGGAAGAAGAGGTTGCAGAGGCGCTTGGCGGCCTTCCGAAGATAAAGATGCACTGCTCTAATCTTTCGGCGAACGGGCTGCATGAAGCCATATACAAGTACAAGAAGAAGGAAGGCATGGAGATCTCCGACGACCTGGAGAAGAAGCACGAGATAGCGCAGAAGACCCTGGAGAAGACGGAGGAGATGAGGGAGGAGCACGGGCTGGATGAAGAGTGAAATTTCTAAGATGTAGTGCCTAAAAACTAGCCAGTGGATATTTATTTTATGGGGAGTAATTTAGAGGCCATGAGCGACAAGGATGGAAAAACGGTCTGTTTGTTATCTGGAGGAATAGATTCTCCCGTGGCTACGGCGCTGATGGGACAGAAAATGGAGATAGTTCCTCTCCATTTCGTCTTACATCCATACTACTGTGAGGAAACCTTCTCCTTGAGTATACGAGCTATGAAAAGGCTTGAAAAGGTGGTTTCCTTCGACGAGATAGTCTTATTTCCATGGGGAAACGTCCTCCAGAAAATCTTCGAGGATCTCGATAAGTTAGATGAAAGAGAATA
>PWIB01000031.1 GCA_003555465.1 Candidatus Aenigmatarchaeota archaeon | reverse complement strand
TTGGATTAAGGATACCATCAAGCATCTTCTCGTTAATCATATCCACTTTATGAAGCCTAGGCATATCCATAGTAGTGTTTATGTAGGCGTAGTGGTTCTCTGGATTTGTATCGTTCCAAACCACTTCCCAGTCCATCTCAGTTGCATAATATGGCTTTTCTGCGTCGGTATCGTACCATTCATAATCACCTGCGATCTCGTCAGTGGTACGAATTCTCCCATCTTCCCCAGTAACGTCCTCAACAAAACCGTCCTCGTTCTCTTGTACAGGAGGGGTTATAAGGCCGCCGCCATCATCTACCTCATATAGAGCCCATCTGTCCACAGAGTAAGTAAGCTCCTCGGCAAGGTTCTTCATGAAGCCTCTAACGCTCCAGTCTCCATCTTGCTCCGAAAGGTCTGTGCCCTGTCTCATTGGCCCTCTGGAAAACTTTCCTGTTATCTCGTTCCCTGAAAGAGTTTCGCCTTCGTCCTCCCAGTATGACCTTGCTCCTTCGTCGTCTTCATCCAGGTCCACGTAGTCGCCGTCGAAGTGTTCATACTCTTCCATGTCACCCTGAAAGGTTATATCTTCTGAAGTTCCATCGGTCAGATCCCCGGTCCATACCAAGCGATCGTTATGACCATCCTCGTTAGTATCCTCAGCTGTAGCCTCACCGGAATCAGTAATATCTATGACTGACCCTTCCTCTGTTGCGAACTGGGCCACTATCTCCACGCCGGTGAGATCATGTCCTGTAGAAGGATTCGTTGCCGTAAGAGTGAAATCCATGGTGTTGACAGATGTATCGACATTTTCTGCGCTGTAGAGGTCGTGGCCTCCCTCTACATTTTCGTAGTCAAGCTGAAGCTGTATCGCGGGTGCATCGGTCTCGTCTATAATATAATATAGGTCCTCTTCGCTCTGAGTTGTCTCGAAGTAAAGTTGTGATCTGTCCCAGCCGTCTTCAGGTGAGGCCAGAGCTCCCTTGAAAGCTGTCTCGGAGACAAGGTTATTAGATTCGGTGTCGGAAACATTCACCCTTATATACTGTAGAACATCCTGTGTGTTTGAAACGGCAACCTCGGAATAACCATACCTACAGGGATTTTCATCGCCACATTGACCCCATGTAACTGCATCATCTATATTACCTTCGTGGTCGTAGTGAGCCTCAACCTGCTCCGTAAGATGTGCTGTAGGTCCGACCGTCTCAGCAAGCACAAAGGAAGAAATAAATACAGTAGCTACAACAAGTCCAACGAAGGTTAGTAACTTCTTCATGTCAACCAAATCTAAATTTAATAGTTAAATACTTAAAACTTTTCTTCTGCCTTCCTTCTCAACTGTTCAATCCTCCTTTCATACTGATCCTTCCTTCTATATACCCTATGAAGAATCAGGCCTAAAATAACGAACAGTAAAACCAAAATCATCCATGCAGATATACTGAAGACTTCAGCCCTTCCATCTACATGGAAACTGGTCTCCTCGGTCAGAATAGTACGGAAATTCCTCCTGAAAGAAACCTTAACATTATATTCTCCATCGGGGAAATCACTCAGATCTACAACACTAACTGCTTCCTTCGTTTCCCTGTCCATAGTTATAATTTCAGAATAAGTCTCTCTGTTGCTTGGCTGGGGTCCTGTGACAAAAACCTCAAGATGACCTCCGAGGTGTCCTTCCTCACCTACCGCAAGTATAGTTATCTCGGACCCATCCCTGTAAGTATAGTTGTAGCTATCAGGACTTACAACCAAAACAGGAGGAAGCTCTCGATATTTGGTTGTTACGGACTTCACACCCTCGGGGTCAAACGAGCCTAAATTTAGCTCAGTTGCACCATTGACTTCTGAATAATCTATTTTCCCTCCTTCTTCTGCTACCTCGAGAATACTTTCCGGAGGTATATCAACCACATGTCTTACATCCTCGTAGCTATTTGGTCCAGTATTCCTAAAGGTCTTGTTAAACAAAAAGTCTACAGAGGTCTCGTTGTAATTAAGTATCTCTATTTGCTCCTCTTCAAAAACCACTGGAGAAGTATATGCCTCAAAGGTAAACGTCTCTCTCTCAAGTGCGCCCATATCAACTTCCCAGGTAACGAAGCTCCTCCTCGCAGTTTCCTTTATATCAAGCTTCTCGTCGCCAAGGTAAGCGTAAAAAGTTTCTTCCGGAAGATCTACCTCGAGAGTCCTGCTCATGGGCTCATCGTTCGGATTGTTTACTGTGATATTTCTCGTCCACCTCACAGGGTCACCAACGTTAGCCTCATCCTGAACCCATCTATCCCTGTGTACGTCCATCGGATCGGCTTCCCAGCCCACTCTGACAGGAGTAGTTATATCGTCGTTTAAGAAACTGTCCTCGTGGTAGTCGTAATATGAAACTCTCGTAACGACATCGTTTCTCCCGAAATCCAACCTTGCATTGTAAGTCAAGTTTACCATCTCACCATCATCAAGAACGAGGCCTTGCTCCCTGTCATCCATTATATCGATCTCGTAGAGCCTAAGAGTTTCTCCGTCGATCGTTCGCTCACCAACCTCCTCGACCGAGTAATCAACAGGATGAAGTTCGTTCCATTCTCCTTCCCTGAGATAGTGGACCTCAATGGAAGGAATTTCCAGCTCACCTTCACCGGGCAAAAGCACTCCGAGATCTATCTCCCTTGCTCCTACATCACCGGTGTCCCTGATCATATCAGACCTCTTCACTTCAACGAGATTCCCTGTAACTACTGATACCGTGGACTCGATGTTTTCAAGATCCAGTCTAGGCGGCTCAGTCGGCGTGGGAGTAGGTGGATCTGGCTCGGGTTCGTCAACACCGCTTATATTAATGTTTTGAGACACTTCCTGTGTATCTGGAGTACCGGACTCGGACCAGGTCGTTGACTCGGACCGAAAACTGTACTCTCTGTCCTCTTCCACGCTGCTCGAAGTAACCACATACTCTAGGAATATGTCATCATTACTGTCGAAATAATCTACTGTTTCGTTGAGAGACTCCATCTCAGCCTTGACGTAGCCTTCCGCCTGAGAAGGTTCGTTTACAGAAAGCTCTGTGTCGTTTGTTATGTCATATCTACCTGTATCATTTACGTATTCAACTGAAACATCATCTATATTCCAGGAAGTGCTGTGCCCTTGCAGGGACTCGTTCGGGATGAAGGAGACTATCTCTGCACTATCAGCACTAATTTCCCTATGCCCAACATTTGACAACCTATCCTTTACGGTTAGGCTCCTCTCATCGACGTTGTTGTGTCTGATATCAAGATCCTTGTACAGGTCTGTTTCAATAAGATAAAGTAATGGCATCTCGACCTCAGAGACCGTATCACCAATATAAATAGAATCGCCCCACTGAACCTCCCAGTCGAACTCTGCAAAGTAATACTGCTTCTCTTCTTCGTATGAGAAGTAAGGGTCTGTATAAATAGTCTCACCGGATCCAATGTTTTCGTCGACTGTGGAGCTGTTTAGGTAGTCTCCGTAGTCATCTGTGTTGTCGTCTATCCTATAAAGCTCCCAGCCATCCACACTGTAGACAAGATTGTTTGCTCTATTCGTCAGGAAGCCTTCAATGCGCCACTCATCACCTCTCTGAGTCATGTCTATACCGTTCCTGGCGGATGCCTTTGAATACCTATCTTCGAATGTTGTTCCTGTAAATGTGCCGTCGCGGTGGCTAGCCACGTACTCGCCCATGTCCATATCGAGCGGTATATCCGGATTAAAGGTTGTTCCAGGTTCCGTCTTACCCTGGAAAGATATCATAACATGATCCCTTTCGTAAAGATCTCCGGACCACTCAACTCTCTCATAATAATGGTCGTGCCCTTCTTTATTTACTCTTCTACAGTAGTTGTAGTCTCCTGTGCAGACATGGTTTTTCAGATCAAACGAATCCTGTCCCATTGGACCCGTAGAAGTTGGCACCTGGAAAACTAGCTCTGCATCCTCGAGATATTCATCGCTCTCGATTATTACGTCAAAGTCGAATAGATTTTCACCTGTATGTATATCCTCACCGCCTTCAGAATTCTCATAGTCAACCTCTACACTTATCTCAGGTGTTCTATCTGGATCTATTTCGTAACTCAGTCTGTTATCAGGGTCGTCGGTTTCGACGTAAAGAGGAGTAGTATCATCAACAGGCGAGGAAACAGCAGGCCTGTAGGCCTCCACATCCTCCAAGTTCGTACCCTCGCCCAGATCCAGTTCGAGGCTAACGTCTTTGAGAACTTCGCCCCCTGTATCAACCTCAACCGATCCTTCCCGACTGACTGAAAGGAGAGTACCGTTAGGAAGGTAGTCGGCATTGACCTCTTCTCTTATAAACGTATCCGGATAGAAGTTACTGGACTGAACTACGTTGGACATACCTAAAAATAAGACCAGAACCAAAAACGAAAATGCCACGAACTTCATCTTCATATTGATCTTTTTTAATTGATTATTTTACATTGCTAAATAAAAGTATAATCAAAGGTCAAAGGGTTTTCCTCCTCCGTATAGTAAACCTCCAAGCTTGCATCCAAAGTCGACTTCGCAAGTTCCTCACTTGACATTCCCCTGACCTTCAGATCGGAGTCTTTTTCCATGATCCTTGAAACCTCTGAAGACGTAACAGGACATCTGAGTTCGTCTTCTGACTCCACCTCACATATAAGATCCTCGCCCATATAAACTTTGAACCTGTGATACGTGCCTTCTATGTAGTCAGCATCAATGAATATATTACCAGCCTCTACCTGATAGCCTTCACGAATCCTTCCTTCTATAGGAAGCTCTATAGTTTCGTTAAATGTAGTGTATACGGAAGGAGCTTCCTGGCCGTAGGTAACGGAAGTAACCACGGTTTCCTCAGCTATGAACATACCTGTAACACTGTCGCCTCCTGCAAAAATACCGCTAGTGAAAATGAGTCCTAAAAGCATAAGTACCATCAAGGCTTCCTTCCTGCCCTCGTGTCTAGGCTCGATATCCCTATCCTCTTCTATCTTCTCATGCAAACGGTCTCTGTCAGGATCACCTCCATGACCTTCGTGAAGATAGCCTTCTGCTATGTCGAAGTCTATCCTGAGGTACATAAGGGTCGGTAGAGAAAGGATCGAAAGTACAAATATCAGTAGGTATGTCCACCTGAACTCCAGCTCCTCCTCCACTTGTACCTGGAAGCTGTCAGTAGCTATTGCTTCTCTACCTGTATAGGTTGTCATAGCCTCAAATACGTACATACCCTCCTCGAGGTCTTCGGGAAGCTGTAGCTCGAGGTCCCTCTGAACTGTGTCCTCAACAGCAAACGTCTCGGATCTTTGCTTTACAACCTCACCACTGGAGTCCCTTATTGAATAGGTATTTACAACATCAACCGTAGCCATATAGCCTCCAATGTTCTGCATTTTTAGCACACTTTCTACGGAATCACCTGGTTCTATATCACTA
>PWIB01000019.1 GCA_003555465.1 Candidatus Aenigmatarchaeota archaeon | reverse complement strand
CATTGTATCATTCTTTAGAATTCAAAGCCTCACATCACAAACTATATAACTAGAAATTGAATCTCGCTTTTTATATGTTTAGTGGATGTTCCACTGAGAAGTTAAATGGCGCCCGGAGCAGACTAGCCTTGAGATTGTGGTTATTTGTATTTAGATAACATCTCTCTGTACTTCTCAACATCCCCTTCCTTCGTGTCTGAAATAATCATATCAAGCTCGGACACGAACTTCTTGGCTTCCTTCAATATATCCTCGACTCCTTGTTCCTTGCCAACCTCCATGTAGTATTGGGCGTCCACCCTCTTCTTTTTGTGCTTCCTTATAGGCTCCACCTTCTCTTCACCGATTAGCTGGGAAACGGCTTCTATCGAACAGGAGTGGTTTTCACACTTTACACCGATTCTCTGTAAAAAGGAGTATAGTGCGTAGTATTCGGCATAATACGCTACTACAGTTGTCCAAAGTAAGTCTCCATCCTCGAAGTTCTTTTCAGCTCTCTCCAGCGAGTTTTTCGCCCTTTCGAAGTAGGATTTTGACAACCTTTTGTTCGGTTCGATCATTTTCAGACCGTTCTCTATCCCGAAGCACCAGCTCAGTTTCTCAGACATAATACCGCCACATCGTGTTTACGTAGAATGAATGGTTGTTAAGTAGAACGTGGTTTTCCTCTGTCTCCTTTAAAAGGTCTTCATCCTTCTCCAGTCCTTCAATGAAGCTATCTTCCGATAGCCTTACTTCATGGACTTCCTGTGGAACAAGATGGAACGGCATCTCTTCTTCACTAACTACAAGTAGATCGAGATCAGAACCTTCGTCTGCAGACATCTTTGCAAAGGATCCAAATACTACAACGGGAGCGTTACTTTTCAATGAACTCACGAAGATCTTGAGCCTGGGATAGTTCTCGAGAAATTTTTGAGTCCTGTATACCTCAGCCCGGAGGAGTGAGAACTTAGTCTGAATATTTTCAAAGTTCAGCCGGTAGTATTTATTTTTCCCTTCCTTTTCGCTCCTCAAAATATCCTCGTCTTCCAACCTCGACAGAACGTTCTGGGTGGTCCCCAGCGATAAATCCGAGAGTTTTTTTATCTCCCTCAGGTAAAAGCGATCCCTGTAACCTCCCAGATAAAGATCCAGTATTTCGAGCTCTTTGTTTACTTTTTGATACATATGTATCATTTTTTATACAATATTATTTAAAAGTTACGCACCGATCTCTAACACTAGTTTTTCGTAAACATTACTCCCAAGCATTACTGTCGATATTTACTTCCCAAGAAATGTAGTGCCTAAAAACCGGACTAATCACAACCTTACGAAGGAAAATTGATGGCGCCCGGAGCAGGATTCGAACCTGCGACGACGTGGTGGCTGCCAGTAGGTTAACAGCTTCGCGCTGAAACCAGTCACGCGCTCTACCTATTTCCCGGCGCCGCGAATCGCGAACGCCTCTGAGCTATCCGGGCTCCTGGATGTGTTTGTTCTCTAGAATTTAAATATATAATGCTGCCTTAGAAGCCTGGTGCTCCAAGCTCCTCAAGCTTTGCTGGGAGGTACTCGTCTACAACGTACTCGAATCCGTACCTCATCAAGGCCTGCTGCTCTGACTTCTTTCCTATTTCCTCCCACCTGTCAAGCTCGTTCACGAGCCTTTCGTCGTTGGCGTACCTTGGATCATCCTTAAGCTCGTCTATTCTCTTGAAGTCAACATCCCTCAGTTCGTCAGAACGGAGCTTGTAGTTCTTTATGTCCGAGGCGGTAACACCCAACCACTGAGCGTCCGGCGTCGCAAGCCTTTCGTTGATATGTGCTGACTTCGCGGAACCAGCTATAATAACCATAGCTATGTGTAGTCCCCATGGATCGGAGTCAGTAAAGACGTATGCAGGAATATCCTTTAGTTCGTTTATCCTTTTGATTATCCTTCTCGTAGCTCTTGTTGCCTGACCTCCAAGGTTGACTAAAACAGCGTTGAACTTCTCGTGTGCGTTCTCCTCCATAAGACGGTTGTACATACCGTCGGTTTCTATAGCTATAACCTTGTCCGCATTACATTCTACAATATCGGCTTCACATGTCCTTGGACCTATGGACTGTCCGTCCGCCGAATCCAGGCAGTTCACCTTCATGGTCTCGCCCTTCGGGTTCTTGAATTTGAGGGTTATGTCGCCGTATATAGAACCCTTGGCCTTTGGATTTATCTTAAGGTCTTCACGAGGCCTCCCGATCATAGCCTCTATATCTTCGACGAGGTCGTCGCTTCTGTCCTGTGTTTTAAACTTCAGCTTGTCGCCCCAGGACTCCGAGATGTAGTAGAGCTCTCTCTTCGTTACATGTCTTTCAGAACCCATAAGCTCGCTCTTGCAGAAGCTCGCGACTTTGAGCATCTGTGCAAGCCTTTTAACATGCCTTATGTTTCCAGCGTCCCTGTTTGTCTTCTTCTCACCCAGAACGTAACATTTCGCATTATCGTCGTAGACTATGTTTGAAGTTGTCCTGGAAGGTATCTGAACCGAGGGTACCTGGTCGTTTCTGACCTTCTGGATTATGGTTTCTCCTATCTCAGTCAGCCTTTCGGAAATTTCTTCATCACTCATCTTCTTCACCTTCCTCAACCTTTTCTACAAGTTCTTCATCTATAACTCTTTGCATTATTGGATCTATTGATAGGTCCTCGCCTTCACCTGTGAGTTCCACTGCATTTTCAAGGACAAGCGGCATATAGTTACTGAATATCTTCTTCCTCCTCTTCTCCTTCTTACCCTTCTGCTTCTTTGATAGATGTCGTTTCAGGTCTCTTGCGCACTCCTGTAGACCGAGTTTTATCTCCTTTACAATTTTAGGATAGCGTGCTATCGACTCCTTCGATTCGGATGTGAACGGGACCCAGGTGGAGCACAGGTGTACAAAAATGGTTGCAGGTCCCTTTGGTGTCCCGTTGCTTCCTGGCTGTTCAAGGCCGTAACGTTTCCAGTCCGTTTTTTCGAGCGCTTTGGTTATAGCGCAGGAAGAAGCCTGGTATAGAAGCGGGACCTTGTTTGCGTACCTCATAACCTTTACTTTTTCAGTATCCCTCTCCTCCAACTCTCCGCCGTATGCTATCCCGACTTCGACCTGGAAAGGATTGCCTCTGTATACCTCGGGGTCTCTGCTGGATGAAGTTACGAACTCTGCATCTATTTCCTTCTCTAAACCGTTTTTTATCAGTTCGGCGCCTATAGGCGATAAGCAGTCCGTCGGTGGCCTCTGAATCTTAACCTTCTGCATCGCGTCCAGTATGCCTTCCTGTTCGCTGTGCTTCAGCTTGCCTGGTTTCTTATCAGGATCTACTTCCGCAAGCCTGCATATTTCCTCTGCAGAAGTTCTTCCTACCCTCGTGAACTCGTTCTGCAGGAATGAAAGTATCTTGTTGGAGTCCGTGTTCTTTAACATTCTTCCCAGAACGCCTAGCTCCACGCCATAAGGATGTGGCTTTATCTCCTTTGGTTCAGGAGGAAGCTCATGGGCTGCTCTCTTGAAGTCGAAATCCTCGCCTTCGGGATTGCTGTATTCTATATGCGCATACGGATTTGCGATCGCAGTCTGTTTGAGGTACTCATCAACGGAATGGTACCTTTGGAGGTATTTACCCTCGACAAAGACCTTTATCTCCGTTCCTGGCTCAAAGCCGTCTTCTAACTCCTCTTCTTCCAGTATCTCGGGCTCGTTCTGGACTGTATCTATCTTTAGCTTGAACCTCTTAGGAGGCGAGTTTTTGTCCGTTCTTGAAGTAATAATAGCCGGTTTACCTGTAGTAAGTTGTCCGTAAAGAACCGAAGCAGAGATTCCTATTCCTTGCTGTCCTCTGCTCTGTTTTCGGCTGTGGAACTTCGAACCGTACAGAAGTTTACCGAAGATCGACGGCATCTGTTCTTTGACGATTCCTGGACCGTTGTCTTTTAATGATATGCTGTACTTGTTTTTGCCTTCCTCCTCTATATCTACCTTCAAATGTGGAAGTTTACCTGCTTCTTCACACGCATCCAGCGCGTTGTCCACACCTTCCTTTACAACCGTTATGAGAGCTTTGGCAGGATTGTCGAAACCGAGAAGGTGCCTGTTCTTCTCGAAAAACTCTGCAACAGAAATCTCCTTCTGGTCCAGTGCCATTTCCTCAGCTGTTTTTCCTGGCATCTATATCATCTCTTCTTTGTCAGGTTGGTTTTGTTCAAGGTACCTGTAAACCTTGTTATGGGGCTTTCCGTTGACCAGCATCTGTACAGCTTTAGTTGCGGCCGACACTTCCCTCGCGTTTCCTATCATGGAAACGTTGTCGTTGTGTACAGATACCGAGACCTTTGCTAACTCCTCTATAAGCCTCTTGGCCCTTCCACCTTCACCTATTATCCTCCCCTTCAACTTTTCAACGGACATACCAGAGGAAGCGAAGTCCTTCAAACGAACAACCTTTAGTTGATTTTTCTCATTTAAAAGTTTAAACGATTTTTCGAGAGTGAAGCCTTCAAAAAGAGCGTCCAGTATATTCTTTGCTTTGAGTACATCTACAGCCTTGCCTTCTAAAGTCACGTTGAGTCCTTTTATAGTTACAGTCGTGTTCGATTTCTTCTCTATTTCGTCCTTGTTTCTTTCGACTATCCCTATCCTTTCCTCTGTGAATCTGACGTTTTCTTTCATCCAAACACCAAAAATCAAGAAACAGATATTCTCTTGAGGTAGCCCTTCTTCTTGAGTTGGGGTATTTTGTTCTTGTTGTATCTCCAGACCATATCTCCCTTTTCCTCACTCTCTATATCCCAGGGCTCGACTATTACTATGTCGTCTCTGTTTACCCAGACTCTCTTCTTAAGCCTTCCTGGAATCCTGACTATCCTCTCGTTTCCGTCGCTGCATTCAACTCTGAGCCTGTCGGCTCCAAGTAGCTCTATTACCTTTCCCAGAACTTGGTCGTCGTTAGGCTCTCTCAGCCTAGATTTTTCTTCTTCGGGCATGTGCAAACCTTGTTTTCAAATTTTAAAAAGGTATTGTCATTATTTCTCGTCGAAGATTCTTACAAGGTAGGTACTTCTGTATGCCTTGCTCCCGTCTCTCAGACCCTTTAATGTTTTACTGTCTTTCCTTTCGACTTCGTACCTTTCGGCAAGTTTCTTGGTGAGGTGCTTGGCTGCTGACTTCGAGGGCATAAATATATCGAATCCGTTTTCCCTTTCCTCTATTCCGGATACCATCGCCTCGTCGCTCCTCCGCTGCTTTAAAATCTCTTCGCATTCCTTTAGAACCTCTTCCTTTTTGCCTTCAGGAAGACGTATCTGAACCTTAGCTTCAAAGTAGCCGGTCTCTATCTTTTTGCATTCACCACATGTATCTTCCTTTGTAACGATCTCAACTTCTTTGGTCTCTTTCATAGAAACACCCTCCATACTTCCTTGCAGCTCTATAACTGCTGTATTCAGCTCACGGTCTGTGGAGATGTTTATTTCCTT
>PWIB01000011.1 GCA_003555465.1 Candidatus Aenigmatarchaeota archaeon | reverse complement strand
CCCAGAAACTTGACCGTGAAGTGTAGGTTTTGGTCCCTGACTGTCTTTATGTCTGCGTCAATGCTTCCAAAGGAGTCTCTTACATCTGAAACTTTCTCTATGAGGTCTTCGTCTATCTTTGTTCCTAAAAAACACCTCATAGTACCATAAATTACATTTTCAGGGTTAATTTATAAAACTCGCGTGTGGATTAATATTATAAAATCTGAAGGATATAGGTACCCTATTGAACGGTGTTCAATGGTAAACCATGACAGATAACAACAGCCAGAATGGTCCAGATTTAAACAAAGTAGAGAACCTTGTAGGAACTTTAAGAAAATATCCTGACGGTATTTGGCTTAGAAAGCTATCTAGAGAGTCTTCTGTTCCTTTGTCGACTGTTCATTACTATATAGAGGAAGTACTTGATTCTATAGTTGAATCAAAGGGAGCGAAGGACGGAGACGGTAAATATTTCGGAATAAGACTCATAAAACTCAAAGATGGTATCCGAGAACAGCTTGATTCAGGAAAGCCAGTTGATTATTTGCTCCGAGCTAGAAATATCCTCACAGATAACTGATAGTCTCATTTTCCCTAAGTTAATACTCACATTTAGAGCTTTTCACACATTATTTCCCAGTATAATACTCACAATTTGCCTATTTCCCCCTCTCATTTGTTTAGATCTCACATTTTACCCATATCTCATGGTTGATCGATGGTTTATCGACCCTGGAACACTCACATTTTGACCTACTCACATGGTCTATTTGGGTATATTTGGTTAATTACCCCCAGGGTTTGGAACCCTACAATACTCACATTTCCATAAGCCAGGGTAAAAATTGGTCATTTTCAGCTCATTCTCGGTGAATTGGCGATTTTTCATCTAAACTTGGTCCTATCCCAGTGGATTTTGGTCGAATCTTCAGCGAAGATGGTAAAAAATGGCTTTAGATCCTAAATTAAGCTCTTTCACATCCTACTTAACGTACATTAACGTAAATTTTGGACTATGTGAATGTCTAGTGAATATTTATGAATACAACGTGAATGTAATTTGAGGGTAACGTGAACTTCATTTGGATTTCATGTCTCTGTAACGCTAGTAATTTGCTGTCATATTAGGTAACGTTACATTCACATGAATATGTTAATTAAACGTGAAGTATAAAATGAAGATGTTACATTGTGTGAATACATGGTTAAGCCAACGTTAAATTAAACGTTTAAATATTAAACACATTTTAAGTTAACATTGTGTTCACAAGGTATTCACGGTTTTAATTTGGCAGCTTATGAAAAAGATTTAAAGTAAATGAATAAGACGTGAAATGAATGTTAAATGACTATGAAGAGGAGGTAAAGGAGTGGTTTGATGAGGTCGGTCTTGAGAGAAATCCATTCACATTGAGAATAGATCCTGATTTATTTGTCGGATATGAGAAGGAGCTTAGGAAGCTTACGTACCATATACAGGAGGACAGGAAGTTTGCGATGGTTTCAGGTGCTACAGGGGCGGGTAAAACTACTCTTCTAAAGCTAGTTGAAGAAAGGTTCAATGGTAGTTCTGAAGTCCTTTACCTATCTAAGCCACCGGAATACAATGAAATGGTAGATATATTTACTGAAGAGATAAAGCCTTCTTTGCTGGGAAGAATATTCGGCGTGAATGTGAGTATTCACGACCTTTCCAGTTACCTAACCAACAGGCTGAATGGGAATCTACTTCTGATGGTTGATGAAGCCCATGAAGCTGATGTGAAGGTTCTGCAGTGGTTGAGAACTATAACTGATCAAGTCGAGGAAATACAGCTTATATTCGCAGGACTGCCTACGATTGATGAAAAACTCAAGGAGAACGTGGAGACGCTTAAGAGCAGAGTTACGACGAAGATAGAGCTTACGACCCTGGATGAGGAGGAGACAAGAGATCTGATACGCAGGAGAATAGAAGACGCAGGTGGCGACGGTATTTCACCCTTCACGGATGACTGCGTGAAAGAAATTTACGAGAAGACGGGGGGCTTTCCACGTGAAGTCCTTAAGATATGTGACAAGATGATAAACTGGGCCCTTGAGAACGATAAGAAGGAGTTAGACGAGCTCAAGGGCTTTGAAGACGATATGGAGAAGGAAGAGGAGAGCAAGGAGAGAGGAAGGGACTTCTTGAAGGATCTTCCTTACAAGCAGAGGGAAATAGTAAAGATACTTTCCGAAGAAGACGAACTATTCCCGTCGGATATAGCTGAGGAGCTTGGAACCGACAGCTACAAGACAAAACAGCATGCTGTCAGGTCCGTGAACAACATACTCAGAAGGCTCCTCAAGGAGGATATAATTGAAAGAAAGAAGAGAGGAAAGGGCTACGTCTACTTCTTAGACACTAAAACGAAAAATTTATTAGTAGACACATGATATAACTACTTGATGCTAGAAGTCTTAGCAGGTTGTTCGGCGTTAGCACTTGTTACATGGAAGACAGAGGTTCTCTCAGCCAGAGCCAGCCTTACAGCCTTTGTTATTGGGTCCTTGATATGGGCCCTCAACAGTTCTTCATGGATATTAATCCTTGTTTCCTTCCTAGCTGTCGGTTATGCTGGTACGAAGTGGAGGTATGAGAGGAAGAAGAGCATAGGCACAGAAGAGGAAGAGAACGGGACAAGAGGTATAGAGAATATACTTGGAAACGGTTCATCCCCTGCCTTCTTTGCCATTGTATCCAGTCCTGTTGGTTTTGCAGGTGCTGTTTCGACAGCCATGGCAGATACACTCGCCTCAGAAGTAGGAGTATTTTCTGACAGAGTGAGGCTTATAACCACCTGGAAGAGGGCCGAGCCGGGCACGAACGGTGCAGTTTCGCCTCTTGGTACGGCTTTCTCGGCTGCAGGTGCTTTGCTTGTGGCTGTTATATCGCACCTTCTTCTTGGAATCGGTATCCTTGCTCCCTTTATAGGAGGATTTATGGGCTGCCATGTGGACTCGATACTGGGAGCTACGCTCGAGAGAAGGGGTTATATGACCAAGTCTGAGGTAAACCTGGCCGCCACTTTTTCAGGCGGACTGATAAGTTTACTCGTACTTCTTCTGTAAAATTTAAATAAGCCCCTGAATAATACTAAATGGTGATAGCATGGCAGATATTAGAGGAAAAAAACTTATGGGAAAGGTAGTTGTTTCTGAAGAGGCAGGAAAAAAATTCGGCACAGTCGGCGATGTTTCATTCATAACGGATTCAGGAGAGCTCATGAACATAGTTCTCACGGAGCCTACCAAGCACGTATCCGACCTTCAGGTAGAAATGGATGACCAAGGAAGGCATCTGATTCCGTTTTCTGCGATAAACTCAGTGGGGGACTTCGTAATTGTGTCTGAGAACGACATAATTTAAGAAGTTTAAAATCTCTACTTGTCGACTATGCCCTCTTCGGTTATTTTGAAGGGGGCCTCTCCCTCTGGTTTATACGGACTGTCTACCAGCTTACATATCCTAGTGTCTCCTTTGCCCTTTCTTAAGTACATTCTGAATGCTGCTGCGTGGTGCAGAATATGTCCACCTATAGCCTCTGTAGGGTCGCCAAACATTACGTCAGGCTTCGACATGACCTGGTTAGAAATGAATACCGCTACATTGTGCACTTCAGCCAGCCTCTGAAGGTCGTGAAGATGCCTGTTTAACTTCTGCTGTCTTTCAGCAAGGTCTCCACGTCCTGTGTAGTCGGCTCTGAACTGTCCTGTAAGTGAGTCAACGACTACAAGTCCTATCTCTTGCTCTTCAAGTATTTCGTCTGCTTCGTTTGCAAGGACCATCTGGTGGTCTGAATTGTAAGCTCTTGCGACGTATATATTGTCTAAGACCTCATCAGGGTCCATATCGTGGTTCTCGGCTATCTCCTTTACCCTCTCCGGACTGAAGGTATTCTCTGTGTCTATAAATACACAGCCTTTACCGAGACCCCCTTCTCCTTCCTCCTTCTGAACGTTCACGGAAAGCTGGAACGCCATCTGACTCTTACCGGAGCCGTAACCACCGTAGACCTCCGATATAGTCTGCGTCTCTATACCGCCGCCTATAAGCTCATCTATCTTGTCAGAGTTTGTGCTTATCTGTGTAATATCGTCCTTTTCCTCGTAAACTTTGGAAGCGGTGTCGAAGCCCATCTCTAACTCGTTGCGTGCGGCGCCTATTATCTTTTTAGCGGTTGATTCGCCTATAGAAGTTTTACCTGAGATTTCACCGGAGGAAGCGGCCGCTATAGACATAAGGTCCTTATAGCCTTCGTCCTTGAGCTTTTCAGCGGTCTTCTCCCCTACACCGGGAAGATCTTTGAGGTCTATTTCATCAGACATTGGACATTAACCCATTAAGGTTGGATTCTTAAATACTTTAAACCGTTTCAAGAAGTTTTTCTGCCTCCTCCGCAACGTCCGCCTTTTCCATAGAATTCACAAGAAGCTCGGGCATGCCAAAGAAGTCGTTCATCTTAACACGCCCCTGGACAACTATTTCGTCGCCGAGAAGCTCTTCACATTCCTCAACGAACTCCTCCATGTTTTCTCCTTCGTCTGTCATCTCCCAGGCCTCTTCCGTTTCGATACCTAGAAGCTCTTCTGCTTGTTCTCTGAAGAATACACACCTTATAGAACCGCTTCCATCGTCTATAACGATTGAAAGGGCCATGTTTATCTTTACTTCACCGTGCTCTTCACACTCCTCGTCTTCGACCCTTTCCTCACATTCTGGACAGGTTTTGTAAAAAGGATTGTCTCCAAAGGTGTTTACTACGGTTCCCCTTGTTTCTCCGCTCTGACCCGGTACAAGTTCTGATATCTTTACTCTTCCCTGGCTTTCGCCTCCACCGTCCGATCCGGTCTGTATTTCCACTTCCAACTCTTGGTCTGCCTCCTTTACTTGGCCGGACCTCCCCAGTCTCAGTTCGGGTTCGTCCCTGTTGTCTTCGGTTACATATCCGTTCTGTATCTTTATCGTGTCTCCTACCTCTATCTTTTCCTCTTCGATAAGCTCCTCGGCCTCTTCGTTCCACAGCGAGAACCTAACTGTCCCTGTTTTATCCCTTAATATCAAGTTAGCTACTTTACCCTCACCGTCGTCGGTCTCAAAGGTCCTTGGACCGAATATCCTTTCGACCTTTCCTGTCACGGTTGCGCTGTTCATCCCTGAAACTATGTTCTCTATCTTCAGTTCGCTGCCTTCTTCCTCCTCCATAAGCTCTAGGCCCTCCTCCTTTGCGACTATATGTGCCGCGCCTTCCTTAGAAATAAGTCCGCTGTACTCCTCTTCTTTGTCTTCGATTTTCTCTATGACTTCGTCTACATCCGTTCCCTTCTCTTCGGCTATCTTCTCGGCTAGTTCCTTTACCTTCTCATCCATAGAACCACTCAAAAATAAAAAAGGAGTTAGAAGCCTTTTCTGCTGGCGAGCCTGACGTCCTCGGCCTTCACTGTTTTCCTGTCAGCATGCTCTGCTAAGGCTGCGGCCTCTGCTGCTAGATCGCCTGCAATTTCCTCGATAACCTCTGCAAATTCTTCTGTGGCTTCTTCAGAAACTCTTTTCGCTCCTTGGCTTCTTATGATCCTGTCAACAGGAGCTAATGGTAGTTCACCCATTTTAACACCCACAGGCAAAAGCGATCTGCATGTATTTAAAATTTATCCAGACACGTTACTCTTTTATTTTTATCTTTACCAGTATTACATATGTCTGAAGATCTTCTTGTCCTTGCTGTGGACAGGGACGACGACGTCGGCAGGAAGACAGAATTCGAAGGGCCGGTTATAGGCAAGGACCAAAACCTCGAGCTAGCACAGGCTCTAGGCCTTTCCGACCCCGAGGATTCGGACACAAACACAATACTTCAGGCTGTTAAGATCCATGAGGAGAAGGATAACTCAGAGATTGCCACTATAACCGGAAACAGTCATGTGGGCGTGGAGAGCGATGAGATCCTTAACGAGCAGCTTAAAGAGGTTTTAGAGGAAACAGGCTGTGAGAGAGTAATCCTTGTGGTCGATGGAACCGAGGACGAGCAGATACTTCCTATTGTACAGAACCACGCAGAGATAGTTTCCGTTAAGAGAGTTATCATGAAACAGAGCGAGAGGTTAGAGGGCATGTACTACCAGGTGAATGAGTTCTTTAAAGAAGTCCTCTCCGATCCTAAAATGGGTAAGATATTCTTTGGAATCCCTGCTATATTTTTGATATTTTATTCCCTTCTAGGGGTGAGGGGATGGAGGATAACACTGGGTATTTTAGGTGTTTACCTTCTGATAAGAGGCTTCCATCTGGAGGAGCATCTTGAGAGCGTATACAATGAGCTACAGACGTCCTTTACGGCCAGGAGGGTCACATTTTTCTTCTATGTCGTTTCCTTGGCTATAGCAGCTATAGCGATCAACAGCGGGTACAATTCTCTTCAGGTGGAACCAACGGCTGATATAATAGAGTCCAGTGCAGCATTCCTTCAGGGCTCCGTATACCTGTTCTTTGTTGCTTTCCTCGTCTCGATGGTGGGGAAGTCGGTCATAGCCTTCCCCGACAGGTCAAGCATCCTGAGGCATTCTACTTACACAGCTTTCTTTTTGGGCTTTACCCTTGTTGCCTCCGAGGCAAGTAGAGTAATACTTACTCCCGAAAGTGGCCTCGCAAGGTTTGGAATTTCCATAATAATCGGCCTGGTGTTTATCTCAGTAACTCTCACATTGGAGAAAATTTTTCAGTAGTAAAAAATATGTTTTTCAATTTATATTTAATAATAAATATTTAGTAAAATATGTTTTGTATATTATGTTTATCATAATACCTTAAACAAAGTATATTATTTAAAATATCTTTTTAAAAACATAAAATTAAATATTTAAATACTCCGGGTAAATTTATACCCAGGTGTGATAAGTGCCGGGGAAGGAAATTTTTAAGGAGTTATTTCTACAGGAGAAGCCAGCCGAGATGCTCGTTTTCCTTAAGAAGGGCGATAATCCCAACTATGCGACGGAAGTGAGCAAAGGAGTTGACTGCACTTATTCGCATACTATCAAGGTTCTTGATAAGTTTGAAGAGCTAGAGTTAGTGGAGTTCAGCAAGGAAGGAAGGGTAAAGCTCATCGAGCTTACAGACGACGGCGAAGAAATAGCCCACGATCTTGAGGGGCTTGTCCGAAAGTTTGAGAGAAAGATCGAGGAGACAGATGAGGAATCTGAAGAAGAAGAGGACGAAGAATCTGAAGAGGAGTAATTTCTGTTACACAACGATTTGATAAACCAGATTACAAGGGTTCCGGTTTTAGGGTATATTTTACTTGGTTCCCATGGGGACTCAATCGATATTTTCTTGTTCAATAACGATATGTTGTAAACTTTTATTTAGGTCAAGGTCCATAATTATAACGAAACGTTGTGAAACACAAAACTACAAATACGGTGGTAAAATTTCCAAGGGGAACGATAAACCTGTTCCGGTTAAAGGAGAAACACTGAAGAGCAAAGAAAGCCTGTTTTTCCCCTCCGTTCAAAGTGATGATTGGCCCTCTATAGATGGGGATATAAGGTGGGATTTGGAGGACGTGATAAACCATATTTTCCCAGAGGAATACCAGGAAAGGAGCAACGAATATGCCTCGAAGCTTGTCGATTACGTTCTCTCTAATCCCGAAGGAGTTGATAAGGACATGCTTTCAGACTTTCTTGAAAAAGAGGGCATACCTTCCTCCACTGCCTATAACGTAGTGATACCTAAACTGGTCAAATTTGGGATCCTTCAGAGGGAGAGGGAGGCAGTTGAGTCTGATCCCGGTAGGGGATGGTTTATGGTTCTTAAGCCCTCTAACTCCTTTTCTTCGCATTTAGAGAAGCTGGCAAAGGAGTGGAAGAGTATCTTTAAGACTGCACTAAAAAACAAGTGATTCAAAGTATTTTTTACTATATAATTTTCTTTTTATATATTTGTTATAGTATTTATTTTATTATATTTTTTATGAATTATATTTCTAAAAACATATTTAATAAAATATATTTTTTAGTACATTTTTAGAAAACTCACGAAAATGTGAGAGTTAACGGTAATACTCACGGCATTTTAATAGCTTTATTAGATCTAAAAATACATCTAAAAGAATTATATGACCTAAAAAATGATTTAATAAATTTAAATTAAAAATAAAAGATTTTAAGGAGTTTATCCTATGTATCGAGCACTATCAGACTTCTTCTTTGCCTTTGGGAACCTTATCGGTGGCGGCACTTGAAGCGATTCTGATATGTCTATTGCTTTCGTGAGAGACTTCCTCATGACACTGTTGATTGTTGGTATGACTATTTCCTCAGGCAGGTCATTGTTTTCCTCCCAGTTTTCTACTACACCCTTGGGGTCATCGGTCATGAAAAGCACTTCTCCCCCTATATTTATCTCTGCAACAGACTCATCACTGTCCTCCTTCGTGTACTTGCAGGTGTACTCAAAGTCTATCGAAAGTGCTTCTTTGTTGATGTTACCCACTTCCTTAATCTTTACACCTCTGATCTTGGGTGTATTGTTGACCTTGAGATTACCACCTACGTCTTCTTCTCTCTTCGAGTCTATGCTCCTCATATTGACACCTATTACCGGCATAATAACACCTCCTTGAGACAAGAAGAACTTTTGCCTTCAAGTTTATAAAAGTGAGTTCAATTAAGTATAGCACGGGTAAGTGGAGCCCCGTAGTCTAGCGGTCAAAGATTGGCTAAGGATGTGAGGTTCTGGACCTCATGGCCCAGGTTCGAATCCTGGCGGGGCTATCAAAGGGTCTGACATGAAGATAGACGTAACTAAACAACAGATAGCAACGATTTTCATAGTATTGATTTTCGGAGGCTCAGCTATAGTTTACGCTATATCCGCCGCATTCCCCGAAGCAGGTGATGGAGCAGGGCCTATAGGAGAGGCATTTTTGGAAGTTCATACTTGTGGCGAACAGAGAGAAATACCTGCTTCAGAGGGTGAAGTTGGTGGAGGCACAGTAACAGTATCTGAAGACGGTTCTTTGGCCTTCCCCACGGAGGCTGGAGTAACACTTGGACAGGTTTTTGATGTCATGAATATAACTTTCTCAAGCACAGAACTGTTGGAGTACGAAAACAACAATATGTGCAATACAACCTACAGCAACGAGGTAAGTGTTTCGAGGGGTAGGATGATTGAGGGAATGGAGGAGCCGGTTCGGCCTATAAATCAGTATAGGAGCTACAGTTTGGAGCATGGAGACTACATAGTAGTACGGTATGATTAACTACTTCAGGTTGAATCCCTTCACTATGCCGTTTTCTTCCTTCACTACCTTGGCTTCCTTTTCAACTTCCTTTTTTATGTCACAGTCTGATTTACTTCCCTTTGAAGCAATCACGGAATTGAGTCCCTTCAAAACTACTGCCTTGCTTTCCTCTCTTTCCGTAAACTTCTTCACAGCTTGGATGAGATTCCCTATGTTCTCAACAGGAACTTCCTTTCTGAAAATCTCCTGGTCTGAGCTGATAGATTCTTGGACTACCTCTTCTGTTATCTGACCTTCTAAACTGTTTATATCCTTCTCTTCCTTCTTCCATTGTCTGAAAAGCTCCTCGGGGTCTCTGGGCCTTTTTTCGTATACAGGCTCTTCCTCACCCAGAAAATTCTTGAGCTCTTCTATCCTTTCCTTCCTCTCTTCCCATTCCCTCGCGAACCTTTCTACAACTTCTACAACGTCTCCTACGGAAACGTCGAATATTTCAGATACTTCTTTGAGGGTGTAGCCATCCAAGTCTATAAGATCAGAAAGCCTCTTCATGGTTTTCTCTCTTTCCTTCTTGTGCCTCTGTGCAGCCTCGCCTGATTTGAACTCAAGGCGTATTACACCGTCCTGGACCTTCGTGCTTTTTACAAGCACAATTTCCTCTACTTCCGAGGTTCTGTCGACGTGGGTGCCTGCACATGCCTCCACATCAAGATCTTTACCTATATTTACTATCCTCAGTTCGTTTCCTGGTGGGACACCGCCCTGGTATATCTTGAATCCATAGAGCTTCTCGGCTTCTGACTTCTTCATAACTTTCTTACTTACGTTGTAGTCCTCCTTTATCCAGTTCCTTGCTGTTTCCTCTATCTCCTCTATCTCCTCAGAGGTAAGGTTTTCGTAGTGTGTGATATCCAGCCTCGCTTTTTCCTCGGTCTTCTTTGCGCCTGCCTGTGTTACATGGTTTCCAAGGACCTGCGCGGCTGCACCGTTTATTATATGTGTAGCGGTATGGTGCTGCATCAACTGTTTTCTCCTGTCCCAGTCTATTTGTCCCCTTACCTTTTCACCCTCGCTGAAATCTATCCTATCCATTCTATGAAGGATTATACCATCTTCATTGATGGTATCTAAGACCTCACAGCCGTTTATATGCCCAAGGTCGTTCATCTGTCCTCCCTGTGTAGGGTAAAAACAGGTCCTGTCCAGAACCACGTATTTTTCTCCTTCGGTTTCTGTTATCTTCAGAACCTCAGCAGTAAATTCTACCTTTTTCTCGTCCTTGAGGTAAAGCTCCTCTGTTTTTTTGACGTCGCTGAAATCCAATACTTTTTCCTCTTCTTTTCCTCCATCCTCTTCCTCGTGCCTTTCAGATATCTTTGAATAAAAGTCCTTGGGCTTTTCCACTTCAACGCCGAACCTTTCCAACAGCTCGGGGGAGATACCGTATGTATCGTACAGCTCCACAAGCTTTTCACCGCTCACTACATCTTCTTCGAGGCCCTGTATTATCTTCTCTGCCTTTGCCCTTGCTTCCCTGTACTTTCTTTCTTCGTGTTTCATTATCCTTTTGGCCTGGTCGATGTTTTCCTTCAGCTCGGGGAAGAGCTCGTCCATCTCTTCGGCGTGCCAATCCATAACCTCCTTGAGATCAACATCCCAGCTTCTTCTATCTACTATATCGAGGGCGCGCCTTGCGATTACGCGGAGCGAATGCTTTTCACCTGTATTGGAAGGCAGGGCTCCGTCCACGAAAGCCACGAGTAGCGTCCTTGTGTGGTCAGCTATAGAATAAATGTCCGCAGAGGTCCTTATCTCTTCCTTGAGCTCCTTCTTTTCTACACCTATCTCCTCACTTATCTCTCTCCATTTATCCTCTATATCCTCTACTTCGTCCGCGTTAAGCAGGCCTGAATACGGAAGAAACTTCTTTCGTATAACCTGATTAGGTTCGACGCCCGTTTCCCTGCGGAGCTTCTCAACAACTTCGGGCATGTTTGCCTCGTATGAGGTCTCAGTTCCGTTGCTTATCCACGCAATCCTTTCATGCCCCATTCCCATGTCGAGTACCTTGGTTTCTATCTCCGAGTAGCCCTGTTCGGAGGAGTCTACCTCGTATGTCATATACACCTGGTTCAAAAGTTCCATGCCGTCGACAAAGAACTCCATGCAACCGCCAAGGTTACCGCCGCCTGCCCATGCATCTTCATGTAGAACAACCTTCTCAGGGTCTATGCCAAGACCTTCGACCAGCCAGTCAAGCATATCTTCGAAGTAACCTCCCTGATCGTATTCCTCTTCAGGAACGAAAGCATGCTGTCCTGTCATTATGAATCCTGTGTAATGGCTCCCCGTGATACCAACGTTGTCTATATCGTTGAACCTCAGACAGAACTGTGGAACCACAAGAGGGTTAGCAGGAGGATCTACCTGACCGGAAACTACGTAGGGCTGAAAGTCGTATATAGAAGCTCTTACGAACTCGGTATCGTCCCTCCACCTTGCTAAGACGGGGTACCTTCCTATCCCGGTATAACCTCTTTCCTCCATGAAGTCCTTGAATTCGGTCCATGCAGTCGTCTGGTCTAAAACCTTGTCTGTCGGCGAGTTGTCTATAAAGGTATAGCCACCGGAGCATTCAGCTTCTCCACAGACCTCTCTTTCCGAATCCACGGACCAGAAATACTTACCACAGTTGCTACATCTACTTCTTTTGAAACCTCTTTTCTCCATCCTTTCTACAGGAAAGAACTTTCCAGGACTGCCGGACGCTTCTTCAAGTATCTGCGCCTTTAATTCCTCGATTTCTCCCATAGCAACCAACTATAATTACAAATAAGAGAAAATAAACGTTCTGGTTTTTACTCCTCGAACAGACTTCCTAGTCCTTCTTCAGCTTCTTCTTGACTTCCTTCGTCTTCGGGCTCCTCTTCACCTTCTTCCTCTTCTACTTCCTCTTCCTCGGAAGTCTCCGGTGCTGGTGCTGCTCCGCCTCCTGCGGGCATTGCTGCGCTCTCAATAGCTTCTTCTATGTCGACGTCTTCAAGGGCCGCGACCAACGACTTTACTCTTGCTTCGTCTACTTCTACGCCTGCTGCTTCAAGCACATCTGTCACGCTTTCCTCTGTTATCTCCTTTCCTGCTGAGTGAAGGAGCATTGCAGACTGTACGTACTCCATCTTAAGACACCTCCTCTACCTTTGATTTTAATGATTTTGTTTTTGATTGAGTCATTCTTAACATGTCTCCTATATTTTCTTTGGTAGGATACCCGCTTTCAAGCGAAACTGACCTGGCTTCGCTCCAGGCCTTGGATACAAGCATCTTGATATTTTCTTTGGTTACATAGCCAGCGTTTATAGAGAGGTTCATTGCTCTCTGGTAGGCAGCCTGTATCTTCTCCTTGTGTTCTTCAATATCTATATCAAGGTCCTCGGGCATGAATATACTTCCACCTTCCCACACGGCGTTCAGACTTAGACCTATCTCCATTGGTTCCATATCAAGCATCTTCAGAGCTTCGGCGACTTCGTGGCTTATCTCCTCGCCCTTTTCTGCAACTGTACTTTCCTCGACTATCTTTATCTCGCCCTCGTCTATAGAGGTCTTCAAACCTGCGTTCTGAAGCTTTCCTATTGCTGGACCAGGATCTATTCCTGTTCCACCTTCGTTTACTACGATATCGTTAGGAGCTATATCACCGGACTTTGCAGGAGCAGAGCTTTTGTTCTCCTGGAGGTATGAGTAAAGCTTGAACGGATTCATCTCTGTGAACACAAAGGCGGACTCACCTTCTAGGTGATCCTTAAGGTCCTCTATGTCCTCTCTGTCCGACTCCTCCAGAGCCCTCTTCATCAAGGTCTTCCTCGACATCCTTATTTTCGCTTTGCCATGAAGATCCTTTCTTATATCCTGGAGCTGTGGTGCAGGAATCTTGTACATGCTTGTAATCCCGACCACAGGATTCTCATTGAGCATTTCCTTCATTTCCTTGACGTCCTTCTTCTTCCATTCCCTTATCATTATATCAACCTCACAGGACTCGACATAGTTAGTTTGAGGTAAGCCGAGCCTATCTGTTTTGGACCCTTTGGAAGGTTAGACTCGAACTCATTGATCACAGCTCGGACGTTTTCCTCTATCTTGTCTGCTGGCATCTCCTCTGTGGCTACAGGGAAGTGCAGTGTCCTGTCCTCGCCAACCTTCACGTTCAGCGAGTTCTTCCTCTTCTTCAAAATCTCTTCTAGATCATCTCCAGGTTTGAAGGGTGAAGGCATCTTTCCCCTTGGACCCAGGACAGGGCCCATGATCTCACCTATCTTTGGCATGAGAGGAGCCTCACCGAGGAATGTATCGTTATCCTCTGCTATCTTCTTCGCCTCGGCCATGTTGCCTTCAAGGTCTTCGAGATCGTCCTTTGTGATAAGATTTACGTCGAGCTTCTTCGCCTCTGTTATCTTCGAGTCAGCTATCACACATACCTGAATGTCTTTGCCTCTTCCATGTGGAAGTATTATATCTGTAGAAAACCTGTTCTCCGGGTCAGAAAGGTCTATATCGTAGAGGTTTATTATAAGGTCTACTGTCTGCAGGAAGTTTCTCTCGTCGCTATCTTCCTTTAGACCTTCTATTTTCTCGATTACGTCTTCTGTGTCCATGATTCCACCTCCTACCGTCAGAATCGACGGTAGTGAACGGATGAAATTCCAATACTGATTAAACTATTTAAATCTAAGCCTCTTCCTCGCCTTCTTCCTCCTCCTCTTCTTCGGGCAGATACTCGACTATTATCTCGTACGGTATTTCCTCTGCCTCCAGCCTGCTGACCTTCTCGTCCCTGCTGAACTCTTCCTCTTCTTCCTTTTCCTCCTGTTCGATCTGTTTGAGTATCTCTTCTGCCTTTTCCCTGTATTCTTCTTCTCTCTCCTCCATCTTTTCCTGTAGCTCTTCCCTCTTCTTCCTGATCTCTTCCTTTTCTTCCTCTGTGAGCTCTGTTTTCTCGTTTTCTATCTCCTCATCGTACTTACCTTCGTCTATCTCCTCAAGAACCTTCTTCGGGTCCTTGTCCTCCACCATTACACCTGCAGAGACACATGTTCCAACTACCTGCTTTACAGCAGATTTAAGCTCCGAACAGTTTAGGTCCGGGAGCTTTGATTTTGCTATCTTTATACATTGCTCTATAAACATATCCGCTACCTTTTCGTCCTTCGGATGTGAGGAAAGTGCTTCCAGCTCTACCTCCTCCTTTATCATCGCTGCAGTAGGAGGTGTGCCTACTTCTATCTCAAACTCGTTTGTATCTTCGTCGACCTTTACAGTTACAGGTATTTCCATACCTTCGAAGTCCTTCGTCTTTTCGTTTATCTCAGAGACCACCTGCCCTATATCTACTCCTAAAGGACCTAACTGTGGACCTAAAGGTGGTCCTGCGGAAACGCTTCCGGCTTCGACAAGTGCGTTTATTTCAGCCATAATATCATCACTCATTGCTTTCCTGTATCTTTACTGAACCTACCCCGACTGTAACAGGTATCGGGACCGTAGCCTCGAGTAGCTCGAGTGTAACTTCGGAGTTTGCTTCATCAACCCTTGTTACTTTACCTTTCTCACCTTTAAATGGACCCCCAACAACTTCTACTATGTCGCCTCTTTCAACTTCTATCTCTATCTCGTCGGACTCAAGGAACTGGTCTATCTCTCCCATTTCGACGTCGTCGGAGATCACGCCCTTAGCGTGTCTTGTATTCCTTATAATCTTTCTTATATCGCCTTCTCCACCCTCGATTATAACATAACCGTCGAGTTCTCCTGGATGGACCATAGCCTTTATGTCGTAGCCTTCGGACTTCACCCTCTCCCTTATATCATTCATTACCGTAGATTCACGTCCTATCGTCGTCTTTAATGTTATTAAAGTCATAGTTTCACCCCATTAGAAATCCTGGAACCTGGAACAGCAAAAAGATGCTGAACCCTATGGCTCCTATCAAAAGTATTCCTATGGCTGTTACCTTCGCAGTCTGCCAAAACTCTTCACTAGAGGGCTTCGTCGCGACCTTCAGTACCCTGCTACAGCTTTTCAGGAAAGACTTTATTGACATCTTATCACTCTACGTCCAATTCTTAATATAACCGAACCTTTAAAAAATTGTCTATTACTTCAGGGAAAATAAAGGATAAATAAAAATAGATAGGAAGAGGGTTTTGTCCTCCAGTACCCCACAACCGGAAGGACTACTCAACGAACTCGATGCCTAGGATCTCCTCAATTTCTCTCTGCTTCTCTTCACTGTACTTCTTCCTTGGTCCGTAGATCTGCGAGGACTTGACGCCTGTCACGATAAGCATCGTCCTTATGGACTCTCCTAGTTCCTCTACGATCTGTGAGCCCCAGATGACCTTCGCCTCGTCGGAGAGCTTGTTTGAAACTGCTTCAACAATCTCCTGAGCTTCACTGATTGTGCTGTCAGGTCCTCCTGTGACGTTGATCAGTGCGCCGTCAGCTCCTTCGATGTCTACGTCCAGTAGAGGATTGGTCAGTGCTTTCTCGACAGCTTCGAGTGATCTGTTCTCTGTGTCGGACTCTCCCATTCCTATCATCGCAAGTCCACCGCTCTTCATAACTGCCTTGATGTCAGCGAAGTCAAGGTTCACAAGACCGGGCTTGGTTACAAGCTCAGCTATACCCTTGACAGCGTTCACTAGTATCTCATCCGCTACCTTGAAGGCAGTGGTCACTGAAACGTCCGGAACGATTTCCAGAAGCTTGTCGTTCGGGATCACAATTAGCGTGTCCACTGCATTTTCAAGCCTTTCGAGACCTCTTCTCGCATTGGAGCGCCTCTGCTTACCTTCCATTGTGAAGGGGAGAGTTACAATTCCTACTGTAAGAGCACCCAGTTTCTGTGCGGTCTCTGCGACTATCGGAGCAGCTCCTGTTCCTGTACCACCACCAAGACCACAGGTAACGAAAACCATGTCGCTACCTTCGAGCTTCTCCTTTATGTCTTGCTTGGACTCTTCGGCTGCTTCTTCACCTATCTCCGGCTCTGCACCGGCTCCTAGTCCCTGTGTGATCTCTCTTCCAATAAGAAGCTTTTCGTCTGCGTCGGTGTAAAGAAGGTCCTGTGCGTCAGTGTTTACAGCTATGGATTCAGCACCTACAATTCCTACCTGTGTCATCCTTGAAATCGTATTTCCTCCGGCACCTCCTACGCCTGCTACCTTGATCTCTGCTTTCCTGGATTCGAGAATCTCCTTGAGGTCTTCGTCGGCCTCGTGATCGAGTTCTGGCTCGGGTTGAGACATGTCCTCAGCCTGCGGTTCAATTTCCTTTGCTTCTTCCATGTATGTCACCTCCACATAATTTCCTTTTAAAACAACGTTTGAGCTAAAAATGATACGTTTGATGTCAAATGAGTCAAATAAAGCCTGAGAGAGCCCCTTTTATACTTTGGAGGCTCTGACTGGCTTCATACACAGAATAAGGAACTTAAAGGTATTTAAAGTTTTTGTATAAGAAACGGTTTCAGAGGTCTGTGATATTGTATGTCACACAGCCGCAGGCTTCCTTCGGATTGTCGTAGGCTGTCCCCTCAACGAGCTCGTAAAGCCTCTGCCCCGACTCCGTTTCAACTATCTCATCCTCTTCCATGTAGCATCCGTTTTTCCTCGTAAACTCTGCACACTGCTCCTCAAGCTCTGTGGTCGGAACCCTCAAAGAGTGAAAAATCAGGACTAAAAATAAAACTATCCAGAAAGCTACTACTGCCTTATCCCTTTTACTGAGATTTTTCAGCTTCTCCTTCATTTCCATCCTTTTCGACCTCATTGAAACTTATTTCCTCCACTTCAAGGAACTCCTCTGTGATTTCCTTCAACCTCTCGAGTATCTCGTCGTTCGCTTCTTCAGGAACCTCTATAGTTGCCTTGCCTTCTTCCATCTCAACTTCAGGCTCTTCGCCGAGGTAGTAGCTTCCAACGGCCTTTACCTTTTCTTCCACGTCCTCTATCTTCTCTTTTATTTCGAGGTCATATTTGAGTGTTCTACCTGAAAGAGGATGGTTCATGTCGACCCTTACACGACCGGAGTTTACTGATAAAACCCTTCCGACCTTTTCGTCTACGGTGACGCGCATCCCAGGGTATGGATTCATCTCCTGGTCCTTGAACTTGTTTTCGGAGAACGTCTTTATGAGGTCACCTTCTCTCTGTCCGAACGCTTTCTCAGGTGGAACCTCTATTTCCCTTTCGTCGCCGACTTCCAGCTCCTTGAGCTTTTCGTCAAGGCCTTCTACAACCATCTCAGCGCCTACCACGATCTTGACGGGCTCGTATTTAGCCCTTTCGTTGACTGCGTTTTCCTCTTCGGCTACTTCCCTTTTCGTTGTATCGAAAAGCTCCTCGGACTCCTTTATTCTGCCTATGTAGTCTATAACGACAACGTCACCTTCTTCCATTTTACCACACAAAGATAATCAGTCACAACTTATAAAAGCTTGTTTTAATCCTTCAGAACTATCGCAGGCTTCTCTGGCCTTGCCTTGCTTGCTTTTTCTTCGCTGCTTTCATCTTCTCTTTCAAATGCGACCTCAGCCTCTACAGCCTCCTCCACCTTCCTCCTCATCTCTTTCAGCACCTCCTCTTCGCTTTCACTGTCCAGCCTTAACCTCTCGAGTTCGTGCTTGCCGTTCAGCTCCTGGAAGTAGCTTGCAGCCTTGTCCCCTTTTTCTCTTATATCTCTTTCCTCCATAATATCCGAGAGCTCCTCGCCTTCTACAACCTTTCTGTAAAGCCTGTACTTCCAGGGAGCCGCGACTATTATTTTCACTTTCTCCGGCTTCTCTATCCCGGTTATCTCCTTTATTTCTTCTACGTCCTTTACAGTTCTATCGAGAAGCTCAACAGCAGCCTCTGCCTCCTCATCTATCTTTTCTTCATCCACTTCGGGCCAGTCCGCCGTAGAAACAAAGCCCTCCTTTCCCATTTCATCCCAGAGCTCCTCGCAGATATGCGGTGTAAAGGGAGCAAACATACGTACGAGCTTTTCGACATATTCGCTTAAAACCTGATATTTTGCTTCCTTATCTTCTTTCAGATACTTCGAGCCCTTTGAAACGAGGCCTTCTAGCACGTCCGCTGCATAGCTGTATTCCATATTTTCCATCCTTTCTGTCATCTCCTTCACCGACCTGTGGAGCGCCGATAAGTAGTACCTGTCTTCGATCTCTTCGACCTCCCCCTGACTGTCTTCGGTTTCAGAGCAAGATTCATATAAACTGTAGAACCTTCTAAGTGTTTTGTGCGCTGATTCAACGCCTTCTGAGGTCCAGTTCATTTCTTTTTCAGGTGAGCTTCTGGAGAGCAGAAAGAACCTTCCTACGTCTGCTCCGTATTCTTCTATTATTTCATCTGGACGAACAACATTTCCCTTTGATTTGGACATCTTTTCTCCGTCCAAAAGAACCATCCCCTGGTTAAGCAGTTTTTTGAAGGGCTCTCTGAAGTCGAGGAGGCCTATATCTGCCAGGGCCTTGGTGAAGAACCTCGCATAAAGTAGATGCAGAACCGCATGTTCTATCCCGCCGGTGTACTGATCGACGGGCATCCATGAGTGAACTTTTTCTGTGTCGAAAGGTCCTTTTTCGTATTCAGGTGAACAGAACCTGAGGAAGTACCAAGCAGAGTCTACGAAGGTGTCGAAAGTATCGGTTTCCCTCCTGGCTTCGCGACCGCATTTTGGACACTCGGTTTCTACGAACTCGTCTACATGTTCCAGTGGACTTCCTTCTACATCTATATCAACGTCTTCCTCCGGTAGCTTCACAGGGAGATCCTCCTCAGGAACAGGAACTTCACCACATTTTTCACAGTATACTACAGGTATCGGGCAGCCCCAGTACCTCTGCCTGGAAACGTTCCAGTCCTTAAGCTTGTAGTTTACTGTTTTCTCTGCCTTGTTCCTTTCCTTGAGGTATTGAGTTATTTTTTCCTTGCCTTCGTCGTTTTCAAGGCCGTTGAACTGACCCGAGTTCACCAAAATACCTTCTTCTGTATATGCTTCTTCCAGCTCATCCAGACCGTCCTCGGGCTCGATTACCTTGACTATTTCTATATCATTTTCCTCGGCGAACTCGTAGTCCCTCTGGTCATGAGCGGGCACTGCCATTATCGCACCGGTGCCGTATTCCATCAGTACAAACTCTGCTATGTATACAGGAATTTCTTCGCCGTTTACAGGGTTAACTGCCTTGATGCCTGTATCGACACCCCTCTTCCCTTTTCGCTCCCTTTCGTCGAGCTTTTTTATCTCCTCTACGAACTCAGCAATCTCTTCGTCCTCCTCGGCTAGCTTCTCGGATAACGGATGCTCGGGTGCCAGAGCCATAAACGTGCATCCAAACAGGGTATCAGGCCTCGTAGTAAATACCTCCAGCGAATCGTCTCTACCAGCAATGTCGAAGGTTATTTCTACTCCTTCGCTTCTCCCTATCCAGTCCTCCTGCATTTTTTTGACCTTCTTCGGCCAGTCTATATCATCTAAACCTTCAAGAAGTTCGTCGCCGTATTCCGTTATCCTGAAGAACCACTGTTCCTTTTCCTTCTTTTCTATTTCTTCCTCGCACCTCTCACATCTGTTGTTTACTACCTGCTCGTTTGCCAGAACTGTCTTACAGCCTGGGCACCAGTTCACCTCCTCCGTGTCCTTGTAGACAAGACCCTCTTTGTAGAGCTGGAGAAAGATCCATTGGTCCCACCTGTAGTAGCTCTCTCTGTGTGAAGCAATCTCTCTAGACCAGTCGAAGGAGTAGCCCAACCTCTTCATCTGCTTCTTTATACTTTTTATATTCGATTCAGTCCAGTCTCTTGGGTTTTTGCCTCTTTCTATAGCTGCGTTTTCAGCAGGAAGCCCAAAGGAGTCGAATCCTATAGGGTATAAGACGTTGTAGCCCTGCATTCTCCTGAACCGTGCGTTTGCATCACCCAGTGCGTAGTTCCTGACATGTCCCATATGCATAGACCCAGAAGGATATGGATACATGTCGAGAGCGTAAAGGTTATCTTTGGAGCTTTCTTCTTCGGCCTCAAATACCTTCTCCTCCTCCCACTTCCTCTGCCACTTTTCTTCAATTTTCTTCAACCTTTCAACGTCCATTATACCAACTCTTTACAGTTGTAGCTTAAAATTAAAAAGAATAAAGAGAGAAGCTCGTCGCTGTTTTCTTCAAACCAGTAGAACTAGCAGCAGCAGAGCCATTCCTGAGGAGAGGCAAAGAACCTCTTCCTTACCGAGTTTCCTGTCCTTTCGCATACTATCATCCACATCTATTGTACGGGTCCTTTATAAAACTTTACCGATAATACAGGAAGGTAAAGGATATAAGTTGCCCTTTTCAATTTTAGACCCATGGGCGCGTAGCTCAGCCTGGACAGAGCACTGGCCTTCTAAGCCAGGGGTCGTGGGTTCAAATCCCACCGCGTCCGTCCGAACGGAAAGCTTTAAATTTGTAGGTATGTAAATTAAGGGTGTGTGGGACAATGACTAGGGTTTTGTCAGTAGCTTCAGGTAAAGGCGGTGTAGGTAAGACAACGCTTGTATCCAACCTTGGTGCTATTCTGACCGAAGCTGAAAAGAACGTGACCCTGGTCGATGGAAACCTTACAACACCCAACCTATCAATGCACCTAGGGATTCCGCTTTATCCGGTGACCCTTCACGACGTTCTCAAGGATGATGCTATGATGCCCGAGGCGATGTACGTCCATCCTTCAGGAATAAAGGTCGTTCCTTCAGGAATAGGCATCGACGATATGGAGGGAACGGATTCGAGACATCTGCCCCTTGCTATCGAGGAGCTCATGGGCGAAACTGAAATGGTACTGCTTGATACTGCTGCAGGTCTCGGACAGGAGACCGTATCCACACTCGAAGCTTCGGATGAACTTCTGCTTGTGACACATCCAAATATGCCTTCTCTCACCGATGCCTTGAAGACGAAGAACCTTGCCGAGGACTTCGGTGTTGATGTCATAGGCGCTGTAATAAACTCACATACGGGCTCAAAGCAGGAGCTCAACGAGAGAGAGGTAAGCGATATGCTTGACGGTTTACCTGTATTGGGAAAGGTCCCGTACGATGAAAAGGTACCCGAAGCAGTTGCGATGAAAAAACCCGTAGTTCATCACGACCCGCATTCACCAGCTAGCAAGGAGTTCAAGAGAATAGCTTCAGAGGTAGTTGCGGAAGAACTAGACCTTGACCACGGAAGCCGAGGACTTCTTTCAAGGATATCCAGTTTCTTCAGAAGTTAAGCTACTCAGTTCATAAGACCTTCTAGATCCAACTCGAACGCAACCACAGGCTTTTCTATTCTCCAGTTCTCGAGAACCTGTGGATGTACTTCACCGACCACTCCTACTCTTTCTTTGTCTACAATAACCTCACTTGATCT
>PWIB01000009.1 GCA_003555465.1 Candidatus Aenigmatarchaeota archaeon | reverse complement strand
TTTTATTTTTCCGCTCATGGAAGGGTAAAACCCTCCTTTTGTTTTACGGAGCAGTCGTAGCCTATACAAGGATTTACTTCCAGGTCCACGTACCCTTAGATTTAGCCGCAAGCATGGTTATAGCCCTAACCGTTTCCTTTGTATGCCTTTCTCGGAAGGAGGATATCAACCGAAAGCTTGGAGCTTTTCTGGAGAAATTTTAGGCACTACATCCTTTTAGGCACTACAGAAAGAAGAGAATTATAGGGAACAGGATAGACCCCATCAGGTAGCTTCTCCTCGAACCTGAAAGGAGACAGGACAGTCCTATAAAGGAAGCCACTGCAGCTACAGCCATCCCTTTGAAGCCTGTCAGGACGAACGAGACGGAGAAAATGAAGACTATAACAGCCAGGCAGAGTTTCCTGTAGTCGAGTTTTCTGAAGAGCCGTAGGCTGTGCTTTGCCAGATGTATTGCAGCTGCCGCCGCGAGCCCTGCAGATATGAGTCCTGTAAGCACAAGGACAACAACTTCGTTGAAGGTTATGTCCTGCATGAGGTTCTGTATCGAGACAGCTACTCCGCTCCTCCCCCTCCCTATCATATATACCGCAAATATTGAAACCAGTATGTTAGACGTGTTGACACCACCTATAGCAAGCATGAAACCCCTCTCACTGTCCTCGCTTGTGGCTTCCCTGACGAGGTAGGTCGCCTGTGCTGAACCTATTCCAGGGAGTAAACCAACCATTATTCCTGCCAGGGATCCGAGACTTCCTTCGCGCACGATCTCTCTTCTGCTTATATGTTCGATGGACCTGTCCTCCATTGGAATCTCTGGGTCCTTTCTGTAGGAATGGATCAGCATCGGAACACCGAAAAGGCCTGCCAGAAGAGGAAAGAGGTCGTGCATGGTTCCTACAAAGTTGTGCTCGAGGACCACGTACCCCAAAATCCCTGAAAGGAAGAAGAAAACCACCGAGTCAAGCCTTCTGTCCTTCCAGACCATATAAATGATTACTGCTATCAGAAGGAAGGGAATGTAGGATTCAAGCGTTCCGTAAGCAGTTTCTAACCCGAAATATAGAAAAGGGAACAGAGCCGTAGCGAGGAATACCGAGACGAGGCCACCGACCACGGTCAGTCTTATGGCTTCTCTTCCCCTTCCTTCGAGAAGAAGCTTGTGTCCGGGAAGAACTGAAAGGGCTGTAGAGGCTGAAGGAGCTCCGAGATAGACCGCAGGTATAAAGTTGACGAAGGTGTTGGTTACCGCTGCTGAGACGAGGAGTACAGAGGAGTTGATAGGCGAGAAGAAGGCGTAGCTCACGGCCAGGGTTGCTATAAGGTTAGGATGGAAGCCGGGTATTAAACCTGTGAGTATACCTATAATCACTCCGATGAGGAGAAATAGAAGGACCTGAAACATCCTCGCACCTATATTTATTTATGTTAAACCTTATACAAACTGTGTTCCATAGTTTTTAATAAGATTGAGGTAAAAAAGGGGTTAGTATGCTCGAGGACACGATAAAAGGTCTTCAGGACTGGTATGACGGTGCAGACAAGAGAATGCTTTTCGCAGTCTCCTTAGTTCTGCTTATAGCTTCGTCGAGCTTTCTGTACTTCAATATGCAAAGGGAAAGAGGAAACAAGGAGGCGGGGGAGTGGTTCCTCAAAGGTTTAACTCTCCGAGGAGGCAATCAGCTTACTGCCGACATCCCTGAAGACCTTGAAATTAACGTAAGGGACATAGAAAGACATTTCCGTAACGCCGGAGTTGATTCTCAGGTACGTGTGTCGATATCGCCTACAGCCCGGAGGCTTGAGGTCAGGACAGATGTAGATGCTACTGAAGATGAGATATTAAACTTACTTGACGAATACGGGATAGAGGTAGAGGACTATACCTTTAACCACGTAAGTCCAAGGCTTGCAGAAGGTTTCTGGGAGCAGTCCCGTCTTGCCTTGATAGTGGCCTTTATATTCATGGGAGTCGTCGTTTTCTTCGTTTTCCGTGACGCCGTTCCCTTTATAGCTATAATATACGCTGTAAGCGTGGATATGATAGCCGTACTTGCCTTGATGCAAGTATTCGAAATTCCTATGACGCTTGCGTCCTTTGCAGGACTCCTACTGGTCATAGGTTACTCCGTTGACAGTGACGTAGTTCTTGTTACGAGAGTCATGAAGAGGAGGAAGGGAACGGTTTCCGAAAGGACCTTTTCCGCTATGAAGACAAATATCGCTATGATGATCACTACCCTTTCCGCCCTCGTTGTACTCTACATAGTTACGACGGCACAGGCCTTGAGGGAAGTGGCTTCAGTACTTATAATAGCTTTAATGATAGACTTCATATCGACATGGTTCGGAAACGCTTCGATAATAAGATGGTGGGTTGAAAGATGAAGGACACATTACTAGGTCTCTTGGACGAATGGAGAGTTTGGGTCCTTATCGCAGCTTTAGCTATATCCTTCTTTGCTTTGTTTTCCAACGTCTTCGCCAGTGGGGCCGTGATAACAAATATAGAGACGGGTTCGCCCTTTGAAGGAAGGGTAAGCCAGGGCGACAGAATTCTAAGTATAAACGAGGTTCCTATAGAGAGGCCCGAGGACCTGATGCAGTTTGAGGACTATGTTGGTACTATGAACGTCCAGACCGCCGACGAGGGTCTTGTTATAGTTGAGGCCGACGGAACGGGTCTTGGTCTGGTCACGGAGGAGGTCAGAAGGATAAACCTCGACCTTGGAATGGACCTTGTAGGAGGCACACGGGTTCTTCTAGAGCCACAGTTTGAGGAGGACCTAAATGAGACGGAAAAGACTGAACTGCTTGATGAAACCATAACAGCTCTTAGAACAAGGTTGAACGTCTTCGGTCTTGATGAGATGGAGTTTGAGACCCTTGGCAACGACTACATACAGATCGAGGCTGCAGGTGTTGGAAGAGAGGTAGTTACGGAGCTTCTTGAAAGAACAGGTGAGTTCGAAGCCTACGTACCCAGAGAAGTCCGTTTCGATAACCAGACCACAGCTGACTTCACGGTCGGCGGCGAGACACATACTTTAGAGAGGAGAAACGGAGAAGTTTACTACGGCGAGCAGCTTCTTCAGGAAAACGAGACCTTTGAACTTGTAGTGGAAGAGACGCATCTAGAAGGAGTTACAGATATGCCTATAACCTTCGAAACCTGGAATATAACTAACGATTCGGTTGTGATAGCTGGCAGAATATACGACTCAGAGGATATAAGATATGTTTACACATCAGGCAGAGACGCGAGGGTTACACAGAACAGAGAAACGGGCCTGTATGATTTCAACTTCCGCGTTTTAATTTCACAGGAGGGTGCAGAAAGATTTGCTGTAATGACCGAAGGTTACGAGGATTCGATGATGCACCTTTTTATGGACGGGGAGCCTGTAACCGAACTCAGTATACAGAGAGGGCTTATAGGTGATGTAGTAAACGAACCTGTTGTAACAGGAAGTAGAGAGACGAGAGAAGCTGCCCTTGAAGAAATGAACAGACTTCAGTCCGTACTTGACAGTGGTAAGCTTCCTGTCGAGCTGGAAAGAGTACAGCTTGACTCGATAAGCCCAAGGCTTGGTGAGGAGATGATACGCTCTTCCCTTGTAGCAGGCCTCGGAGCGCTTATAGTTGTTACACTTATCGTTTTCTTCATCTACAGAAAGAAGGAGATAATAGCTCCTGTACTATTCACGTCTTTCTCTGAAGTTGTCTTAATTCTAGGTGTCGCCTCAATAATTAACTGGACAATAGACCTTCCTGCTATAGCTGGAATAATAGCTGCGATAGGTTCTTCCGTGGACGACCAGATCGTTATAACTTCGGAGACTTTGAACAGGAAGGAGGAAGAAGGCAGCAAATATTCTCTCAAAAGAAGGATTAAGAGAGCTTTCTTCATAGTTTTCACGGCAGCAGCCACTACTATAATGGCTATGACCGTGCTAGGCTTTGTAGGTATAGGGATGATGAGGGGCTTCGCAATTACAACCATAATTGGTGTCTTGGGCGGAGTTCTGATAACCAGACCTGTTTACGGGAAGATACTCGAAAGGGTTCTTTAGAAGATGGATAGAAGAGAGTCTATTATACTTTCAAGAGGTCCTCTCCTCCTGTAAACCTCTCCTGTAGGAGTTTCCGTTTCATTGGACACTGTTTCGTTGTCTTCCTCCTCTTCTTCCGTGACATTGGCTTCCTCTGAGGTAACATTCCTTTCAACCACTTCTATCTCCGAGTCGAGATCCTTTTCATCTAAAATCCTGACCTTGAAGTCGTAGATGCCCGGGGCGACGTTTTTACTCAAAGTATTCTCAAGCCTTACAACCTCTTTGTCTCCCTCCTCCAGCTCAACAGTCCTCTCGTTTGAAGTCCAGCCGCCTTCCGTGACAGGACTTCTCCCTTCGTAGGCGTAGGAGTAAACAGTGTAGTTCTCCGAAGAATTTTCATTGTTCCTGAAAAGGACTTCTGAAGAGATGTTGGAGCCCTGTTCGACCTTCTCGTCGTGGTCTATCATCTCGAACTCTTTTTCCTTGTAAACAGTTTCTTCCTCGACTACTGTTACTTCCCTTACAACCTCTTCACAGTCTTCTTCCTCTTCTTCCTCCTCTTCGGAGCATGGATTCTCTGATAGGCCCCAGTTTTCACCAGGCGGCAGAACGTAGGCCTTCCCCTCCTCTATGATATCCGAGACCGTCTCTTCGGCGAGCCCCTGCACGTGTACGAGCTGCGCCAGCGAGTAGAAATCGTCACAATCCTCGACTATACTCTCTGCTATCGCCGGACCAATATGTACTATTTCTTCTAACTCTTCCTGACTAGCGCTGTTTACCTCCAACCTCTCCTCTTCAGTTTCATCTTCCTCGTCTCCGTCGTCACCGTTCCCTCCGTCATCATCGTCTTCCTCGTCATCAACTTCAACCCAGTCCTCTGGTGGTTCCTCCGTGCCCAGCCAAGCTGCACCTATGAACATGTAACTATCGTTAAAATCCCCATGGTTCCTTACGGCGAAGCTTATATTTTCTTCTGTAGCCTGCCATGACCACGTGTGATTTATCCATTCTTCTTTGGGCTCTACCTTCATATTACCACTGTCGTTTATTCTTTCCATGCTTCCGAATTCTTCACTTAGATGAATTCCGGTCTCAACGGACTCGGTCCCGTTCTCTGCATAGACCCACACCTCCATATGATAATCAACACCTTTCTCAATATCCACCGTGGGATGGTAATAATACTCGTGGTGCCCCGCGTCTCTTCCTGCTGAGTAGTTGCCTTTTAGAACGGTTTTATCCTCCCTGTCAGCATGTTCGTTTGACCACACTGTGAGTTCATTGTTCTCATCTCCCTTCCACTCGTCAAAAAACTCATCCTCAAGAAGGTTCTCCGTTTCTCCTTCGGCGAGAGCTGTTGAAGATGTACAGATAAGCATAGCTAGAAGAAGAAGTACGTACACACCCCTCTTCATACCTTTCAATAGGGGAACAAAGGATTTAAATTTTAGGGTTAGAGGGCCCAAAGAAGGTATTTAGCAGTTGTAGTCAG
>PWIB01000035.1 GCA_003555465.1 Candidatus Aenigmatarchaeota archaeon | reverse complement strand
TCGGTTTCAAACTCCTCAAGAAAGTATTTTTCCGGGTAAATCTTATGTAGCCTGGCCTCTACTTTATCTACTTTTCTCTTGGTGTTATCCGCATCTGGAAGAGTTCCTCCATCATTGTAGTACTTTACGACTTCTAACCAAGTATTCTTATCATAGCCCCTGGAGAGAAACTCCTCTTGCAGAGCTTCGGGGTCTTCAAGGTTTCTTACATCTTCCTTTAGTTGTAAACCGGTTTGGCTAAAATCCTCATCCAAAACAGTCGCTTTATTTTCTATGGACATGAAAATCTCAGTTAATTCAAGAAGTTTTGGCTTTCCAAATAGCAAACAAGGTCATCAACTTCCTCATTATCTATTTTTTTCACGATTTCCTTGAATTCCCCATCGGGAATGTAAGCAGATTTTTCAACTTCGAGATTTTCCATGTAATCAAAAACACTCCCCTCTTCCTCTTTTTCCTTAAACTTCTCATAATCGAAATTTCCGAATCTGAGGCCATGATAAATGTCTAGATCCTTACTACTCAATTCTGATAACTTGTCTTTGATATCAGGATAATTCCCATTTGGACCGTTAAAAGTGTCGATGTACTTAGTCCCTAAACTCGCTTGATCAATAGCTCTCCTGAGCAGTCTTTCATTAAATCTCGATTTATACTGAAAGGAATCAATCCTGTTATCCTTTTTATCTATGCCTATCTTATCAATGTCTGTTAACATTCTCTTCGAGCTGCTGCCATTACCATTTTCATAACAAGGTACCTTTGCACCAACAAAATCGTAGATACCCTTTTCACAAAGTTCTTCTATTCCCCTTAGAACCATAATATCATGTGGCCCGGGCTCAAGATCTATAGGGTTTTTTATTTCTATGTCATATTTCCTTATTAGATTATCAAGACGTGAATTCATGTACTCCGAATTCAGAAAAATCACCCCTTTTGTTTATTTTTGATTTTGGGTAGAAAGTTGGATGGCTCAGGCTAAAGGATGAAAAGAACTTTTTTTTATTTTCGAAGACTATCCCTTCTTCTCGGATACAACCACCCTCGCTACTAACCCACTGAGAAATTATTATATCCTAAAGTTATTAATATTTTTCGTCCGGTGGATCAAATCTGAACTTCTTCACCGTTTGAAGGAGCGACTCCGTCGTAGCCTCTTTCCTTTAGATCAGAAATAAAGTTCTCAGCCTCGTCTCCGTGCATAGCAACGACTTTCTCAGGATCTATAGCCTTTACGTAGTCGAAAAGCTCCTTTCTTCCACAATGCGCTGAGAAGTCGAAGAGCTCGTAGTAACATTGAACATCCAGGCCTTGTTTTTCAGGCTCGTATATACCTGTGTCCAGGAGCTTTCTTCCTGCAGTCCCTTCTACCTGGTAGCCGGTCATAAGGATAGAACAGTTCTCCTCGTCGTATATCTCCTTTATGTAGTAAGCGAAGGGACCACCTCCAAGCATTCCTGCTGTAGTCACAATCACACTGGGTCCTTCCAAGGCTCTTTTCCTCTCATCGTCGTCTGCAGGTGTCTTGGCGTCGTGGTACGCTTCCTTTAGTTCATCGGGATATCTCAAAAACTCTGGATAGCGGAGAATCTTCTTGGTCGCCTCAACGGACATTCCATCGAGGTAAATCGGAGCATCGATTCCGTGTTCCTTTAGAACAAGAAGCATCTCCTGACTTCTCCCTATAGCGAAGGATGGAACTATTACGGTACCGTCCTTTGCAAGCCTCTCCTTGACCTTCTCGGCGAACTCTTTCTCTAGTTTTTTCCTGGGACTATGATTTATATCGGCGTAGGTAGTTTCCATGACAAGAACGTCAACGTCCGGGTAGTTAGGGTTAGTTCCCTTCATCAACCTTGTGTCTATCGTGTTTATATCGCCTGTGTAAAGAACCGTCTTGTCGCCCGTGTCCACAAGAAAAGAAGAGCTTCCTGGAACGTGTCCTGCATCGTAGATAGAAACGTTGGAGTTACCCACGGGAACTGTCTGTCCGACGGCTACGCGCCTCTGGTTTCTCTCAAGCTTCTTTAAATCGTCCTCCAAAAAGTCCTGCTCCCTACCTTCCATCTTTGCTATCTTTATAGAGTCCTCCCAAAGCGTCTTTGCAAGGTCAAAGGTAGTTGCAGTCGCGTATGTGCTTCCTTGATATCCACGGTTGTAAAGCCTCGGAACCATTCCAGAATGATCCAAATGGCAGTGGGTGATGAAAACGCCGTCAAGGTTAAGTCCAACCTTCTCTGGCCTTCCAATACCGTCCTCGGCCTCTGGATCGCTCAGCTTCAGTCCGTAGTCGAGAAGTATTTTTTCTGCACCTGTATCTAATAGAACTCCTGACCTCCCAACTTCTCTACATCCACCTAAAAATTTCAAAGATGTCATATCAATTACCAAAGCCTTTCGCTACCTTTCTACTCTATTGAAACCGGAAAGCTCGAAAACATCTATATCGAACTCTTCCTGAATTTTGTCCAGAAGTAGATTTATACCAAGAGAATCCGAAGGCATGTGACCCGCGGAAATTATGTTTATGTTCTCCTCCTTTGCCTTTTTTATCTGCTCCTTCTTCGCATGCATAACTATCAAGGTATCTATACCAGACTCGACCATCTTATCGATCAGGTCGTCCTTCAAACCGGTGCCGCCTGTAAACCCTAAAACTTCTATCTTTCCTGCTCTGTTGTTTCCGTTACCGGCAAAAATCTCAGGGCCCATATCGTACTTCAGGGACCACTCGTATTCAGGCACCTCTAGTATCGCATCGACAACGTCCTCCAAAGTTTCAGGTTCTTCCTCTTCTAGGTGATTCTTCATGAACTGGTACGCGTGGTTGTCACATACCGTATGTAAACACATGAATGGAATATCTAGAAGCTCTGCGGTACGTGGTGACCTGGGATGGTTGGATGCATGAACTCCTTTCTTTACCTCCTCTGCTCTTGGCCTGACTATGCCTTCAGCCTGTGAAACAGGAATCCCGGCCTGTTCAAGTGTATCGACCTGTAATCCCATAACCTCATATAAGTTTGCCAGAGCTCTTCCTTCGGGGTGGTGTCCGAAAGCTGCGTCTATATCCTCACCTTTCTCGTTAAGCCTGTCTATAAGAATTAAGTCCTGTGTTTCTATGTCTATACCGACTGCTATCTTCTCCACGTCTCTGTCTCCGGCATAGATTACCTTGGAATCGTCGAAAGGATTTTCGAGCTTATCTTCGTCGTAGTGCTCCTTTTTCTTTCCCTCTAACTCCTCGTACTTCTCCTTCCTCTTTTCAAGTTCTTCCTCTATCTTTTCTTCGTCCCTGGGATCCTCCTTTATACCTTCTTCCACCGCAAAACTATGAATTTCATCAAGCTTCGGCATGGTTTCACCCTTAGGATTTATCCTTTGTATTTAAATAACTTTTTACAGGAAGATAATATTGATGCGTGTAATAAGGTGATCGTTTGGACACTAAAGATATTCTTGAAGAGTTTGGAAATAAAGATTTCGTAAGCTACAGTAAATTAAGCGACGGAGTGAAGACAGACAATACCTCAGCTTTTGCCGAAGAGTTGCCTTATTTTCCCGTAAGTCTAATTAAAGTACTGAGAACGAGATCCTGCGAGTACGTAGAACGGGATCTTCTGGAGGCTATGGAAAGAGAATATAACCACTTCAGTCAGACAGATTCAAATCAAAGGCTTGTTGAAATGATAAATGAGGGGAATGACAAGAAGCTTGGTTACTTTCTTTTGGATCCTGATGAAGTTGACCGATTTTTCAACGAAAAGACGGTTCTTAAGGCGGCGAACAACTCTCTTGGAGGAAGCATAGAGAAGGAACCGCTAATTGAAATGTCCAAGAACGAGGGTTTAATAGAAGAATATTACGAAAAGATAGATGACGTCAAAGAACTTCGTAAGAGACTAAATTACTAACAGCTTTAAAAATTACAACCACTAATCTTTACCTATGCTGGATATAGAGCTCGTGCGCGAAAATCCTGAGAAGGTCAAGGAGTCTCAGAGACGCAGAAACCAACCTGAAGAGAAGGTGGACGAAGTCCTTGAGAAGGATGAGAAATGGAGGGAGAAGCTTCAGAGGATGGAGGATCTTCGGCACAAGAGGAATGAGAAGAGCGAGAAGATAGCCGAGCTTAAACGCGAAGGAGAGGACGCGGAGAACGAAATAAAAGAGATGAAAGAAGTTAAAGAGAAGCTAGGAGAGCTGGAAAAGGAAGTCGAAGAGCTGAAGAACGAAAGGAACGAGCTTCTAAGAAAGATACCTAATATACTGGACGAAGAGGTTCCAGAAGGCGAAGACGAGGAGGACAACGTCGAGATAAGAAGATGGGGTGAGGAACCAGAGTTCGATTTCGAGCCTAAGGTTCACACGGAAATACTCGAGGACGAAGGCCTTCTGGACGTGGAAAGAGGTTCCAAGGTTGCAGGATCCGACTTTTACTTTCTCAAAGGAGAACTGGTGGAACTGGATCTGGCCCTTCAAAGATTCGCCCTGGACTTCCTGAAGGAAAAGGGTTACAGGATAGTCGAGCCGCCGTATCTCGTCAATACGGAAGTATATAAGGGCATACGAGGAGCCGCTGACGGAACGGGTGAGGAGTCTTACAAGGTAGAGGACAAGGACCTCTGGCTTATACCTACCTCCGAATATCCGGTAGGCGGAATGTTCAAGGAGGAAACTTTCCTCGAGGACGAGCTTCCTATAAGGCTGTGCGCTGTTTCACCTTGCTTCAGAAGAGAAGGTGGAGGCCATGGAAAGTATTCCCGTGGTTTGTATCGTATGCACCAGTTCAACAAGGTAGAGCAGTTCGTGTTCTGCAAGCCGGAAGAATCCTGGGACTACTTCGAAGAGCTGCAGGAAAACGCGGAAGAGCTGTATCAGAAGCTTGGTCTACATTACAGAGTCGTAAACGCCTGTACAGGCGACATAAGCGACAAGGCCGCTAAGTTATACGACGTAGAGTGCTGGATGGCCGACGGAAACTTCCACGAAACGGGCTCCAATTCGAACTGTTTGGACTACCAGGCCAGAAACCTGGAGATAAAGTACAGGGAAGGAGAGGGCAAACCTCCAAAAGGATACGTACACACACTGAACAACACAGCCTTAGCGACCAGCAGAACTATGATAGCAATAATCGAGCAGAATCAAAGAGAGGATGGAAGCGTTGAAGTACCTGAAGTTCTGAGACCGTATATGAACGGCAAGAAGGTTATTTTTGAGTAGTCGGTGGAAATTTCTTTAGATATTTAAGCTTTTAGGCCTTTTCTTTAACTATGTCAAGCCTAGGGAATCTCAGTCAAAGAGACTATGTTGACTTTCTTGAAAAGGTTGAGCCACATCTTGATGAAGTCGAAGATTCATATTCAATGAAGAGGGGTAATGTCGGGGACTTGAATCTAACTCTTCTGCCCGACGATGAGAGAAATATATCATTCCTGATGTTAGAGATCGAGAGAAACAGTGATAAGTTAAACCTCTACTTCGACAGGGCCTTGGGCGAAATAAAGTACAAGACTAGGCAAGAAAAGGAGCTAGAGGATGAAGAAGGAATGTACGAAAGTATAAATGGTATACTTGATGAAAGTTTAGGTGAGTGCGGGACGAAATTCTGTCCTGGTAAATCGATTCCTGAGAAAGAATCGGAAGAAGAAAAGATGATTTATCGTGGTTGCCCTTCAATCTAATGTTAGG
>PWIB01000026.1 GCA_003555465.1 Candidatus Aenigmatarchaeota archaeon | reverse complement strand
CCGTTGTCAGGTGTCCTCTCAAACTCCTTGAGGTGGTCAACCATCTTCGAAAGCGCAGACTTTACGTTCTTCCTGGTCCTCTTTGACTTTATGTTGTCTGCCTCGGCCTCTTCCTGTCTCAACTGGTTTACAATTTCCTTCAACTCGTAGTCGTAGGGACAGTAAATAGTTATGAGTTCGGTGCCCCTACCTCTAATAGAATCCAGTTTCTCTACCAACTTCTTCAGCTTTCTCTTGTCATCGGCCTTTATTACCATGGCGACACCTGTAAATATTAAGAAGTTAAGCTTAAAAGAACTAAGCCGTTTCTTTAGGTTTTATCCGAACAGACTGGTTCTGAACCTCGATGCCTTCTTCAGAAGGATCCCTGAAACTAAGCTCCTGAATATTTATAGTGCCCTTGATTACCTCTGACATTTTCCGTATCCTCTCTCTGTCCTCTTCTTCGGCATAGACCTCCACCAGAGGGACGTCCTCGTTAAGGGGGATTCCCTCGTCGGACTTCCACCTCCTCACTTCCTCGATCATATCCTTGGCGACCTCACCCCTTTCCTTAGAACTCTCGTCCGTAAGATCTTTACCGACAACGGGCCAGGAGGTCTCGTTTATACTCCTCTCGTCCTCCTTTCCACTGAAAATGTTATGGTATATCTCCTCGGTTATGTGTGGTATTATAGGCATGAATACCTTCAGTGAGGCCAAAAGACCTTGGTAAAGGGTTCGGAGTGCTGCCTGCTTACTTTTTTCACCGAATTCCTCAGGGTTGTAAAGCCTGTGCTTAACCATTTCCAGGTAGTTGTCGCAGAACACTTCAAGGAAGAAACTTTCCATCTTTCTCCTGACCTTACTGGTCTCGTAGTTACGGTAATGCTCCTCACAGTCTTCCAGAACTTCGTCCAGCTTTGTAAGCAACCATCTGTCTATATCCTCAAGCTCTGCTTCTTCGTCCTCGTAGTCGTCGAGATGCATCTCCACGAAGCGCGAGGCGTTCCATAACTTAGTAAGTATCTTCTCGCCTCTCTTCACTTCCTTCTCCTCGTATATTATATCCTCACCTGTTCCTGTACTTGCGGTCCAGTAGCGCAAGCAGTCCGCTCCTTCGTTCTCGATTATATCCTCAGGACTGATCCCGGTGCCCCTGCTCTTACTCATTCCCACACCTTCCTCTGCGTAAACGTATCCTGAAATTACGATATCCTCCCATGGAATCGAATCGTTGTGTAGGTAGGACTTGAGTATAGTGTAAAAGGCCCATGTCCTTATTATGTCGTGGGACTGAGGCCTCATAGACATAGGGAATATCTCTTCAAACAGCTCCTCGTCATCGAGCCACCTTCCAACAACCTGAGGGGTCATGGACGAGGTCATCCAGGTATCCATAACATCGCCGTCGCCTGTAAGTTCACTTGAGCCACAGTTACCGCAGCTCTTATCGGGTTTCTCCTCCCTTGGATCTACAGGAAGTTCATCCTCCTCGGGAACTACAACTTTTCCACAGTCTTCGCAGTACCAAACAGGTACAGGAACACCGTAGTAACGTTGCCTGGAAATACACCAGTCCCATTTAAGGTTCTCGACCCAGTCCCTGTATCTGTTTTTGTAGTACTCAGGATACCAGTTTATTTTATCCCCGAGCTCCAGGAGCTTGTCCGTATATTTGAGGGTCTCTACAAACCATTGTTCTGTAGTTACAAACTCTACGGGCGTCTCACATCTCCAGCAAACACCAACGGTCTGCTGAATATCTTCCTGGTCAAATATTATACCCTCCTGCTTCAGATCTTCAATTATCCTTTCCCTTGCCTCGTCGACACTGAGACCTTCGTACCTTCCTGCCCTTTCATTCATCTTACCCTGTTCGTCTATTGAGACCTTCAAGGGAAGGTCGTGCTGCTTCCACATTTCAACGTCTGAGCTATCACCAAAGGTACAGACCATTACTATACCTGATCCGAACTCTGGGTCAACTTCCTCGCTCTCCTTTATAGGAACTTCGTAGTCGAACAACGGAACTTTAGCCTTTCTACCAACCAAGTCCCTGTACCTTTCATCGTCCGGATGCACAAATACAGCTACACAGGACGGTAAAAGTTCTGGTCTCGTAGTAGCTATCTCTATCTTTCCGTCTTCGGTCTCAAAGTATAGGTAGTTCAGCTTCGTGTGCCTGTCCTTGTCCTCGACAGTCGCCTGTGCAAGGCTGGTTTGATGGTAAGGGCACCATAGGATAGGCTCCTCTTCTCTGTAGATATCGTCCTGCCTGTAGAGGTCCAGGAAGGACTTCTGTGAGGTCTTTACGACACGGTCCTCTATAGTTCTGTAAAGCGTGGACCAGTCCCAGGACATCCCGAGCTTCTTGAAAAGCTCTGTCATGCCTTCCTCGATCTCATCTGCTGCGTCTCTGCACTGCTCCCTGAAGGCTTGAATACCTACATCCCCAACATTTATCCCCTTTTCCTCCTCGACGTACTTCTCCGTAGGAAGACCGTTGTCATCGTAGCCCACAGGGAAGAAAACATTGTATCCAAAAAGGCGCATAGCCCTGGCAATTATTTCGAACTCTGTGTAGTTGTTAGCGTGCCCTAGATGAAGCTCACCTGAAGCCGTAGGTGGAGGTGTATCTATAGAGAAACTTTCCTTGTTGCTGTCCTTATCAAACTTGAAAACCTCCCATTCTTCCCACTTCCTCTGCCACCTTTCCTCGATCTCCTGTGGATCGTAGTTCTTGTCCATTCCCATTTTACCACTAAGACATAAGATTAATTGAAGCGTATATTTTTAAATCTCACAGGTTGAAGAGAAAAAGAAAAAATAAGGGGGTTCCCTGGCAACCTCATTCTCTCTTTTCTTTGAACTCTTCTGCGTACTCCTCGGCCATGTCATGAACTACGTCCTTGAGTCCAAGACCCATTGCTATCGCTATACCAAGGCCTAAGGCGCCTGCAAGAATGAAGATTACTCCCTGGAGGATCATCGCTGGTTGGCCCAGAGCTACTCTGAAAAAGATGTCCAGTGCAAGCACTGTACCGAAGAACATCGCTAGGTAGAAAACTATCTTTCCAGAGAGATCAGCGTACGATGTACCTTCATCATCGTCCTCTATTAGGCCTTCCTTGAAGTAGATTCCTACCATGTAAGCCACGAGGACCACGATTCCAGCACCGACTATACCACCGATTCCAGGAAGTACGTTGGCAAACAAGAAGTCACTGATCACTTCAACCTGAAGAACATTGACGGCCTCTGAGATGAATACAATGTAGATTATCCATCTCGCCACTGTGTCAAACAGCGAACTGGCCTCAAAGTTTAAATGTCCTTTTTCCTGAATGTACTTGTCGACGTCTGCTTTCACTAGAATTTCTCTTACCACTTTTCCAACTACTCTGCCAATAATCCAACCTATCACGAGAACAATCAGGAAGCCTATGAAGTTTCCTATATTTCCCGTGAAAGATTGCCAGAGATTTTGGAGAACGGCCTGTGTGTCTCCAATTGCTGATTCCATAGTTAGGATATTACTGTTCTTTATTTATAAAGCTTCCACAGAAGGTAGCCATTAAGAACTACTTGTAGCCTCTGATATTTATCTCGTCGCTCTCCCAGCCACACTTCCTGCAGCTAAGCCTTATATGGTAGTTAGTGTGGTCATCAGCGAACTCGGTCCAGAGGTGCTCGACGCCCCTCGAAGAAGTTCTCCCGCAGCCAGGACAGTCAAACTCGATCAACCAGTTGTTCGTAAATTCTTTGAGGTGTATCTTTCCTTCGTCCCTCTCCTCGGTTATATGCCAACCGTCGGGGCCGTGAACCGTTCTTGCTCTCTTGGACACTCTCTTCTTCCTGGGCTTCCTTCTTACCTTGACCTTTCCTATCTCAGAACTACTCCTGTCCTCAGTTCTAGTTCTACCGCCCTGCATGGACCTACACAGAGCATTTTCAATTCTACTTAGTCTCCGCTCTATCCTGTCCATGCGCGTTTCTCTTCCTCTCAAAACGTCCATCAAATATTTAAACGGCATCATAGGTTACTTTATGGGCAAAAGATAAATACCTTTTCCCTGTTTAACCCTTCAGAAGGGCCGGTAGTGTAGCTTGGTCTATCATTCCAGCCCGGGGCGCTGGCAACCCGTGTTCAAATCACGGCCGGCCCACCATCTCTAAAATTATAAGCCTGGAATAAAAATAGTAGAATATGAAAAAACTGTTGTTTTGTCTACTGTTTGCATTTATTCTTCTCGCACCTACGGTCCTCGGAGCTACGTATGATATCACATACGATATCGACGGAGAAGCACACGTAAGACAGACCCTTGAGTCAAACACAACCGATCCAAAGATCTGGGTCGAAGAGGACGCATACAACTTCGAAGTCAGGTCTGACAACGAGTCTACAAGCTTTAGCCTGGAGAGGATAGAAGGTTTGAAACTTCTAAGACCGGATGTAGGCCAAGCTAACAAGGAAATAAAGATAGAGTACAGAACCTCCCAGGTAATTGAAAGGGGCGAAAACTCCTACTTCATAACAACCTTCCGGCCGGGGCAAGATACGGATTTTGTTTCGATCGAGCTAATACTACCGGAGAGAGCACTTCTCAAAGATGAAGGGACAGGTCCCATAAGCCCAGAACCTGATTCCGTAGAGACGGACGGAAGGAGAATATCTGTAAATTGGAGTCTCGAGGACCTTGAAGAGGACGAGCAGATCCCTCTTTTCGTCGCCTACGAGGAACCACGAAACGTATTGACCCTTGTCCTTTATTTGATCTTGATAGGTCTGCTTGCATTTGGCTTTGTATATAAGAAAAGGGTCCAGAACAAAGAAGACTTTGAAAAGAGGTTCAAGCATCTTGTCGAAAGAGAGAGGAAAGTAGTCGACGCCTTGATGGAAGAAAAAGATAATATAATGTGGCAGAAGGAACTGCAGAACGCCACAGGGTTCACCAAGTCAAAGCTGAGCAGGACATTAAAGAAGATGGAGGAAAGGGGAATCGTAGAAAAAATACCCTACGGAACCTCTAACAAGGTCAAGCTCGTAGAAGACGAAGACTGATTTCCACTTGTTTCGCCTTGTTGCGCTTTGTTTCGGACAAGCTTCAAGGGTTATAAGTGTCAATGTAATGACAACGGAGGTGTTAAACTATGAAAAAGATTGCACTATTTGGCTTCATTGTGTCACTTCTTATCCTGACACCGAGCGTCCTAGCTCAACCAGAGCTACCTGACCCCGGAATAACACCGGACAGTCCTTTCTACCGCATAGAGACCTTCGTCGACAGGTTCCGCTCAAGCGAAGCAGTAGCCGACAAAAGAGCAGCTGAAATAAGAGCTATGGCGGAGGAGAACAACACAGAAGCAATGGAGAGAGCCGTAGAAGGCTACGAAAGAGCAATGGAAAGAAGAGAAAGAGACGGAAACAGGAGTGAAGGAGCCGCTGAGGAAGTAGCAAGACAGGCATCGAACCATATGTCTGTCCTGGCACAGGTAAGAGAAAGAGTACCTGAAGAAGCAAATGAAGGCCTGGAAAGAGCTATGAACAGCAGCGCACGCGGAAGAGGAAGAGCCATAGAAGCGTTAAACAGAACCAACCACGAAAGAGCTCGCTCAGTCGCACAGGACACATTGGAAGAAGTAATAGCCAACACGCCAGAAGAAGCGCAGGAAGGCCTACAAAAAGCTCTTCAGGCCACGGAAAGAAGAGGACCACCGGAGAACATCGGTCCTGAAGAAGACGTAGATGAAGTACCGGATGAAGGAGAGGAAGGCCAGGATCAAGCTCCTGAGACGCCTGCAGAAGAGAACGGCGAGGAAAACATCACGGATCAAGAAACAGGAAACGGAACACCTGATGAGAT
>PWIB01000014.1 GCA_003555465.1 Candidatus Aenigmatarchaeota archaeon | reverse complement strand
GGAGGTAGAATAAAACCTTCGGAAATAACTGATCACTGCAGAACTAATATGTGGACAATCGGAAACTTTATTCCTTCTTCAATTTCTGAAGAGTCCGGTATAATTGAGTTGATTTGATTTCAGGATCATAATTCCCGCTGAATCTTTGCCTGGAAAAATTCATATTGACATACGGATCAGGCCTTTCATCTAATTCCAAGGCCATGTACCCTGACAACAGTAGGCCTCCTCTTTCATAATGTTTCTTGAATCTCTCATCAACATGATCCTTTATGTCACCGACTTTATACGTTGAGTCATGTTTTTTGCCTATAGAACATGAGGCAGATTCAGGGAGGTCTATGTATTGTATTCCTTCTTCACATGCATTATCCAAAGCATATTCACTGAGTGCCATTTCGCAGTCACTGTCTTTAGGAAACTCCTGAAACCCAATGACTTTAGTAGTAATTTGCTTCTCACCTAGTATTTTTATATAGTTTTTTGAAGAAAAATCACGGCCGTCGCGTATTCCTATTTCGTCCATATTAATTATATTGAAATAAAAAAATATAAAAGGTTTTGAGTTTACTCGACCTCTATCTCCTTCTCCTTCTCCTTCTCTTTGTTCTTCTTAGGAAGTCTGATCTTGAGAACACCGTCTTCCATCTCTGCCTCTGCTTCTTCAGATTTCACTTCTTCAGGAAGCGTTATCGTCCTTTGCATTCCTGTTCTCTTTCTCTCACGTCTGTAGTAGTTCTCTTCTCTTACTTCCTTCTTACCTTCTTCTTTGCACGAGATCATAAGCTGATTTTCCCTGGCCTTTACAGCGACGTTTTCCTTCTTGACACCTGGAAGATCCGCCTTAACAACTATATTTCCATTGTCCTCGTGGACGTCCACAGGAAAGCCTCTCATGGTTCCTGCTGCCCTGGGACCTCTCTGCCAGAAGTCCTTCACAAGCTTGTTCATCCTTTCCTGCATGTCCTCGATTTCCTTAAAGGGATCCTTAACCGGCATAAAATCACCTCCATAATTTTGATTTTGTAGTTTTTGTGTTTACATAAATTAAAAGAAGTTGTATTTAAAAGTTACTATCTTTCAAGCAGAAAATCTCAGTAAACACTCTTTATAAGTTCCTTTGAGACATCGATATCTGGCAGGAAGGATATCTCTTTACTACTTGCCACCCGATCGGCATACTGAACAATTTCCACAGGTTTACTTGGATCTTGAACTTCCTCGTCTTCAGGCTTCTCGGAATATTTACCCATGTGGTACCTTACACATTTCTTTATATCCTCATACTTACCTCCGATGTCAAGCTCATCTAAAAACCTGTAGCCAGCTTCCCCATGTCCAATCTCTTTTTCGTCAATGTCCTCAGTTTGCTTGATATCGTGGAGCAATGATCCGGCCATTATCACATCTTTATCATCTTCGTTGAGTCTGCCGTGGTCCATTTCGTGTTCTACAAGCTTCTCTGCTATCCTTTTGCATTTAATTGAGTGTATTACCAACCCACCATCGACATTGTCTTCAGGGGGATGATATTTGCCGCTTGATGATGCAGGACTTTCCCAAAATTCCTTCGGAGCATTTTCAGAGACCTTTTCAACATATTCCCTTATCTCTTCGCTTTCAATGTCCTCCACTTCCTCGGAGAACTTTGCCTTTAACTCTTCGTTGTCCAGTTCCACGGTCTTCCTTTCATCGACTTCAGGCATTTCAATCTGTTTACCTGTATCCGATAAAATTTAAATTCCTTGAATTTTCGAAGAACTGAATCAAATACTCAGCCAAGTAGTGACCGTCAATCTATCTCATTTTTTTGTAGTAGTAAGCGATTAGGATTATCGCAACTGAGAAAAGTATCAGTGCTGCCGCTAGGTGTATGTTTCCGTTTGCTGCTTCCGTTACGGTTTCCGTTGTTTCTGGTGCTTCATCGACCATCGGTTCAATATCTGCAGCTTCCTCCACTACTCTTTCTCCTGTGAAGTAAGAGAAGAGCTGGTGGACTCCAAGTACTCCAGCTAAGGCCGAGGAAGCAAAGAGGAGAACTTTCTTGACTCTGTTTCCGACGACGTCCTTGCCCTTCTTTGTCAGCTCGTAATACACCCACTTTTTCCCTTCTTGATCCAACTTGTTCACAAATCCAGCCTCAAGTAACTTGGTTAGGTGTTCGTGGACCGTTGACTTGGAAAGTTCAAGACTCTTGGAAAGCTCCGTAACTGTCATATTCCTCTCTCCGAGAAGCCTGATTATCTCCTTTCTTGTGTCCGAGGAAAGTACCTTAGCTGTTTCCTCGTCTAGTTTTAAACTGGACATAGTCCTAAACTATGTACCTTTTAATTTAAATGTTTCAGAAACGTTCGGTCCGGACCGAACAAATTCGTAACCGTTTTATAGTCCAAAGATGTATAGATACTTGATAAAATGAAAAGAGAAAGAATAGCCATACTACTCGCCTTCATAGCTATTTCAGCTGCTATGCTAGGCCTTGTGGCAGCAAACGAAAACCAAGGGTACAGTGCAGACGTAGAAGTAGTTGAGTCTAACTGTTTGGATACGAACGAGACAGGAATTACAGAAAAGAACCATACGGAAAACGGACTTGTCTTTGAAGGAGTAATGCAGACGCCTAATCCCTGTTACATGGTAAACGTTTCCAGCCTTGAAAGGAACGGTGATACATACACACTTGACCTCGAAGGGAATTCAGAGGAAGGAATGTGTATTCAGTGTGTTGGAGCAGTTACCTACGAAGTCAGTTTCACTGCAGAAGAGTCTGGAGAGCTGGAAGTCATGCACAACGGCGAGGTTGTCGATACCATAGAGTTCGAAGTAGATGAAGGATCCGGTGGGGGAACTGATGGGGACCTTTTCGAAGCGATTTCAGCTTGGTTTGCTTCGATTTTCGGATTTTAAATCCCCTTCTATTATTTATCTTAACCCGGAAAACTCTTAGCTTTAAATTTTTTTGTGTCAAATAATGGAATGGTAACATGGACCCATATCGTGATAAGTCTACAGGGCATGAAAGCAATAGATTTCCTGTAATAGGGAATGATGTATTTCCTGAGGATACAAGAAAGGGTAATGAAGAAGGGAGGGAAAGACATCAAGACCTCTATGATAATCCCGGGATCAACATTTAGCTTTCACTCTTCCGTCACGTAGACCAGGAACTTGCCCTCGGGTGGCTTAGATACTTCCAGGCTTACATCCTTCACCAGTTTGTAGTATTTCCTTCTCCCTTCCTTGTAGCTCTTTACAAGATCCTCATCCTCGAGCCTTTGTAAATGGTGTTTCACCCTTTTACCATCCATATCCGTTAGCTCCATCAGCTCCGAGACGTACCTGTCCTCTTGACTAAGATACTTGAGGATTTCCAGTCTTTTCCTCGAACCGATTATATCTAACATACATGTATAAAATTACTAAAAACATTTATATACTTTTTGTTATAAGATGGGTACAGGTGATTCAATGGAAATTTCAGAAGAAAAAACAAGCGGAAGGAAAACAATTGAGGGCAACTTCAGCAAGGAGTTCTACATGGGAAGAGAGGAGCTCGGTGACTTTCTAAGGAAGCTCGCAGATGAAATCGAAGCGGGCAACGAACTGGAACTCAAGAGCGACGATTGGGTTCTCCCCTTCAAGTTCATGGACAAGGTCGAAGTAGAGATAGACAAGGATCACGACGAACTCGAGATAGAGCTGGAGTTCGAAGAGATGGAAGAAGAAGGTAGCCTTAGCATAGGTTAAGCCCTCAAAACTTCTTTTATTTTATTTCAAAGTGTGAGAACGAGGTGTTCAATATGAAAGATCTATGGAGAGACATCCCCGCAGGTAAAGAAGTTCCTGAAGTTGTAAACGCAGTCGTAGAGATACCCGAAGGTTCAAAGAACAAGTACGAATACGACAAGGAGTACGGTGGATACAAGTTGGATAGGGTTCTTCATTCTACGGTTTTCTATCCTGGTGACTACGGCTTCATTCCCAGAACACTTTACGAAGACGGTGATCCACTTGACGTCTTAGTCCTGGTCAATGAACCCACCTTTCCAGGATGCGTGATTCCTGTGAGGCCAGTTGCTCTCATAAAGATGAACGACAGCAAAGAGAAGGACGATAAGATTCTTGCAGTACCCGTAAATGATCCTAACTTTGAGGAAATGAAATCAAAGGAAGATATACCTTCCCATAGGTTGAGAGAGATTTCACATTTCTTCGAGACCTATAAGCTTCTCGAAGGAGATGAACATACGGAAGTTCTTGGCTGGGGGAGTAAAGAAGAAGCAATAAAGGCTATAGAACATTCAGTAGAAAAATACGAGAAGGAGTGTTCTTAAAGTTAATTAATAATCTAAATAATTAACATAAAGTTGAAGTATTGTTGCTTTACTTGAAATTTTTCCTTTTGCAGTTACCAAACTGTTTAAATCAAGCTTCTTCGACCTTTTCCACGTAACCTTCGACATCGAACTTCCTTTCTAAACCACCGGAGCTCATATATCTGACCTTTCCGTATACAGGCCTTTCCTTCCACCCCTGATCGTGTTTACCGAAACACCACGCAACGCCTGTGTAACCGTTTGGATCCCTTCCGTCTAGCTCGTATCTGTTATTTAGCTTCAAAGCTATACGGTAGGCTTCTTCAGGACTTTCAGTCCACTCGAGGATCTTCTTCCCCCAGTACATCCTCATATAGCTGTGCATCTTCCCCGTCTTAACCATCTCCATCTGGGCAGCGTTCCAGTATTCGTCGTGCGTTTCCGCATTTTCAAACTCTTTCTCCGTGTATACGTATTCCCTTTTATCATCCTTGTGTTTTTCCAATGTTTCCTCGGCCCAGTCCGGAACACATTCCAAGGAGTCGTAGTTTTCGTTGTAATAGACGAAGTTTATTGCAAGCTCTCTCCTCACTACAAGCTGCTCCAGAAACTCTTCGCTTCCTTCCCCTCCCTTTTCCTTTACTTGCTTCGCCACGTAAACAGGTGAAATTTGACCGAAGTGCAGGTAAGGGCTTAACCCAGACAACCCGTCCTTGCTAGGATCGTTACTCCAATCAGGGTACTTATCCATCTTCTCCTCGATGAACTCCTCGAGCCTTTCAAGAGCCTTGGATCTTCCACCATGATAGAAATCTACCTCTTCGACGTCTTCGTTTACGTCTAAACTATTTATGACTTCTTCCACGGAGCTGAAATCAAGGGAATCAAAGCTCATATCCAAGGAACTTTTGCTCAGCTTCCGCTTGCTTGGAAGCTTCAAATACTCATCCATTTTCTCCTGTATTTTTGGCCTTATTGTCCTGGCGGCGTACTCCTCCTTTCCTGAGGCTTCCTCTACTGGAACGACGATGTCCGTTTCAACCTGTGTTAGTGGAACGGAGACAGCTTCAGCTAGCTCTGACCGCCACTTTCTCTCGACGTCAAGGTAGCCCCTATCAACAACTACCTCACATGCATCTTCAGCCACTTCTTCTGCGCCTTCAGGAGGACTACAGTTCCTCATCACGAACTTTATATCCCTCTTCTCCAGTTCTTGTTTCGTTTCCTTCAGCCCTTCAAGCATGAAGAAGTAATGTCTCCTGTTGGCATCTGGAAAGCTATCCGTAAGTCCGAAGAAGACTACAAGAGGCTTATCCAGTTCTTTTGCCCTTTCGGCTGCGTACTCCAGAGCGTGATTGTTGGCTGCGCGCTGCGAGGCCTGCATCCAGTAGAGAATGTACTTTCCTTTCTCCCTCTTCGAATCATTCAGCTCCTTTATCCTGTCCTCGTGGATCATACAGTTAACTTTGTTGCCAAGATTAAAACTTTCCGGGCGAAAGACTTTTTAACACAGCGCTTCTTAAGTAGATTATGCAAGATAAAATCGGTGAGCTTGCCGGTAAAGTATACGCCTTTCTAGATGACAACGGCGAGTCCAGTATGAG
>PWIB01000003.1 GCA_003555465.1 Candidatus Aenigmatarchaeota archaeon | reverse complement strand
GACCTGACACCTTGGTTTCTTATGGAAAGTAAAAATCAGGGGTGGGGATCGGATTTTTCTTTCATTATAACATTGTTATACGTTTTCATACATACATACAAGGATTATTTTCCACATGAAATCAGGGTGTGAGAGGCTCAGAGTTGTGAAATTTCAGGGTTCACATTATTTCATTTCAGACTCCACGTGAAATGAAGGGGTGTAATATTTTTCACGTTAAAGAATTACACCCTCATTTCAAGTAGAAACTCTCTCCACCTGAAATAAAGGGGTTATTATATTCATATTAACCACCCCCTCGTTTCACGTGCAAATAGCTTTTTATAGAAAACCTAAACTATTTTTACTAACAAAACGTCCCCGGTTTTGGGGTGTGGGGACTGAGGGGTGTCTATATGCAGCAACAGTCTTTGGATACTATTTTCGATGAATATATGGAGAAGGAAAGTCTCTTCTCCGACAAGGATCTTCTCTCAACAAACTACAATCCAGAAAATCTTCCACATAGAAATAAGGAAATAAGATCTATAGCTTCACTTCTAGCGCCTTCTTTGAAGGGTAACAAGCCGTCTAATTTATTTGTCTACGGTAAGACAGGAACCGGTAAGAGCGCAGTGATAAAGAGGGTTACTGAGAAACTGAGGCAGAAAAGTGAGGAGAACGGGACCGAAGTTAAGATCGTATACCTTAACTGCAAACTAAGAAAGGTAGCAGATACCGAATACAGGCTTATAGCTGAGCTTGCTAGAAAGTTCGGTAAGGACGTTCCTTCAACAGGACTTCCTACCGACGAAGTGTACGAAAGGTTTTTCGACGCTTTAGACGAAGAAAAGAGAATTCTTGTTTTAATTCTTGACGAGATCGATTCGTTGGTTGAAAAAACAGGCGACGAGTTCCTGTATAACTTAACAAGAGTCAACGAGGAGCTGGAGAACTCCAAGTTAAGCTTAGTTGGAATTTCAAACGACCTTTCATTCACCAACGACCTGGATCCACGTGTAAGGTCAAGTCTTTCAGAAGAAGAGCTGCTTTTCAGTCCTTACAACGCTAAGCAGCTGGAGGATATTCTTCAATCAAGGGCTGATGAGGCCTTCCACGAAGGAGTAGTAGGTGACGGAGTAGTCAAAAAGTGCGCAGCACTGGCGGCACAGGAACACGGCGACGCGAGAAGAGCTATCGATCTACTTAGGGTGTCAGGTGAACTGGCCGAGAGGTCCGACGCCAACAAGGTCGAGGCGGAGCATGTCGATCAGGCAGAGGACGAGATAGACAGGAACAAGATCCTTGAAGTAGTTGAAAGCCAGCCGAGGCAGTCACAGGCAGTTCTCTGGTCTATAATAAACCTGTTTGAGGAGAGAGATGAGATGGTCCAGACGGGAGAGGTACATTCCCTCTACGAAGAAGTGTGCAAGACTTCCGGCCTGGAACCACTTACACAGAGGCGTGTCTCTGATCTAATTTCTGAGTTGGACATGCTTGGTATAATCCAGGCGCAGGTTACTTCACAGGGACGTTACGGAAGAACTAGGATGATAAAGCCTGCCGTCTCTACCAACGTTAAAAATCAGGTCAAAAACCTTCTAAAGGAAAAATATTATTTTGGATAAAATGAAAAAGATGGTTCTCAAGGAATGGGAAGACAGAGGTATTTCAAAGGTAAAGGTTTCATTCATGAAGGAAGATGAAGGAATGAAGGAGTTCATAGTTCCCAAAGAAAGCCTTGGAAATTTTTTAACAGAAAATAAATGGTTCTGATGAAGGCAGTAGAAGATTTCCTCGAGAAGGGGAAGCTGTTGAGTCCGGAAGTTGTTGAAGAAATCAGCAGCCTCGGGGATGAAGAACTCGAAAAAGTCTTGGAAGGAAGTGATCTCGTTATAACGAAGAAAGATATTGAAAGCTTGAAGGTCCCTGAACCTGAAATAGTTCACCACGATGAAGCTTCTTCAGATGAAGTTCACATCTCCGATCTTACGGAGTTCTACCTTGATAGGTTCGAGTTTCTTAAGGAGGAGGTCGAGAAGAGACTGGACGATGCCAACATATCTTCGATAAACAACCTGTCTTCTGGAAAGACCTCTGTGATAGGAATGGTCAGGAAGGTGGACGACGGAAGTGTTTTACTGGAGGACAAGACAGGAGAGCTCACTCTGAAGACAGAAGAGAAGTTTCTAGAGGACGAAGTAGTTGGTGTTAAAGGAGAGGTCATAGTGAACGAAGACGTGGTGATGAGTCCTGACAAGATAATAAACCCCGACGTTCCCATTAGAAGACAGGTACCTACGCTTGACCAGGACCTTACAGCGCTTTTCGTATCTGAGATAAACCAAGACGTGAAGGAACGTTTAAAGGAAATAGATCCTGACTACATCTTCTGCGCTTCTCAAAGAACAGGAGGTAAGAAGGTGGTACATATCTCTGAAGAAGGAGAAGGACTTTCGGATATAGATCCTGTTAGATGCGACCTGGGAAACCTTCACATCCTAGTTCACGACGGAGAAGCATTGAAAAAGGCAGAGAGGGACCTGGATATAGATACAAAGGAGGCGCTTGTAGCTCTCTTAAAGAAAAGACATCTCGACCCTGTGGAGATGCATTCTTTACAGGACAGGTACCTCATAAGAAAGGTTCCTGATATACTTCACGCCAGGGGAAACGAAGCCGTTATGACCAACTACAAAGGCGTTACATTAGTTTCAACTACGGATGAAAAGGCCTTTTTAGTCGACCTTAAGACCAGGGAGGTTGATGAAGTTGAGATATGAACTTCCTGGAAAAAGTTTAATAGATATAACCTTGGAAAAACAAGTAAGGTCTGTGGGCAGAAGATGATATTATGAAGATGCAGATACTGGATGCCGACTACAAGATGGTCAACAACAAGCCTGTGGTCAGGCTTTTTGGTAAGACCGAGGACGGTGAGACGGTTTGTGCGCTGGACGACAGCTTCAGGCCATACTTCTACTGTTTACCTGAAAACCATAACGGATCGAAGGACGAAATTCTCGAGCTGATAGAGGAGGAGTACGAGGGAGCTGTTGAGAAGATAGAGGAAGTTGAAAGGTATACACCGATAGGATACGACGACGAAAAGAAGAAGATACTCAAGATAGTTCTCAGGAACCCGTCAACCGTTCGTGAGATGAGGGAATACCTTAGGGACAAGAAACCTGTTAAAGAGCTCTACGAGACTGATATCCTCTTCAAGTACAGATATATCGTGGATAAAGACATAGGAGGTATGCATTGGGTTGATATAGACGGAAAGTACGTTGATACTGATATAGTCGACTGTAAAGCTATAGAGGTCGAGGACCTGGAGCCTGTTGAGATGAAGGGGAACGCCGATCTCAAATACCTGTCCTTTGACATAGAGTGTATCGCGCAGGAGGAAGGGAGGATGGTCGATGCCGAAAAGGATCCTATAGTACTTATATCCTGTTCCTTCTCGCCGGACTACAAGGGAAAGGAGAACATGGTCCTTGTGGCCAAGCCAGGCAGTACAACAGGAAGACATTTCGACAACGAGGAGGAGATGCTCGAGGAGTTCCTTGAGATAATAGACGAGTACGACCCCGATGTTATAACCGGATACAACGTCGAGGACTTCGACCTTTCCTACCTCGTAAAAAGGCTGGAAAAGCACGACCTAAGTAAAAGGTTTGGAAGGTGCGAGAAAAACGTATACTGTAATACATATGGAAACAGCACAGACGTCAAGATCGTAGGTAGAGTTATAGCTGATCCCTACACGATTCTGAAGAACGACGTTTACCACAGGATGATGAGGTACGACCTGGACAGTGTTTCCGAGGAGCTATTAGGTGAAAACAAGGAGGATGTGGATTACGACGAGATGGAAGAGCTGTGGAACTCCTCCGGCGAGAAACTACAGGAGTTTGTCGATTACTGTGAGAAGGACGCCGAGCTTGCGCTCCGCCTTCTTTTAGAGCAGAACCTACTCGACAAGTTCTTTGAGCTGGCTAAGATCTCAAGACTTGTGCTAGGAGACTGTTTTGGTGGTCAGACACAACGTATTAGTAATATGCTTCTGTACGAGTTCAGAGACAGAGACTTCGTTTTTCCCGAGAAGCCTTCCGACGAGGAGATGGACAGGAGAAACGAGAGGAGGAAGAAGGAAGCGCTTAAAGGAGGTCTTGTACTTGAACCGGACAAAGGTCTTCATACCGAGTCCTGTATATCGGTCCTGGACTTCAAGTCGCTGTACCCCTCCATTATGAGTACGTACAACATATGCCCGACGGCGCTACTGACAGGCGAGCCCGAGGATTACGGTCTCGACGAAGACGATGTGAACGAGTCGCCTACTGGCGACTACTTCGTGAACAGAGACGTGAGAAAGGGAATACTTGCTAAGACCGTAGAGGACCTTATAGACGCAAGAACGGAGGTAAAGAAGGAGAGAGCAAAGGCCAAGGAAAAGGGAGATGACAAGGAGTACGATAGGCTTGACGCGAAGCAGCTCGCTATAAAGATAATGACAAACAGCTTCTACGGTTATACAGGTTACTACAGGACGAGACTATATCGGCTGGAGATAGCCAACGCTATAACTGCCTGGGGTAGAGTTACTATAGAGAAGACAAGAGACATGATAGAGGACGAGTACGGCTACAGAACTGTTTACGGCGACACAGACTCGGTTATGATAGACTCTGAAACGAAGGACTTGGAAGAAGCCCATAAGATTTCCGAGGAGATCTCACAGTTTATAACCGACGAGCTTCCCGGTAGGTTGATACTTGAACCTGAAAAGATATACCGCTCCTTCCTGATTTTAACTAAGAAAAGGTACGCAGGATGGAAGTTTGAGAAGAGCGGCGATGAGTGGGAGGAAGGTATAGATATGAAGGGCATAGAGACCGTTCGAAGGGACTGGCCTGAGATAGTTTCGGATACTATGGAGGAAGTTATAGACATAATACTCAAGGAAGGTGACATCAACAAGGCTATAGACCACGTAAAGGAAATAATAGGTCAGATAGAGAACAGAGAGGTATCTTTAGAAAAGCTTCAGGTCGTGAAATCTATAACGAAAAAAATTGAAAGCTATGACGGTGTACTCCCGCACATAGAGCTCGCGAAGAAGATGAAGAAGAGAGATCCCTCGAACCCGCCCACACCCGGTGAGAGAATACCCTACGTAATAATCGAAGGCAATCAGATGATTTCAAAGCGAGTGGAGCACCCTGATTACATAAGGGAAAACAATCTCAAGGTCGATACAGAGTACTATGTCGACTCGCAGCTTCTCCCACCACTGGAAAGGATCTTCAACGTCATAGGAGTAGACAAGCAGGAGCTTTTGGGCGACGGAAGACAGGCCACCATGGATGAAATAGTGAACGGTAACTCTGTGGAGAGGGACAGAGACGTTTCTGTCAGTAAAAGCCCTAACGATACTACGGTCGAAGAGTTGAATGGGTTTCAGTGTGATGACTGTAAAAAGGATTTCAGGCGCGTTCCTTTAAAGGGAAGGTGTGGTTGTGGCGGAGACATCTATATAGTCGGAAACGGCTCTATAGGAAAGAAGGTCCATATGGATGATTGAGGAATTTTTCTTATTTACTACACACAGCGCCCGTATAGTAGCTTTTATTCTTGTTCCCTTGTACCTTTACCTTAAGGACAGAGACAGACTTTTCCCGTATTTAACCTCTCTTTTCTTCGTCCTTCTGATAACATATGGGTTGAAGTACGGCCTAGGAGTTCCGAGACCCGAAGGTGCTCTCCTAGAGGTTGTCACACCACGCTTTCCTTCAGGACACACTTCTTTTGTCTTCACACCTATTTTATTTTTCCGCTCATGGAAGGGTAAAACCCTCCTTTTGTTTTACGGAGCAGTCGTAGCCTATACAAGGATTTACTTCCAGGTCCACGTACCCTTAGATTTAGCCGCAAGCATGGTTAT
>PWIB01000005.1 GCA_003555465.1 Candidatus Aenigmatarchaeota archaeon | reverse complement strand
TGAAGAGGTGGAGGTTGAGGAGAACGGAAGTAAGGCAAGGGAAGGTGACGTTGTCGCTGCAGAGGTCATAGGTGAGGGAGGATACTACGACAGGGCCGAGATCGAAGGAGGGGAGATGGTGGATCTGGAAGTGGGTCAGATTATCGTCGGTGTTCTCGGCGAAAGGAAAGCTGTACAGGGATTTTCCTCCGAGATTCCAGAAAGTCTTGAAAGAGGCGGGGAACTGGACTTCGTCTCTTCCGGGGGCGTAATGGCCAAATGTGTAAGCTCTCCTGAAGGCATCGGGGAACCTTACAACCTCAAGTTCCTGGGTTTTGTCACCAAGGACGGCGATAAGGTCAATATATCCGATTACTCACTTGATACTTCAGATAAGCTGAAGGTGGACTGTCCTTTGGTACTGGTGGCGAGCTCGAGAATGAACGCAGGAAAGACAACGTTATGCTGCGGGCTTGTCGATAGGTTTTCTGAACTGGGTATGAAGGTAGGAGCGCTTAAATTAACAGGCGTTACCAGGCAAAGAGATACTTTGCTGATGAAGGAGAAGGGCGCCGCTGAAGCATACGAGTTTACTGACTGTGGACTTCCTTCCTCAACTTGCGAACCTGAGAAGGCAATCAAAGCCAGTAAAGGACTTTTCAATGAAGTCGGAAAGGACGCGGATATTGTTGTTGCAGAACTAGGAGCTGGTCTTCTGTCCTCGTACAACGTTCTCGAGGTACTGAAGGATCAAGAGATAAAGGAAGCCTGTACAAGCCTTGTATTCATGGCGATGGACCCGGTGGGTGCATACGGAGGTCTGAGGATACTTGAAGACCATAGTTACAAACCGGACGTTATATCCGGACCGGCAACTGACACCGAAGCGGGCAGGGAGAACATAAGAATGTTTACCGAGGTGCCTGTTCTAAACGGGATGAAGAGCATGGACGAAATTTTCGAAACAGTAAAAAGGAAGGTGTCTCCTTGAAGAAGGTAGCTGTTCTCTGGGACGAGAGGTACGTTTCCGAAGACCTGGAAAGTGAACTGTTCACAGACGAAAAGCTGAGGGAGACCATGGAGTATTTCTGCAGGGAGGGTCAAAGAAAGGGACTGAAGATATACGTTGCTCACTTCTCCTCCTACGAAGAAGGCAGTCTTAGATGGGGCTACAGCTTCGATGGTGAATGGAACTGCGAAAAAAATATAAAGATAGATCTGGTCTTCGACAAGTTCTACTTTACGGAGGAAACAAAGAAGCTGAAATACAGGATAGACTCAGAGATTGGGATATTCAACCAGCCCAAGTTCGAGGAACTATGCAAGGATAAACTGAAGCTTTACAGAAAGTTCAGCGGCTTTATACCTAAAACAGTAAAAGCAGACCTCGCAGGAAGCTCACTTGACAAACTGGAGGGCGAAAAAGTGGTCCTTAAGCCGCGGTTCGGCTCCGCAGGCGAGTCCGTGCAAGTCGTTGAAAGAGACAATGCGAAGTCTGCGCTGGAAAAAACTGACACTGAAAAAGTAAAGAAGGGGCACGTTCTTCTCCAGGAGTTCAAGGACCCTTCCCATGGAATTCCCTTCCTCGGGGTAAAAGGAGTTCACGACCTGAGGATTATAGTTGTAGACGGAGAACCTTCCTATGCATTCATCAGAACTCCGGAAAGCGGGTACATAAGCAACGTGAGTAGAGGCGGAACCATAAGGTCTGTGGATCTAGATAAGCTACCGGAAAGGATATTAAGTACGGTCGAGGATATAGACTCAGAACTTTCGGAATACGTCCATCGAATATATTCTGTTGACATGCTTTTCGATAAAGAAGGTACGCCTTGGGTAATAGAGCTAAACTCAAAGCCAGGTATAAAGTTCAGCGAAGGTAAAGTCACGGAAAGAAAGAAAGGATTCATACAGGATATAATCCAAGCTCTCAGTTCCTAGACCTCTTCCTCATGTTCAACTGCAAGAGCCTTCTGTTTAACAAAGGTTACCATCTCTTCAGGTATATCAATGCCTACTACTTCCGACGTCTCCTCGGTTATGCCAGGAGAAGCGTTTATTTCAACTATAAAACCTTCTTCATCGGAGCTTATTATATCTACACCGCAGATATCAAAACCGGTGAGCTTTGAGGCCTTTACTGCCATTTCTCTCATCCACTCCGGAGCGTCGAACTCCTCCCGGTTTCCCCCACGGGAGATGTTGGAACGCCACTCCTCCTCCAGGCCGACACGTTTGTAGGAATAGGTATCCTCACCTATGACAAGAATTCTTATGTCCTCACCTGGATTCTCTATAAAGTCCTGGAGGCATATGTCCTGCTCGAAAACTTCCAAAGTATCGATTATAGGCCGCAGTTCAGATTCATCTTTCGCACGCATTATCCCTTTGCCGCCGTAGCCAGATATTAGCTTTATAGTAACAGGATAACCTATATTCTTCGCGGCATCGGCAGCCGCCTCGGTCGAAAGCGTGTATATCGACCTCGGTACCTTCACCTCCCCGCCACTCAGTTCCTTTACCGTGGAAAACTTGTTAGAGGATATTGAGAAGGAATCAGAGTCCATATGAACGTATACATCTGACTCGTTCAGTATCTCTATCATCTGTTCAGAAAACAGGAGGTCCTCGCCTGAAAGCCTCGGGAAGACGATGTCGAAATCCGTGAGGTCTGTGTTCTTGTACATGACCTTCGGGGTTCCGTCGGACCTGTACTCGTACCTGACACCTTCGATGGGAACTGCAAGCACATCCTCGAAATACTCCTCAGCCTTCTCTATTATGTAGGGATGCTGTTCCAGGAACGGCGTATAGATTATTGCAAACTTCATTCCTCCTCACCTCTTCCTTCCGGCTTCAACATCTCAGATATCTTTTCAAAGGTGTTCTTTCCTGAGACCTTCATAAACCTCTCAATGTCCGGGTTTATATGCATATCCACGACCTTCAAGCCAACGAGCCTTATCGAGCAGAAACGTGAGCCTATGGCTTCCGCAGCCGTTTCCACAACTTCAGCCACGTCGGAAGGAGGCTTGTGGTATTTCTCGCTGCAACCTTCCCGTTTAGGAGACCTTCTCCAGGAGTCGCCTGTTATCTTCGTAGAAACTATGTCACCGTCTATGTAAAGGCAGTCGTAGACATCTCCCTCAACGAACTCCTGAACTATCATGTAGTTCTTGCCGTGCTCGAGGCTTTCAGAAAAGGCCTCTATGTCGCTGGGATCATCGGTCTTCATTATATCCTTCCTCTCAAAGCCCTCGAACTTCTTGCATACGAGACCGCCGTCAAACTCCTTTTTAACGCCGTTTATAGACTTTCCGGATGAAACAACCAAGGTTTTAGGAACAGGTACATTCTTCTCAGTAAGAACCTTGAAGAGGTAAGGTTTCTTCGCTATCATGTAATACGAGGTTCCGTCCATGACGGTTTCTATCTCTCTATCAATAATAGTTTCCAGGAATATTCTTGTGAAGGTCACGGCCTTGGGTGTAGGCCTTATGAACAAGGAGTCGTAGTCCTCTATCCTCTTCCCGCCGACGTAAGAGACCACTTCCTCCTGATTGGCGTCTATCTTTACGTCCTCTATAGAATAGCTGTGAACCTCCTCGAAGTAGTCCTCGAACTTCTCCCCCAGCGACTGGTCCTCAGTTATCGTCAATAAATTCATTTAAACCCCCCTCTTCGTCTTCCTCCTCCGGAACCCAGACCCTCCTGACTTTTTCCTCCGACCTCCAGTCCTCAGCGAACTTGCTGACCGAGCTTGGTATGACCTCCTTGAGTATGCTTCCCTTCCTGGATATCTTTGAAAGCTGCACCTCCAGACTCTTTGAAAGCTTGTCGTAGAGCTTCGGATGTGAATAGACAAGACCTTCCTTCAGCCTCCAGTAGGCCGTAGTTCCCTTCGGGGCAAGCGGTATGTAGCCTCTGGACTTGTCGTACTCCTTCATCGCCTCCTGCATGTCGCTGTAGCTTACGTAGTAAACGCCTCCGCTCTTCGAGCTCGGGTCCATGACCAAGATCTCGTCACCTTCAACACCCAAGCATAGAACGTAGTGGCCTGTGGTCGCATCGGGGAAGATAACAGGCTTCATGAAATGAAGGATCACAAGAGCGCCGTCGTTCAACCAGACCTTGAGCTCCCTCTTCAGGTTGCTTATCTCCTCGTACGAAATGTAACTTGCTTTGACCTCGCCCCTCGTCAGACTTCCTATGGACTCAGCTAGGTCTTCTCCTTCTGTTCCGCCGTCCAACTGTGTGTCAGCTTCCTCACCTATCTCCTCCTGGCTCACATCATAACCGAAAATCGCCAGGGCCATCTCCGCAGAAGCCGGACCACAGTAGGCAGGGTTCTGTGCGCGGAAGTAGTTCGTCACTTCGTCCAGCGTCTCCACGTCCGCCTTGGTTCTCTTGAAGTAAACCTCGCCGTCCATGGCCTCGCTGTTAGGGACGAACATGAAGTAGCCGGAGTCCGTGGAAATCGTCGTGCCGAACTTCGTTATGTCTCTTATCTCACCTGACTCGTCCTTGAACTTCACCTTCCTTCCCTTCTTGAACATGTTAGAACTTTTCAGGTAGAAGCCGTCGGCGTAGTTCACGACAAGATCCTTGAAGCCGAAGAAGATTATCAGCGCGACCACAAAGACTATGGCGTAGGCCGCAGCTTTCAACGTCTCTTCCAGAAGGTAAGAGGAGACTCCTGCCTGCACGACAGCCATCTGAACGACAAGGACGTATAGGAAGATTCTAAATACTTTGAGTATTATGTCAACGGCCTTCGAGCTCAGGCCGAAGTCCTCGGTGAACTCTCCGAAGTCGATGGCCTCGAAGAACCTCCTCAGAAGGTCCATAACAAGGTTAACGACTATGAATCCGAGAACTATTATGAGAACTGTTGATATAAGCGTCGGTAGATTGTCCAGTGTCTGTGCAATTATCCTGTTGGTCATAGGAGCGTTCAGGAACAGAAGCGCGACGAGTATAACAAATATAAGGGCTATGTACTCGACGATCTTCGATGGCTCCGACTTCCTCTTCTTGATGCTTTCCACGGCGTCCTCACCAGAAGCCTTTCTCATAGTCATGTGACGGGAAAGCTTCGAAACAAGTTTCGTGAGAAAGATACCTACAACAAGTATAATAATAGTCCCTATTATCCTTCCTTCAGTGGGCTCAAGGAAGAATTCCATCAACGCACCTAAAGACTGTTCCAACATTGTGATCATATGTTGTAGTTTTTGTTTTGCCCCTGGACAGTTTTACGCTTCTCTAATTTAAAACTATCCCCTTATTTTAAAGAAAACAGCACCCTGCGCAGGACAGGGCGGTATCAGTGCCCGTTGAACTCGTCCCTCTCCTTGCGAATTTTGACATAGCACTCTGTACATAGAACCTTTCTCCCGTCCATGAACCTTCTACCGTCCGGTCTCCACGTTTCACCGCACTCATCACAGATCGGCAAGCTCTCACCAACAGACCTTCTCTGCAAAAGGGAAGTTTATAAATTTTTGCTGAGGGGTGGAGACAAGTTTTAAATATATAAAGGATAAACTTAAGGAAGTGTTTTGAAATGGACCTGACATGCAACTCTTGTGGCACGAACCTGATAGGAGAAGACGACTTCGTCAGGTTTGACTGTCCCAAATGCGGTGAGGAAACGGTGATAAGGTGCAGGAAGTGCCGCAGGAAAAAGAACGTGTACAAGTGCGGAGAGTGCGGTTTCGAAGGACCGTGACCTTTAAATCAGTCAGGTCCCGAAAATAGGTACGGTGTTTAAAATGCCTGGAATGTTCGCTGCGAGAAAGCTGAAAAAGGACAGGAAGAAGTTCCGCTGGAAGGAGAAGGACTACAAGGACAGGATGACCCAGTTCAAGAAGAAGAAGGGTCCTCTTGGGGCAGCTCCCCAGGGAAAGGGAATTGTCCTTGAGAAGCGGGCAGTCGAAGCTATGCAGCCTAACTCCGCTCTACGGAAATGTGTAAGGGTACAGCTCCTCAAGAACGGCAAG
>PWIB01000043.1 GCA_003555465.1 Candidatus Aenigmatarchaeota archaeon | reverse complement strand
CCTTCACACTCCACCCAGAAAGGTCTCTTGTACTCCGTTTCCTTGAAGCCGCGGTGTTGACATCTTGGGCATATGTACTCGACCTTGGCGAGTTCTTCATCCTCTTCCTGTACGACTCTTGCGGTACCTATTACTTCGCCTTCGTCATTCCTCTTATCCTGCCACGTAGTAAACTTCACGTTGGAAGGATCAAGCTCACCGTTTTTTACCATTTCATCTATCTTTTCAAGCTGCAGGTTTTCCTTTCCCTTTACCTTTTCAGAGTCATCAAGTTCTTCGCTCATAGAAACAAAGCTTTTGGAGATGAATATATAAATCTTCTCAGAAGGCTCCGACTAGAAAAGCTATTAGACCTAAAAGCATACCAAGCTTCAAAAGGCCCTGGATTCTGGAGGGATCTCCGTTCTTTTCTATCATTAGTATAGAGTATGCGAAGACAAAGACGGAGAAGGCCACGGCAATCCCGTAACCTATACCGAAGATGCCCAGTAGTATAGGTAAGGGGGATATAGCAATCGCGACTATGGAGAAGAGGGATGAGACTGTTCTCGCCTTGTCTCGTCCTAAAACTATCGGCACGGATTTTATCCCTTTGGTTGCATCGGCTTCCTTGTCCTCTATGTCCTTTATTATCTCCCTGGTAGTGTTTGCGAAGAAGGCCATCGCTGCCAGAAGTACAGAAGGAAGGAAGTTGTTTACAGCTAAACCACCGAAAACGAACGTGGAGCCTACCAGAAAGGAGACAGTCATATTTGAGACAAGAAACCTCTTCTGTAGATCTTTAGCGTAGCCTACGAGAAGGGCGGAGTTAACTCCTGCAAGAGCGAGAGCGTAAGGATTTATCCAGAATGCCAGGTATATTCCTACACCGAAAAGGATAAACGACAGTATCATCGCTGTCTTTACAGAAACGTCACCGTTTGGTATCGGCTTATCGTGGTCGTAAATTATATCTAAGTCTCTATCGTAGTAGTCGTTTATAACCATGCCTCCACCTGTCACGAGAAAGGCAGTTGACATCGCGAGAACCACAGGTCCGGAGGAGGCTATACCTCCCAGATAAGCTCCTATGAGTACCGCAACGGCTGCCATTAGACAGTTCACAGGCCTCAGCAGCCTAAGAAAGGGCTTCATCTCTAACTCCTGTCTTCTTTGGACTTTAGCCTGAGGTCTTTTGAGCCGCACTTTCTGCATTTGACCTTATTGTCCCTTACCTTCCTGGGCTTCGCTTTCATCTTGGCTTTGCAGTCCATGCATATGAATACGTTGTCGAACAGTCTTTTCCTGGCGGCTTCTTCAGGCATATGAGTCACCTAACCTCTTTCAGAACTAAATATTTAAAAACCTTTCGACTTCTTCCTTTGAAACCGGTCCTTCACGGAATACGTTTACCTCCTTATCGTCTATTTTCGCCACCGTGGAAGGTTCCTTTTTCTCCAGTTCACCACAGCCCAGTATAACATCGACACGCTCCTTTATCACCATTGATATATTACCCAGGGAGTATTTTCCCTCGGTGCCGGAAAAGTTGGCAGAGGTCGCGACAACAGGTACTTCGGCTTTCTCCGCAAGCTTATTGGCTACTTCGTTAGAGGAAATCCTGAATACGAACTCGCTGTTCAGAATGCCAGGTACATTTTCCTTCTTGTCGGCTACAAGGGTCAGAGGCCCGGGCATGAACCTCTCACAGACCTTCCTTTCGTTCCTGTTCAGGTTGCAGTGTTCCTCAGCCTTTTCCAAAGAGGGAACTATACAGGTTAGCTTCTTGGATTCGCCCCTTTCCTTTATTTCATATATCTTCCTCACAGCCTCCTCCTTCAGGGCGTTGGTCCCAAGGCCGTAGCAGGTTTCTGTAGGATATATGCAGGTTTCTCCTTCCCTTATCCTTTCTGCGGCCTGTTCTATAGCCTCATCGTCAGGATCCTTAAGTATAAGTGTCAAACTACATCTACCTCTTCCTTCTCTATCCAGTCGAAGACCTTTTCGTACTCTTCGCCTTCGCCTGTTTCTATTATTCTTTGTAAGATATCAACTACCTCCTCTGGTTCCTTGTCCGTCGTGTCAACGGAGTAAACTTCCTCATTGCTGTTCCTTGCTTCCCTCTCTATGATTCCGGTTATCTCAGCATCCACGTTTTCCGCTACCTTCTCTTCTTTCCAGCCCTTGTCCTCGAGCCTTTTCTTAAGGGAAGAAGGTTTGCAGCGAAGCACGAATACCATTTCGCTGTCCATGAAGTGGGAAAGGTGACCGTCCAGGATGCAGTTATCAGTGCTCTTCATTTCCTCCCGAAGCTTCTTCACGTCTACGATATCGGAGTCCCTTTCTTCATCGTGGGAGATTATACAGTCTCTTTTTCTTGCGAAGTCGTTTATGGAAACGTAGTCCACGGAAATTCTTTCTGCTAGCTTTTTCGCCACGGTAGTCTTTCCTGTACCAGGCGTTCCTGTTACGGCTATTTTCATGGTACCTCTATACTGTTACCTTTGACTGATTTAAATCTTCAGCCCCGAAAAGATTATTAAAAGATGACGCAAAAGTTCTTTAGGGTATTATGGTAGAAGTCTGGACCGAAAAGTATAGGCCTGAAACGCTGGAAGATATTGTAAACCACGAGCACGTCGTGGAGCGTCTAAAAGCCTTTGTAGAAGACGAGTCGCTGCCGCATTTGCTCTTCACCGGACCCGCGGGAACAGGGAAGAGCGCCTCGTCCTTAGCTATAGCCAAGGACCTTTTCGGCGAGAAGTGGAGGAACAACGTGCTCGAGCTGAACGCTTCTGACACGAGAGGTATAGACATAATAAGGAACCAGGTCAAGGATTTCGCACGCTCCAAAGCTGTCGGCGACGTCCCCTTCAAGATAATCATACTGGACGAAGCTGACGCGTTGACCCCGGAAGCACAGCACGCTCTGAGGAGAACTATGGAGAACTACACTGAAACAGCTCGCTTCATATTAATATGCAACTACTCCAGTAAGATAATCGATCCTATAAGGTCTCGTTGTTCTATCTTCCGCTTCCCGCGACTCGAGAGGGAGGATGCATCCGTTCTCTTGAGGGAGATATGTGAGGAGGAAGAAGTTAGCTACGACGAGGAAGGTCTCGAGGCCATATTTTCTGTTACGAGAGGCGATTTAAGGAAGTCTATAAACCTTCTCCAGTCCGTCTCTGCAACAGGGAAGGAAGTCACAGAGGAGGTAGTTTACGAAGTTTCTTCACAGGCTAAGCCAGACGCTGTGGAGGGTATGCTTAAAAACGCTCTCGATGGAAAGTTCACCGAAGCAAGGGACAGGCTACAGGAGCTAATACTCGAGAAAGGAATTTCAGGGATAGATATAATAAAGGAGATCCACAGGCAGGTCTACGATCTTGATATAGAGGAGAAGAGGAAGGTAAGGCTTGTTGAAAAGATGGGCGAGTACGAGTTCCGTCTTGACGAGGGAGCCGACGAGCAGATTCAGTTGGAAGCACTTCTTGCACAGTTTGCCAGTTCTTAGATATATATTCTGTAGGTTGCGGACTCGCCAGGAGAAATAGTTTCAGGACCTTCAATTTTCTCAATGTCCCTGTTATCACCTTCATAGTAGCCTGTTAACTGGTCCGCGGGGAACTCAAAACGTCCGTTGTTGACTATGGTGAAGTTTGCATGACCATTGCCCTTCTCCAGCTCATCTATAAAGAAGTTTATATCCTCTGGATCGGCCTCTTCTTCTATCCTTCGCTGTGCCTCTTCCGGCGTGGTGTGCATCCAGGCACCTACTCCAGCAGCAATCCCTATGGCTACAACTGTTAATATGACAAAGCTTACCGTAGCTATCGAGCCCTTTACATCAACATTCGACAGTGACATGATCACATACACCGAGAGGTCCACATATTTTTATTTGGCAGTAACCTTCTTCGTAAAATGACACCTCTACAACCTTCTCTTCCCCGTCCATTTCTATATGTGTATTTCTATCGTAAAGATTATCATCATCTACATCCCCACCCCAACTTCCGAAGCTCCGACCTACATGCGGCTCTGCTTCCAGGCTTACATTTCTTCCTTCTGGAAACCTGAATTCATGACCACCGTCTCCAGGGCTTACTTCGTAGGCCCTGTCGACAATCACGTTTCCTCCAGTGAAATCCCTTACAGTCAGATTATAGTATTCAAGGAACTCAGCTGTAACTGTTAGATTGTCCTGCAGTAAGAAGTCTTGTTCGGACCGGTCCCTTGTATCTCCGTTCCAGGACCATTCATTGAAGACCCATCCCCCGTAGGGTACTGCTTTTAATTCTATTCTGTCGTCATAGAAAAAGTCATACTCAACAGGGGCATCATCCTCATCTATCTGTTCATTCGCAATGTCGCTGCCGTAAAAGCTTGTCCTGTTCATAAGAACCGTACCGTTTCCCTCTATATCGACTTCGAAATCCAGACCTTCCTTTGTGAATACTGCATCTATTTTTCTATCATCATCGGTTTCGACTGTTATTTCTTGACTGTCTTCATCTTCGTCTCCAATGTCTCCTTTCCAGTGGCTGAAATACCAACCTTCATGGTCGGCTACGGCTTCAAGATCCAGTTCCTTTATTTCACCTGTTGTATCGTTATATCTCTGATAGTCGTAGCATTCATAGTATTCATCTTCATCGGGACATTCTATTTGCCCACCGACCTCGGGCTTAGGATCTATTTCGATGTAGCAGTCACTGTGATCGCAGTGGCCTTCCTCCATGTAGTGGTCTGGGTGTATTACAGTAGTGTTGATATCGTAATGAGGAATTCCCTTATCTATCTCTACCCAAGCTTCGTTTTCACTCCATGTTTTGTTCCCTATATGTGAATTTTCCTCTTGGTACAAGGACGTGAGAAAGTAACAGTAATCCGAATCACAATCCTCGTAGCTACCGACAGTGCCTTTAATTTCTTTGTAGCCAGTGTGGCTAAGGCATAGTTTACCTCCTTGACCTTCGCCCTCAAGTGATGCATGCGAACCCAGATCACCGGGGCCTGTTCTTCCTGGTTCATGTACATCAAGTATGGCTTCATAACCGGACGGACATTGACTATCTATGTATTCTTCAAATCTGTAATCATCATCTATAAAGATCTGTTTTTCTTCAAAGCATGCCGAGTATTCGCTTGCTCCGGCCTCGAATACATGTGATCCATAACCATCTGTCCTTTCCAGATCGAGAATTTCTGTTTCATGTCCCTGGCAGTCCTCCTTTATTGTACCAAGATTTTCATTGCTGGGGTTTGCATGGACGCCGGATAGTAAGATGTAAGGAACAACCAGTACCAGCAGAAGAGGGATGTATTTTACCTTTTTTCCATCTACCATCTTACCAGAAGCTCATTGTCTCCTTTGATTTGCCTTGTTTGGTTTTGGTATGAAAATATTCCTTCAAAACTGTAATCACCTGTCGAAGCCCCTGGCGTAAGCACCTCGTAGCTAACTGTATTTCTTTTCGATTCGATCTCCCAGACGATTTCGTTTTCTTCTGTTTGGTAATTGTCTTTTTCGGTATCTACAACTTCAAGGCCCGAAGGAACCGATTCCTTGACAGTTATGTCTTCACATTCGGATTCTATTTCTATTTCAACCTCGGGCGAGCTTCCGGGTCTGCGCGGACTATCTACGTTCCTTTTTACTGTGGTTTCTTCAATGCATGAGCTAAAGATAGTTTCCGAAGCCACAAATACGCCTATGGCTATTATTAGTAGTGCTAAACCCGAAACTATCCATTTGTTTTTTCCTCTCTCCTTAACTTCCTTTCCTGTGATTTCGTCAAGAATCTGCAGGTCGTAGTCGTTATTCTCTAGAGACTCCTTTATTTCCTTGGTGCTGTATCCTTCTTCGAGTCTCCTTTTTACCCATCTTTCTATATCTTCCATCAGCCTCACGTTGGAGGATTTGTAACGAATTGTTCTGTGGAATAATTCTTGATGTAAATATAAAAACATTCTCCGGAGGTAGTTACTTATTTAAACCTAGCTGCAAAGATAAAGAGCTATGAACCAAGACTGTATATTTTGTGATATAATCGAGGGGGAAGCGCCGGTTTGGAAGATATACGAAGACGAGCACTTCCTGGCTTTCCTCAATATAAACCCCGTTACAAAAGGCCATAGTTTGGTTATTCCGAAGGAGCATTATCCCGAACTGCTTGACCTTCCAGAGCACGAGCTTAAGCACGTAATGAAAGTAGTACAGGATGTAGCTGACGGGGTAGTTGAGGCTACAGACGCTGACGGATTTAACGTTCTCCAGTCGAACAATCCCGTCGCTGGTCAGGAAATATTCCACATACATTT
>PWIB01000020.1 GCA_003555465.1 Candidatus Aenigmatarchaeota archaeon | reverse complement strand
TTCTTGAAAATATAGAAGCATACACAGAGGATGCGCAGCACTTCCTTGACGAAGAGGACCTGGTACGTGCCTTCGAAGCTGTGGTCTGGGCCTGGAGCTGGCTTGAAATAGGTGAAGAACTGGATCAAATAAGGAGAAGTTGATCAGAAATTTTCCTCAAAGTATAAATTCTTTAGGAGTTATTATACTCTGTAACCACTAAAAGGTTAAAAATAACCATAACTTTTAAATAGTAGGAATGTTAATTACTAATCGGTGACAAAATATGCCAGATGATCAAGATGACGAAAGCTTCCAGGAGGTAGCAGAAGAGTTGAGAAAGAAAGTAAGTGAAACACTCCATGAAGAAGCAGGAGTCCGTGAAGCGATGAAAAACACTGAGAAAAACTATGAAGATGAACCCGAACCCGAGGAGTCCGCGAAGGAAATAGGCAGAGATGCAGAAGAAAAGAGCGAAGAAGTTCGTGGAAAATATGAAGAATTAAAAGGAAAGATTTCTGAAGATGGACCAATAGACCTCGATACTATAGAGTTCGTAGACAAGGAGTTAAGCCAAAAGGAGGTAAAGGAATTTGTAAGGGACGTTTCTGAGGGAGTCATCGAAGACGGGAAAGATCTTATTGAATACATAAACAACATGAATGAACAGGCAAAGTACAACTTAGATAACAATCTAGGAGAACGTGCAAAGGCATCGAGAGAAATTGCTAAAGCTTACGATGAGGTTCTTGATGAAGATTCGGATAACATAAAGGAAAGGCTACACGAAGAAGATGATAATGAGGACCGTGGCGACTTTCCAGGAAGCATTAATGATGTCCTCAACAAGGACGCTGAACTAAAGTACGACGAATTCAGGAGTGAAATAAAGGCAATAAAAGAAGAGCTTGAAGAGGGCAAGGAAGAAATAAGAGATGAATACTTAGGCCAAATTGAGAACCTCATCGATCACCTAGACAATGTTTACCAGGACATTGAAAATGAGGACTACAACAACGGAACAGGACACGGAGATAATAGCTATGAAGGAGGAGGGAACGAAAACTACGAGGAAGAAGGAAGTGGAGAACCTGAGCTCACAGAAGAAGACTTGGACAGAAAGCTGTCCGAAGACGAAGAGCCTCAAGAAAAACGTCCGCAAGAAAAACTCATAGACGATCTTTTAGGGGCATACGAAAAAAGGAAGGATGGCATCAGTACCCACGAAAAGAAAAATATGCATGATCCTGAGACAGGATTCACCTACGAAGCAAAATGCGGTGCCGAGATAGATTATCTCAAAGACCAGGGCTGGGAAGAAGCAGGAGAACTTGTATTTGAGTACGATGATAGCAAGACAGAAGGAGTACCAGAAGAAGAAAGATATGAAATTATGGGACGCCAGATACTCAGAGATGAAAATAATGTGGGTTATGCAAGAGAAAAGATAGATGAACACTTTGATGATGCCGACGATGAAGTATACGAACAGTTGAAAGAAATAGAGTTGCAAAATCAGGCCAGGAAGACTGTACTTGACCACCTGGATAAAAAAATGTCGGGTTAAGAAAATCTACAGGCAATTCAGGCCCTGTTAGAGGTTTTCTGTAAATTTTCCTCCCCTTAGCTTTAAATAGTAGGAGTGTTAATTACTAATTGGTGACAAATAATGTCTGATGATTATCTTGTTGAAAATTTAGGCAATTACGGAGATAATGACGATTATGAAGAGGGAATAGGTTTTGACAACAGCATAGTAGGCGGAGTTGCTGATATTCTACTTCCTGAGGTTCAGGGTCTGTGGGAAGTTTACAACGAGAAAAAGGAAGAAATTGAAGATATAGACTACCTCGACAGAGTAAACGGTAAAGACGTGGTAAAGGAAGAAAGGAAGAAGAAGGAATACATAGACCACATCATTCCAAGGGTCATGGAAAGGATTGAAGAGAACGATATTACCTCGGGAGAACTAAAGGAAAGAATAGGTGATGAAGCATACGAAGAACTGGAAAGAAGGGGGCTCATTGATGAAACCGACGAAATGGATGGATACAGCAACGGTGAAGTCAACATTGAGTACGAGGATATCGAAGGCTCTGAAGATGAAAGCAGCGACAGCAATGCTGAACTTAACTTCGAGTACGAGGTCTAAGGTACTGGACGGAACCTATCCAAGGTGATAAGATGCCTGAATGGGGAGAAAAGATGGATGCAATAAGAGAAGAAGCTGTCGGTGAGGCCAGGGTATCTCAGGTACTCAACGAAATAGACCCCAGCAAAGTAAACCAGTTCGATCCGGAAAATATCGGTTTCCTGCTTGATTCTGCGGCAGACACCTTAGAACTTCTAAATGAAGGACAGGAGAACAACAGAACTATAGCCGACGGTATTGCCAACGGTGTGGAAGTTGAGGATTTACAGGAAGCTGAGGAAGAACTGGATAGATACGATGAAAGAGTACCTAGAGACAGTTCGCTGACGATCATTGATACCTATGAGAACAATATTGAAGGTCTTGACAACTACCAAAGATTCTACGACAAGCTTGAGGAGCTTTCCGAAAAGGAGAGCAAGAGGTACAGAAGAATAAAACACGCCTGGGAAAACTACAACAGGGAAGATCTTGGGGCCTGGACCAGAGACGAGTTAATAGAAAGTATAACGGGAGGCTTTGAAGGAAATGAAGATGATAAGGACCTGGGAAACATCGATAGGGAACTCAGAAGAAGGTACAACGACCTCCTCGATAAGCTTGAAGGTCGTGAGGGGCTGACCGAGGAGGAGATAAGAGAGGTCGAAGAGGAAAAAAACCGTTTGTCTGACTGGTTAGAAACACGTAGAAATTTAGCAGAGAGATACGAAAACGACCAAGGAATATACATGATTGACTGGGATATAAGCCCCGATGAAGGAAACAGACAGTACAGAGCACTTGATTTCATTGAAGAGGAAACGGGAGAGAATCCAATTACCAACGACTTAGAAGAAAATCTCAGACAAGGCTACATTGACAGGTTCGGTGAGAAGTTCGAGGAATTAGAGCAAGCTGAAGACCTCAGAATCCTCAATGTAGAAGGCGACAATGACGAAGAAAGATACCTAAAGGCTCCTATGCACGAAGAGTCGCTCGAGATAATAAACTACGTTGAGGAAGAAAGCAGGTGGCAGGAATCAGAATATGAAGATCTTTTAATAACAGAGGAAACGTACTCGGTAGAGAATCTATCAGGCGACCTGCAAATAGAAGAAGAAAGGGTAAAGGGTGGTCTAAACTGCATCGATAACAACTACTCCGATCAAACCTACAGTGTCGAGTCCATCGAAGATGGAACTGAGGAACTCAGATTCTTAAAAAATTCCGGGTTAGAAGAATACTGAGAGCTATTTCCTTTTCATTTAATACATTTTTATATAAAACAGATAAGAAATAATTAGATAGTATGCCAATTGAGATAAGCGAAGAGGTGATATACGAGCTATTTTTCAGGGCCATACTCAAGGTTCCCGAGTGTCCAGGTCCTGACGGAGGGTGGGGCTGCCTAACAGGAAACCTCGAGCACGATCTGATTTTCTCGTTCTTTTTACCTCACCTGGTCCTCTTCATATTTCTAATAATGTTGAGCTCCAGTGTCCCTGGACTCAGTAAAGATAATGGTAAAAAAGGCCTGAGACTCCTCCTCGTAATCGGCTCGTATATATTCATAGTTTACACGGGAATATACGGATTTCTAGCCTATTGGCTTGTAATCTGGCTTGCTGTGGCAATAGTTATATCTCTGCTCAAGTTCTTCCTGTTAAGAGCAGTCGGGAGTCCAAGCAATAGGAAGGATATAGCTAAGAGCGTCGGAGGCATAGCTGCTAAGTCCTGGTCAAAGCGCAAGAAGCTGAACAAAATAGACAAGCAGATAAACCAGGTCAGGAAGCTTAGAAAGGACAACCCACATAGCGATGAGCTAAACAGGATACTTGCAGAGTTAAAGATGGAAAAGGAGGAAATAAAATCCAACTGATAAAATGTCATCACCGTTCATCGAGATGATGGAAAGTCCTGCAGTACAGCCATATTTACCTTTCTTCTTCACCCTCGCAGTAGTCTACGGACTTTTGACAATAATCGGTGACGAAAACAAAGGACTTTTCAAAAAAAGCTCTGTGAACCTAATAATAGCTCTTGTGTTCGCGTTCTTTGCTGCAGGATGGCAACCATTCGTTGAATTCTTTTTCACATACTTCGGGCTTATACTCTGGGCGTTCATAGGTATATTCTTCATAGCCTTCTTCAAGAAAGCCCTCGGAACCGGAGATGCAGGAAACAAAGACAAAGTCATATTTTCCGGTATAATACTCCTCGTATTTGTTAGTGTTTTTACAATCCTAAGGGCTTACTTCCCCCGACTTGAAGTGCCTGTATTAGGAACTGGTAACTTCCTGTTCCTCGTAGGGCTTTTTCTCATACTCTACATGTTCTACAACGCCCACAAAATGAATGGTGGATAAATCTAGAACCGGGCTCGTCAAACTTTAAATAAATAACGGATAAATAAACAAATGGTAGCATGTCAGGCAGTGTTATAGGACAGATGATTCAGAACCTACAGGGATTAGGTTTCTTTGCTTACGTTCTGCCGTGGCTTCTGACTCTTGCAGTAGTTTTCGGTGTCCTTGAGCACTACGACATGCCTGACTCGCCTTCTGCCCGTGGAGTCATAGCCATAGTCGCAGCCTTTATCGTTCTACCGGTAGGTAACCTCATAGCTCCATTTCTGCAGGATCTTGTTACAGGCCTCATTGCTATAGGGATGGGTGCACTGGTAGCGATAATATTTGTTGAACTTCTCGGATACAAGGCAGGAGAAGTGGAAAATATATTCATGGCACACCCGAAGGTCTTTGGAGCTATCATGATAGCATTGGCAGTGTTAGTTTTTGTCGGTGCTGGAGGCATGGACCTCATAGGAGTAGACGTTGTGATAACCAGCGAGCTTGTAACGCTCCTCGCCTTCCTCCTTGTAATATCCCTAGGTGTATGGTTTATAGCAAGCGAAGAATAAAGAAAGCTTATAAAAGTTAACTACAAAATAAGAACTGTGAGAACATGGAAGAGACGATGGCTGAGCTACTCGGCGCAGAGTTCGCAGGAGGATTTTTCACCTATGCTCTGCCATGGCTTCTCACCTTTGCTATTGTATACGGACTACTGTCGATGATAGGAGACGGACTACCTAAAAGTGACTCAGCAAGAGCTATGATTTCGATAGTACTTGCATTTTTCTCACTCCTATTCGCACAGCCTTTGATGAGCTTTCTACAGGCAATAGGCGGGAGTGCTATAGTCGTCCTTACGGTTTTCATATTCTTCTTGATAATTATAGAGATGACAAGAACCGGCGGCGGTGCAAGAAGTCTAGTAAAAGACTACCCGAGGTTCTTTGGGATCGTGGTACTTATAGTAATTGTAGTTCTTTTCCTGGGAGCAGGCGGAGCCGAGCTGTTAGGACTGGAAAATATAACCCCACCAATCGATGCAGCAACTATGTTTTTCCTGGCAGTTTTAGTGCTTGTTATCTGGTGGATGATAAGCGAAGACAAGAAAGGGGGAAATGATTAGGTGAAATAAATGCTGACTCAACTTCCAAGCGACGTGGCCTTGATGGCACAAACCGGACCAGTAGAGGATATCTCACAGTTCATAGGAATAGACTTCTTTTCTATTGTACTTCCATGGTTGCTTACGTTTGCAATTGTATACGGAGTACTCAGCCAGCTCGGTGGCAAAGAGGACGGTATACCAGAAAACGACGCTGCCAGGGCAATAATAGGAATAGTCCTTGCCTTCATAATAGCTCCTGCACTTTCACCATACATCAAACAGGTAGCAGGACTTTCCGCAGGGTTCGTAGCACTGATTTCAGGCTTCCTCCTTGTAATAATATTCACGGAGGTTCTGGGAGTAAAATCCAATAAGGAGGATAACGACGGCGACAGAATGTCTTTTTTCCGGGCATATCCAAAGTTTTTCGGTTTCGTAGTAGCTGTTCTTGCCGTAATAGTCTTCATAGGTTCTGGAGGGCCCCAAGCAATGGGTATAGAGATTCCACCTTACATAGGACAGAACTATCCCCTTCTCTTCTTCCTAGGATTCATGGTCCTAGTAGTCTGGTGGATGGTAGACGAGTAAAGAAACGTGGGCTTAATCAGGCAAAACGCTTGGTTCATCTTCCTGGCTTGTCTCTATATCACTTTCAAGGGATACATCTGGTATTGATGAAGAAGGTTCTTCCGTTTCTTTAGAAACCGTCTGTCTTTCTCCAGGAGAGCTTCCGGAAGATTTCTCCATGAACTCCGGCACCGACTTCTTGAAAGCCTTTTCAAGTGAACTGATCCTCGACTCAATGGTATCCATCCGTGTTGAAAGATCCTTGATCTCTCCTTCCAAATCCCTCTTAACTCTGTTCTGCTTTTCCTTTATCTCATCCGCTTTCTCTATCGCTCTTTCTATATCCTCTCTGAGTGACTCCTCCTCTTCAAAGAAGGCCTCCATATCAGACTTAACGGACATCCACTTTTCATCCACGATCTCTTCTATGAGAATCTCCAGATCTATTTCCTCCTCTTCTGTCATCTCCAGGTATTGAGTATCTGAGCCGTCATCTTGTTTTCCTCTTTCGAAGCTATCCGATAGTCCTTCACGGGCCTCATCAGGTGCTGGAGCAATAAACTGCCCATCTGAAAACTGTTCTTCTCTCCTTGGAGGTGCCTCTTCAAAACCCCTCTCAGGTTCATCAAACTCGCCACGCGAAACCCTCTCCTCGCCGCCTGAGCTTGTAACCTTGCTCTTGAGGACCTTGTCTATACTCCTCTTTATATCAGAATTAGAGAAACCCATATCCCTGAGTTCGTTTATTATCTCCTGTTCGTTGTAACCCTTTGAAGCAAGTCTTTCCACCTCCTCCGTAGCTAAAGAAGGTTTTTGGTCCTGACCTGACTCCGAATTCTCATCTTTCTCATCTTTTCCTCCAAAACCCAGAACCATTGTATCTACTTCCTACTTTGTAATTCCTCTTTAATAAGGCTTCTGACCTCGTCCTCCGTCATGAATTCGCTCTCAAGGGGTGAAAAAAGGTCCACAAAGCTCTTGACCTCCTCGAGCTCGCTTCTCTTTGGAGTTTCTCCCAGCCTTTCCTTAAGCTTGGAAACTGTACTTTGGATCTTCATAAGATCGGTAGAAAGCTCTTCTAAACGAGAGGTGATATCCTCGATGCTTTCCTCCGATGACTTCTCCAGATCCATTATCCTCTCTTCAAAGGCCTTCAGGCTGTTTGCGAGCGATCTGGTTTCCTCCTCAACGTCCCTGATTCTCCTTGAATTCTCTTTAACCTGGTCCAGGAGTTCGTCTACTATGTCTCTCATCTCCGATGGACCGGAATCACCAAAAGCCATTATACCAATTTACTTTTTAAGATTCTGTTTAATAAATTTACCATAAGCGAAACTTTTAGAAACAATAACGTTAAAGAATTAAAAGTAGAAAGGAGCTGCGTTCCAATGCCATGTAATTACGAATACAACGAAGAGGGAAACAGACTTGAAGTCGACTGCTCGGGCTGCGTATACGGTAGCAGCGTTGCTGATTACGAAGAATGTATGAAGAGGACTATAGAAAAGTTGATGGAAGTCAAGGGCGTCGAGTCTATAATATTCAAGAACAACAGAGAATACGAATACCCGTACGAACAGACAAAGCTTCTCGCGGAAATAGCAGAGACCATACAAGATATAACGAAGGAAAAGGGACTCAGAAAGATCGAAAAGATGAGCACCTCAAACTGCAGGCATTACTTCGAGAAGAAGTACTCCGAAGTCAAGGACCTGGCCTTGGAAGAGATGACGAAGGACCCCGTAGGTGCTTACATACACCTCAAAAGAAATATAAGACACATGAGGATGCAGATAAAGGACTCTGATTCTCAAAGAACGGAATGCAAGGAGAAATATCTCAACAAGGTCCTAGTCCCAATAAAGGAGATGCTAGAAAGTACCAGACTTATAGAAGAAATTAAAGACGAGATCTCGGGATATCACCCAGGAAAGAGGGACATATACAGGGAAGTATTCCATCCATCTGTCAGGCCGAACTTTATGAGGACCAAGTATATGAGACAGACCCCCGAGGAAGGAAGCCTTCTTGAGCAGTACTCCACCGGTAATTCGGATATAGAGATATACGACCTGCCCGACGAGACGAGGCCACTTTACCACTTCATTCCACCAGAATTCAAGCTAAAAGAGAAAGAATACAGGATACTGGATACAGCACAGAGGTATCTCAGTGAGCATAGACCCGAAAGCACGGACTTTGCTGACTCGGAAAGAACCAGAGAGGTTTTCTCTTCGATAGGCAAAGATCTCCTGAAAGATATTTCCGAAAGAAGAGAAACAAATCTAAGTCCCGAACAGGTAGGAAAACTGACCTCGATACTTAGCAGATACTCCGGTGGACTTGGAATACTGGAAGCAATGCTTGAAGACACAAAAATACAGGATATATACTTGAACTCCCCTGTCGGAAGGGAACCAATCTTCATAAATCACGAGGAATACGGCGAGTGTAGAACAAATATAATACCCAGTCAGGAGGATGCCGAGAGCTGGGCTACAAAGCTGAGGCTGTCCAGTGGACGACCCCTTGATGAGGCAAACCCGGTCCTGGACACATCCATAGAAGTACCCGGAGGAAGTGCAAGGGTCACTATAATAGCCCCGACCCTGTCACCAGACGGTTTGGGATTCGCTCTCAGAAGACACAGAGAAGATCCATGGACCTATCCACTGTACTTGCAGCCCGATATAAACTACTTCAACGAACTCTTCGCTGGACTCATGAGCTTCATAATCGATGGAGGTAGAAGCTTCCTTATAGGCGGCGGACGAGGATCGGGTAAGACCTCGCTCCTTGGAGCCTCGCTCATGGAGATGAAAAGAAGCTGGAGATTGATAACAAGTGAGGACACCCTGGAACTTCCCGTTAACAGACTCAGGGACCTTGACTACGACGTTCAGAACCTGAAATCCAGATCTGTTATAACACGTGTAGAGACTGAACTCCCAGCTTCCGAAGCAATAAGAACAGCCCTGAGGCTTGGTGACTCTGCACTTATCATGGGCGAAGTGAGGTCAACCGAAGCACAAGCCTTATACGAGGCAATGCGCATCGGTGCAATGGCCAAGACGGTTGCAGGTACTATACATGGCGAGTCCGCCTACGGGCTATACGACAGGGTTGTCCATGATCTCGAAGTTCCTAAAACATCCTTCAAAGCTACAGATATCATCGTTATATGCAACAGGATAAAGAGTGCATCAGGACTTGAAGAGGTCCGCAGGGTGACCAACGTAACAGAAGTCAGGAAGCACTGGTCCGAGGACCCGAGGGCGGAGGACGGCTTTGTGCCGCTGATGGAGTACTCTGCCGAAGAAGACCAGCTGAAGCCGACGGACACACTTCTAAACGGCGAGTCCGAAGTTATAAACAAGATATCGAACCAGGTAAAGGAATGGGCAGGTAGATGGGACCGTGTTTGGGAAAACATAAATCTGAGAGGGAAGATAAAGAAAACCATAACTGACTACGCTCTAGAAACCGGACACAAGGAGCTTATGGAGGCCCCCTTCGTAGTCAAGAGCAACAGCAGGTTCCGTCTAACGATGGACGAAGTGAAGAAGGAAATAGGTTACGTTGACCCGGATGAGACATTCGATAGATGGGAAAGCTGGCTCAAGGAGCAGATAAAGACCGGTGAGTTCAAAAATGCCTAGTTCTAACTCCCCGAATAAGAGGGAGGATGAGATAGAGAGAATTATAAGGGAGGAAGAGAAGGAGGTATCTCTACCTGGAAACAGAGAAAAAAGGTCCTTCTCAAGAGAATACCAAAGGTTCAAGGAAGAGGAACAGAAAGAGGAAGAAAAGTCAATATACGAAAAGCTGTGTAACATATCAAAGGGCATTCTAGAAGTTGAACCTTCAGAAGACAAAAAGAAAGAGCTTCAGAGATCCATAGACTTCGCATACATGCAGATAACTCCTGAAGGTGCTTACTCCTTTGCCATACTTTCAGGTATAGGAATATTCATCACAACTCTTTTTCTATTGATACTTGGAATTGCGTCACTGGTTTTCGGGCTCATGCTTTTCTTACTTGGAGGCGTCACTATATACCTCCTCTCAGAATATCCTAATTCGCAGGCACGTCTATTTAGAGTCAAAGCAGCCGACCAGATAATGCTCGCTGTTATCTATATGGTCATATACATGAGGTCTTCACCAAACCTCGAAGGAGCCGTAAAGTTCACTGCCGAACACCTCGGCGAGCCTCTTTCACTGGACTTTAAAAAGATGTTGTGGGACGTGGAGACGAGAAACTACAGTTCTATGCAAGCAGCACTCTCCGAATACCTGGAAAAATGGAAGGATAACAAGCCCTTTGTCGAGTCAATGGAGATAATACAAAATTCAATGAAGCAGTCCGACGAGAAAAGGAAAGCTATGTTGGACGAAGCTGTAAATACGATGATGTCCGGCTCAAGAGAGATGCTGAAGAGGTACTCAAACAAGCTGGAACTGCCAATCTTGGTTATACACGCCCTTGGAATAATGCTACCCATAATGGTTCTGGTGATGTTCCCGATTGTTATGTTGATGCTTGAAGAAGCCGTGAGACCGGCTTTTCTAATAATAGGTTACAATGTAGTTCTCCCTTTAATCATTTACCTCGCAGGTAAAAGGACTCTGGAATACAGACCCATGGGGTTCTCAGACCCTGATGTCACAAAGCATCCTGACCACGTCCCACCGGGAATGATAAACCTAGGCGGAAAGAATATAAAGATATGGCCTATTTCCGTGGCTATCTCTCTACCCTTGATAGCCCTGGGTCTCTACTTGGTAAACTTTCACGCAGGCACGGACATAGACACTCAGATGCTCACCTCTCTTGTAATAACCATCGGTCTAGCAGTAGGCCCCGCTTCCTTCTTCCTTCTGGATTCAAAGGCAAAGCTGAAAATTAGGAAGGAGGTCAAAGATATAGAGAGCGAGTTTTCTGAATCTCTCTTCTCCCTTGGAAACATGCTTGAACTCGGAAAGCCCATAGAAAGGGCTGTAGAGGAAACGGCAGAGAAAAACAGGGATCTGGACATATCGGAGATGTTCGAGATAGTCGTAGAAAATATGAAGAGTGCCGGGATGAATCTGAGAAAGGCATTTTTCGACAAGAAGTACGGAGCCGTCTGGCACTATCCCTCGGACCTTGTAATCTCGATAATGAAGATCGTCCTTGATGCCGCGGAGAAGGGATCAGATATAGTAGCCCGATCCAGTATATCCATATCCAAATACCTTGATCAGCTTGATGAGATAGAGGAAGACCTGAAGAACATGCTTTCCTCTGAGACAACTTCCATGCAGTTCCTCGGCACTTTTCTGGGTCCTTTCGTTGCAGGTGTCTCCGTCGCGATGGCCGCGATGATGATATCCATATTTGAGGGTATAGGCGGGTCTCTGGAAGCACTTGGCGGAATGGGAGGAACTCCTGGAGTCGGCGGCGTGGGAGACATGGGACTCGACGGTTCGATGATAGGAGGCTGGGGAGCCGTCGAGGACATGATACCTATATCCTGGATTCAAGTCGTCGTAGGATTCTACGTCATACAGACCTCCTATCTGCTAGCGATGCTTTCATCGGGCGTAGAAAACGGACCCGGTGACACGATAGCCAGAAGAAGGTCCGCAGGAATGATGATACTCGTGGGCGTGGTGGTATACGCTCTTTCCATGATTGTAGTATGGCAGGTCTTTGGGGCTCAGATAGAAGGAATCCTTGTGGATGTATTAGAATAAAAAAAAAATTAAAATAAAAAAAGGCAATAGAAACATGGAGGAAATTAAATGGTGCTTTTCAAGTTAGAAAAGGGAAGTGCAACCATGCTCATAGTCATAGCAGGCCTCATAATGATTCTTCTTGCAGGTACCCTGGCAACCGGAATCCTTGGACGTGTGGCCCAAGACCTGCTTGGAGAAAGCGTCATGTGCGAGACGTACTGTGCAATGCAGTCAGAGGTAAGGGAAGTAGGGACACTGGACTGGGTCTCTGAGGATCAGGGCATGAAAGTTGGAGGAGGGATAGGCGTTGCAGCAGGTGCTGCGATCGGTGCTGCAGTAGGTAGTGCGATCTTCCCAGGCCCTGGAACAGTGATAGGCGGAGGATTGGGGGCCGCGGCTGGTCTGATATCAGGTGCTGGCTTAGGTATAGCCCTGGGAAGCAGTGAGGAGGAGGCACAAAGAGCGAGGAGAGATGCAGCCATAGACTACCTTGTGCGGCCGGAGGGCATGGGTTGTTACTGTGGTACGGAGGAAGAGAGAGGAGAATATATGCACATATACAGCCGTTTTGATGGAGGTATGGATGACGGTAGCCTGGGGGAGTTCCACCTGACCAGCGACAACCCTGTTATACACCTTCAGGACGACATAATTGACACGGACGGAGACTACATCTTCAAACACAGTGGCGGTCTCGAAGAATGTAACGGAACCGTGCAGGACCCTATCCAAGGCGAAGAAATGGAAGGTCTCTATTACACAGAGTTCTACGAAGGCTGTACCATGATCTCGGTCCTTGATGGAGGTGATGACTGCGCTGTCTGGGGATTTGAGGACGAATTTACCATAACAAACGAAGTAGGCAAAACTATATGGGAACAGGCAGAAGAGCAAGAAAAAGATGATCTGGTAACAGGATTCAAGGAAAACGATCCTGTTTACAGCCTGGAGATAGGAGAGGAGTTCGAAATATATGGCGGTGCCAGACATGAATCACAGAGGATGCTACTTGAGCACTACCAGGACGGAACGCACGAGTTCTACCTACATGAGCCAATAGTCTGTCTTTCACAAGAGATAGAAGCTAGGCCTCCCCGCGACCCGCTCGAGATCGCCTGTCAAGAACAGTGCGATGATCAGGACAAACTGTCATGGGTCTCCGGATGCTTCGAGGAAAGGGAAGACGCCGGCGAAAGGTACGAGGAGCTAGAGGAAGAATATTTACCGGAAGAATACGATGAAACACAGGAGCTCTGCCCAATTGAACCCGACGAAGATGACGAAGAAAACGGGGAAGTAGAGTATGGATATCCATTCTGCCTTTGCGGGGCAACACACACCTACCACTGGGTGGTGGACGAGGAAGGTGAACATATATAGGTTACAAAACAAAATAAACCATACAATGACCCCCATGATCGGAAAAAAAGGAAGTAACTTGATGCTGATCGTCATAGTAGGTCTCATAACGACTATACTTGTCGCCGGAATAATTACAGGGGCCTTCGGACGTGTAGCTGTAGCTGTTCTCGGAAGAGATATGGCCTGCCCGACTTTCTGCGCCTATCAGGCAGACATAGAGGAATACAGCGGATGGGATTTTATGCTTCCGTCGCACATAGACCTTATAGGACATCTTACAGACAAAGAATACATAAAGGATAGTTCGGGCGCAGCAGCCAATATGATTGCGGATATGCTGATACAGCCAGAAGGTCTGGGATGCTACTGTGGTGTGCAGGAAAGAAGTGGGAAATATATACACATATATACAAGAGGCGCAGGTTCCAACGGAGGATGGGATGGGAACATCGGAGAATTCCACCTGACTGACCAAAATCCAGAAAAACACTTAAAGTACGACGTCTCGGATGTAGACGGTGAAAGTCTATTCCGCCACAAAGTCTCTTCTGCAGAGGATGATTGTGCCGAGGCTGTGGAGGAGATGGAAGATGTGGGGTCCTTCTCAGGGCTAGACAACTACCCAGCCTGCGTGATCCTCTCCACCGATAGTGGTGGCGACTGCTCCTTATGGACTTTCCAAGAAAATTTTACAATAAAGAACGAGAGAGGGAAAACCCTAGAGGGACAGGCAAAGAGCTATCAGGAGGAGAGCGATGACTTCAACTATAATGTCCACGGAGAATGGCAGAACGACCTTGTGAGTAGTCTGGAAGTGGGCGATACAGTTGAAAATAGAGGTGGTACTCGCCATCCTTCACAGAGACTCCTCTTGCGGAACTACCTGGAAGGTGATTCACCCTTCGAATTTTTTGCGCCTGTTGTATGCAGAACTACTACTAGAGAGGGAAGAGAAGCGGAAACACGGTTCGACGATGCATGCCGTAGATACTGTGAGGACGAGGAAGAAGTCTTTTGGTCCTCCGCCTGTCTCGTCGCTCCCAGACAAGGGTATCAGATGCTGGACGAGGAATACTACGAGGAGCCCCTCTGTGAAGAACCCGATGAAAGTCCTTACTGTCTCTGCATGGAAGGTAAAGAATATTACTGGGAAGTAGACGAGGAGTACGAGTTCTAAAAGAAAGTTAAAGGTAGAAAATCAATATGATATGTGACCAAAAATGGAAAAGAGTTTAGAAACCATACTATGGATCGTGGTCTGGATAGCGATAGCTGTGGCGGTAGTGTTTTTCATCGGAATGGGCTTTGCCGAAACATTCGGAATACTGATATGACGTGATACCTTGATTTTAAGGAGAAAGGGTTTCAGCATGAAGGTCGTTTTCGTCCTGTTTATGGTATTAGCGGCAGGCGTACTGGCCTTCCTAGCGTTTGAAGAGGTAGCCGGAGCCCTTCTAACAGTAGAGGTAGCGTGTCCACAGTTCTGTGAGCTGCACTACGAGGGGGCAGAAGACTATCCGAGGAGAGCCTGGGTTCCTGGGTGGTTGCCGGGAAGTGACGTAAGCTGGTCCGATATTATTACGAATGAGTTTGATAAACTGAAAGAAAATATGGCTGAGCCCGAATCAATGGGGTGTTTCTGTGGTGTAGAAGAGACCACAGGTAAGTATATTCACCTGCAGGGAACTGAAGAGAAGATAGAAGAATTTCACCTTACAGACGACAATCCTGGTTTTCACCTAGCGTCGGAGGCAGATGAGTTCGATCACACCGGAGCTCTTGAAGCCTGTGAAAAAGTCATTGATAACGAAGGTATGCAATTCGAGCCCGTAGCCCATAGTCTCGAAGACCTCAGGTACGAGCAGTCCTGTACCATTATATCAGAAGATGGGAATGGTGGATGTATTATATGGAGATTCGATGAGGGATTTGTGGTTGAAGGGAGTGAAGGTACATTTTGGGAAGAAGCCGAAGAACAGGACAGGACCGTTGGATACCATGCCTCCGGAAGAAATCGGGCCGAGGACCCTGTTTACAGTCTGGAATTTGGGGATGAAGTTGATATGGGGGAAAAGCATTTCTCCCAGAGGATGTTACTTGAAAACTTCGAGGAAGGGGAAGACAGAGAATTTAACCTTTCTTCTCCTATCGTCTGTAGAACGACACAGAGGGAGGAAATGGCTGTCAGAGATGAACTTGACCGTCTCTGTAAGGACTACTGCAAGGACGAACACAGATTTTTCTGGGGGTCCCGATGCTATGACGGAAGCCCTGGTGATTATGAGAGACTTCCAGAAGAATACAAGGAAGGCGTCCCAGAAGAGGTCTCTTTGTGCCCCGAGGCCGGTGAGGAACCCCAATGTCTTTGTGTCGACAGGAGAGAGTATTACTGGGAAGTCGATCACCAAATAGAAGACATGAAGGAATATATCTTCGGGCCTAATCCAGAGGATGGGGCCGGGGATATGCCAACAGATACACAGATATCCTTTTACATCGACTTTGAAAACTACCCCGTTGAGGTAGAGGTCAGCTCAGCAGATCCGGGCTTCGAGACCTTCACTGTGACCGAAACCGAGAGTGGTGAAGTTGTTCTGGGGGAAGAGTGGCAGGAAGAATCCGATCTACTCAAGGAAACGGAATACATCTGGGAAGTGAGTGTTACAAATGACCTGGGGCAGACGTTTACTAGATCATTTTCCTTCACGACTGAGGACTGAACCAAATGAAAAACTCCATAAATCTTTAAACACCAAAAAACAAATCAACCATATATGGTAGTATACAATACTATAAGCGACGAGGGGAGTATTGGCATATGGACTGTAATGATAATCATAATCACTTTGATAGCCATAGCTCTGGCCATTCTTATAGCAGGCGGTGTTGAGGGATTTGGTGAAGATGCGACCTCTACTCTTATGGAACACCTAGCAGACATTGTATGATTAAAAGGATAACCATGAAAAAAGGCTTCGTCAGCTGGACTATGTTGGTAGTTATCGTGCTTATAGCACTAGCGGTTGGTATTGCCTTGTTGTACGCAATATGGGGTGGTGGTGAAGGTGCGATAGATTTACTGGTACAGAGGCTAAGAGGATTTTAAGTGCATACCCATGGCAAGCTTTGCAGACGTAATGACGTTGTTTCAGAACAATACAAAGATCTTCTTTATCCTCATAGTTGTCGCCTTATTGATTGCGCTGTTGTACTACCTCATAGAACCTACAATAGAAACTCTTATGGCTGCTGTAGGTTATTGACATGATCAAAAACAAAGGAGCTTCGAGGTCGATGACAGAAAAGATATTCCTGGCAATAAAGGTAGTGATAGCTGTGATAGTCCTTGTGGTAATCGGTATGAGATTTGCAGGTGCAGAAACCGGGTGCGAAAGGCACGACGACTATCCTTACGCTTGTATAAGGGATTCCGATTGCTTACCTTACATAGATTATGCAGGTGGCAATTTTGGCGAGGATGTAGTTTGTACTGATGCAGTGAGGACACCCAACAACAGATTTAACGCAGCCGAAGATCCCGAGTGCCGCTGTCCCGATGGATGGATGGAAGTGGCAGACGAAGAAAGTGAATACTATGGAATATGTCAGGATGGATATGGAAATCATATGCCGTGCTTCTACGGAGAACCGGACTACCCGCTTCCAGGAGAAGTGGATAATTGCGACGGACGTAAACACGGTGAACTGTGGTCCGAACGTGGTGATCTCGGGGTCTACAGCTACTGTTGTGACGACGGGGAAACCAAATATCGTGAAGACGACGACCTGGAGGAAGGAGATATATGTGTGGTCCACAAGCTGGTGGATGTAAGTGAATGGGAAGGTAGTACATACTACAGTGGTCACGGCTGGGATCCTGGTCATTGAAAAATATGAAATATTGAATCCGTTTAAGATGATAGAAATTCAAGGTGCCGTAAAGTGCTAGGTAATAAAGGTATGGAGAAATCTCAGGAAGAGAGTATATGGTTCATTATCAAAATAGTGCTAGTTGTAGTGGGTATGGCGGCACTGGGTGTATTCTTGCTTGGCGGCGACCCGGGCTGCGGAAGACACGACGATGACACGGGAGCATGTATAAGGGACCCTGAATGTAAGCCTACAGCCAGATACGAAGGTGTGGCAGATTTAATTGATTGTGAAAGGGCTGTTAGGACGCCCAACCATAGGTTCGATGCCTCCAAGGACCCCGAGTGCCACTGCCCAGATCCGCCGGGCGAGGACTGGTTCCCTGAAGATGATGAGGAGAGCGACTACTATGGTATGTGTTACAAAATAGAAAATGGGAACTACCACTACTATCCCTGCCAGTACGGACTGGATATAACAACACCTGAAGTGAAAGAAGGTTGCAACGGGCAAGTTCACGGCGAAAGGTGGAGTGACAGTTGGACAGGAACCTGGGACAAGTGCTGCGACGATGGAGAAGTCAAATCATGCTCAGGTTATACTGATAGTGGAAAGGAATGTGCCGTTTACGAATGCAAGAGGCAGGGCACCCTTGAAGGCCACGGCTGGTAAAGATGATGTTCTTATACAAAGACGGCTAAACAAAAGATTTTAAACTCAGGAAACAAAGGTTAAATAATGCCCCCATGCAACAAAGGTATAGGCGTAGGTAAGTCTTTAATGCTCATAATAATTCTCGCAGTATTGCTTTTTACTACTGCTGTAATGGGCGACGTTTTCACAGAAATGTTGGGCATGGGGATAGGAGATCAATTCCACCTTACAATGGGTGAAATATCTGCATCCTATACCACATCTAGCTCATTCAGGGAAAAAACAGAGATAACTGAAGGTCTGCCGATGGCGTGTGAGAAAGTGGTCTTCAGAAACAGAACCATGAGAGGAGACCTTGGACCAGAAGAATCCTATTTTGTTTCCTACACGCCACAGTATGGATTCCCTGAACTGGAAGTAAATTGCGGCGTAGTTTCCTATGTCAAATTCGAAGATGGAAAAATAGTTCCATAGAGATACAATGAAACTAAAGGGTATAAGTGGTGGAGATTTCGTCTGGCTTATGATCTATGGTATTGTGTCGATAGCATACTTGTATGCATTTTACTCTATATTCATAGCCGGGGCTGAGGTCGACGTAGAGGGTGTAGAGCAATCCCAGGGCTCTCTCCAGGCATCTGCGATATTTAATAGGGTAATCTCCTCTCCGGACTGCATCTCCACAGGTCAGGCCGGAGTTCTGGACTCCACAAAGTTCGGTACCAATGCACTTGACTGTGTCTACAATCCCATGCTTTGGAAATATGCAGAAGTGGAATACATACAGGAGGAAGAGGAATATAGTTTCGGAAAGGAAGGGGCGAAGGATAGGGAAAGCGAGGAAATGGGCCTGAACTATACAGCAAAGGTAAATGTGAAGGACGGCGGTGAACTGATTCCTGCCGAGCTGAGACTGTTCTTCCGACGTAAGCCAGACCCCGTCTTAAGACTGTCAGAAGCTATACACGTAGCCCAGGAGGAGGGGAGCTATGTGGTGACTCTGGACAACCCAAGTAAACACGGGGGCAGTGACGACGACTACACACTTGAGATAGGGAACTACGAGCTCACCGACGACTCGGGAAACACCCTGCCGCTTCAAGGCGTAAACCTCGAGCCCAACGATGATCTCGAAATAGATGAAGGCTCGAGTAAGGGACTTGAACTCGAAAGAGTTGATGATGAAACTGTAAACTACTATATCTTGGAGGAATGAAAAGATGTTTGTGAATATAGGTCAGAAGGGTGGTTTCATGATCCTACTAGCCACTCTCGTTTTCACCGCGATGTTCCTGATCACATTGTTCATAGTCGGGCCTTTTATAGGAGGTGTAGAGATGGAGGAAGAGGTCTACGCCGAACAGCCAGCGTCGTTCACAATAGAGAAGAACACGCTGTTTAGGACAAACCAGACAAAGGAAGACCTCATACTGCATGCCTCCGGGTACGATAAAAGCAAAAGTATAAATGATACCATCCAAAGTCTGTTCGAGAAAAGAGCACTTCTTTACAGATTCGAAGATTCAGGAAACGACATGAAGGAATTCGTATTCGAAATTGATGGAACCTATGGGCAGCATCAGGACGAGTTCGACGAGGTCCTCGAAAAGAGCACTCCTGGCACACCGAGACCAATACTACTTCCCGAAGGAAGGGCAGGAAGCACCATTCAACTCTTTACCGAACCTGAGGAACTTAATGATATAGCACTTAGAAGTCTGACTTATTAGAGGTTATAGCATGAAGGATTTAGAGATTGGTGAAAAAGGATTTAAAGTAACGACTGTGGTCCTGGCAACTGCACTTATAGGCATGGCCCTCGCTGTAACGGTTTCGGCAACGCTATTGTCTGCCGAGGGCGAAAGAGACACCTGGTTCGGACAGGCAGAGTTGCTCGATGCAAAGGCCCAGTACGATCATGGTCTTGGACTGGTCGAAGACTCATTTTGGCTAGGAATCCACTGGGCCATCCTGAAAACAGGTGAAGACTGGGATGAAGACGTCCTCGAGGACGAAATCAATAAGAGCATTATATTTTACACAAGAAAAATAGAAGAACTTTACCAAGGTACAAAGGAACAACCTTTTTCACTTGAGTCCCAGGTATATATAGAGGATGAGGAGGTGGAGGTGGACCTGAGAAAAGAAGACAACGATAATGAAGCCCTTTATATAGATAAAGTGTCTCTTGAGGGTAATCTCACATCATTCAGAACATCACCCGACATAACAATAAAGGATGAGTTCCACTTTGAGGAAAGCTACGAGGACAACTACACTGTACTTTACGAAAAGGCCCAGAATCTCGAGGATTGGTTTGATAAAAGGAACTTATAATAATTGAGAAGGACATATAAACCATAAAAGGATTTCCATGGGACCTGATAACAAAATAGGGTCGTTGGAATTCAGTATCGTAGTATTCCTGATAGTTGGTCTACTGGTAGTTGCCGGATTTCATTTCTTCTCGGAAGACGCGATAGGCCTTGTAGAAGGACTGGAGGATTTCGGAGAGGGGAAGATGGAAGAAGTGACAGATTTCAAATACCCTGTACTAAGGCAAGAACTTGCAGAAGCTGGAACTCTAGGCCAGGAAAGGGATATTTCAATAGAATCCTGTGATGAGCTATACTCCAGTATAGGAAATCAAGCGGAGGGGAATTTTTACCTGGAAAACGACTTAGACTGTCTTCCAGAGGACGAAGAAATAACAGACTCCTTCGGTGGGATATTAGATGGGCGTGGCTATAAGATAGAAAACATGAATTCTCCACTTTTCGGCACAAATAGTGGTGAGATAAAAAACCTGAGGCTTAATGGCATCATTGTGGACGAAGGTGGGACCACGGGAGCAGTAGCCCGTGAAAACAGCGGTATTATAGAAAATACAACAGTTTCCGGAGAAATCCATGGTGGTAGTAACGTGGGCGGGCTTGTCGGCACCAACTCCGGCGAAATCACCGCATCCGCCTCTGTAGCCCATGCAAACGGAACAGGTTCCAACGTGGGAGGTTTGACCGGCTCAAACTCTGGAACTGTGAACAACTCCTACGCAACAGGATACGCTGGAGGCGAAGATACTGTCGGTGGCCTAATCGGGAGCAACACAGGAACAGTAAAAAATACGTACGCCGCTACAAGGGTCGTGAGTGAAGGCAGCCGAGGGGGACTCACGGGCTCCGGCTCAGCTGAAAACTCATTCTGGAGTACAGACGCAGCAGGAATATCTCCCGAGGAAGATAATGGAGGTGGCACACCTAAAACAGATGACCTGATGGAATCTAAAATAATTTACACCGACCCACTTACAAGCGGCCTGGAGGAGCCGTGGGACTTTGAAAAAATCTGGACGATGGGATAACACAGATGTTGAATAGCATTGAAGACAGTGTTAAAGGCATAGAGTTTCACATAATAGTATTCTTAATATTGGGACTCCTGTTAGTAGCTATAATAGCCTTTGCAACGGGTGGACTGGAAAGAACCTTTGAAGGATTTTTAGACCTTTTTGAAGGATTTATGCTCTCCGGGTAACAGAAACCATAAGTTTTATATCCTAAAGGAAGAATTTTTAAATATGAAGATCAAGGCTGGGGAAAAAACTAGCCCCCTGCGGCTATTGGTCCTAGGGCTAGGTGTCATAGGCGTAGTTGTGATTCTCCTTTTATTTGGCAACAACGGGGAAATGACACAGGAAGAAAGAATGCAGGTGGATTGCATCGAGTACATTCGGAGAGGCTGTTGCGACACGCCTGATGTGGATAGATGTGACTCCCAGGCAGTTGGATGGGAACATGGTGAAGATCCTCACGATGTGTGTTGTGAATAGTATGTTAAAAAACTACAATGATCTGTGGGAAAACAAGGGAATTTCCATCGAGTTTACCAAGGTAATCGCAGCTATAATAGGACTTGTGGTTCTCACTGTTGTAGTGCTTTTTTTCACGGATGTGGGCATGGGGAGAGGATACGAAGGGACGAGATGGAGAGGCGACAGAGAGCTGGCCTGTTTGGAGTACAGGGATAGAGAGTGCTGCCCGAGACCTGATAGAGATATGTGCAACTCCACCGAAGTCTGGCCAAACTTTGAGGATATAGACGACGAAGAGTACAGAGAAAGGATAGAGGAGCTAGATCAAGAGGACATGAGGATACTGTGTTGTTAAAAATAAACTATGATCAAAAATGGACCATAAAAAAGGATTGTCGCTTCCGGTAACGATAGTAATAATACTTGTAGTCTCAATACTTGTGCTTCTAGTAATGATAGGATTCTTGGGCTGGGGTTGGGACCCCGGACCGATAAACGAGACACGTGAAGGAATAGAAGAGCAACATGAAGAGGAGGATCCTATAGATGACATCTTCAACTCGACATCCCAGGACTATCAGAAAGCTTCAGAGTCAAACTCTCCCGCTACAAGAGCAATAGAAAGCTCAACAAAAACTATTGGTGAGTAACAAAATGTTAGCCGTAAAGGGTATCTCACTATCGATAAGGGCCGTGGTCTTGCTGCTCATTGCTATAGTGGTCCTACTTGCCATTCTCCTGTTTTTCGGGGGAGTGTGGGATGTAAGTCCTTTTGAACATGCCATGGGAAATGTGACTGAACAACAGCCCGAAGAAGAAGATTTTGATGTAAGCAGTGTAACCCGAACAAACTCAAAAACTAAAGGGAGAGTAACCCTTTTACTTAGATTCATCTTAACTCAGCCCAGAAAAACCTACCAAGCCAGCTTTTTTTGAAGAGATTCTCTTGTTTTTAGTCTCTTTCTAAAATAATAAAATTATGGTGCGCCTGCCGGGATTTCCCAAACTTTCCACGGCTTTGATGAAAATTTTGTCCATGAAAAGTTTCTTTGAACCCGGGCTTCGAGCACTCTCCAACCCTTTATCTTCCTTTTCGTGGACGTTTTGCGAACGAAGTGAATAAAAGGTCCTGGGAGGCTCGAGTCTTACCAGACTAGACCACAGGCGCACGTTTTTCTTTTTGTAGACTCTGGTTTAAGTCTTTAATCCATGCCCTGTAACGAGACAGACTACCTTTTCACCCTGCTTGAACTTTTCCCTGTTTTTCAGTATACCTGCCAGGGCAGTTGCACCTGCCTCCTCGGCGTATATACCTTCCTCTTCAGCTAGCATTTTCTTGGCCTCCAATATATCTTCATCGCTTACTGCGACGCCAGAGCCTTCGCTTTCTTTCAGAGCTGTGATAGCCTGATCACCATCCAGTGGGTCTCCACAGGAGATCGCATCAGCTACAGTATCTGGATCCTCAACAAGCTCAGGCTTCTTTTGATTCTTTTTCAAAGCCTTTACAACCGAATCACAGCCTTCGGCCTGGACACCAACCATCTGCGGACTTTTCTCCGTTAGACCTGTCTTTTTAAGTTCCTTGAAACCTTTCCAGACGCCGTGTAGAAGGGTTCCGTTGCCTACAGGCATCACTACTTTATCTGCGTCCAGGTGATCCGCAATTTCATGGCCCACTGTCTTCTCTCCCTCGCCGCGGTAGGGATAGTCACCCATTAGATACATTTCATTCTCTTCTTTGTCCTCCCAAGCTCTTTCCTCTGCATCGTTGTAGTCCCCGTCCACTTTTACCACTTCCGCACCGTGCTCCCTCATATGTTTCAGCTTCGGTCCTCCTACATCCTCAGGTACGTAAATTCTCGCCTTGACTCCAGCTCGTGCACAGTAAGCCGCTATAGAGGTACCCATGTTTCCCGTGGTTGCAGTAACTATTTCTTCGGCACCGTGCTCGAGGGCCTTACCGAGCTCGACTGAAGTTCCCCTGTCCTTGAAGCTCCCTGTAGGGTTCAAGCTCTCCATCTTGAAGTAAAGATCAATTCCAAGCTTCTCGCCCAGAACCGTCGACTCAAGAAGTGGTGTTCCACCTTCGCCCATCCTCACAACGAACTCAGGGTCTATGAGCGGTAGAAACTCCTTGTATCTCATGTGTGAGAAAACTCTTCCATCAAGTATATCCCAGGAAAGCTTTCCTCTTATCTCGTCGTAATCGTATAGAACGTCCAGAGACGAACTGCAGCTATCGCAGAAATATCTGACCTCTTTGGCACTGTAGACTTCACCGCAGTCAACGCACTTGAGACCCTTGACGTGCATACAGAACAACTCTGGTTTATCATTAATAACTCCAACGGTCTAGAGGTCCATGCACGTCCTTCCGTAGTAGAAAAGATATTCCTGGGCGTAGCCTGCGTAGTTACCGAAGTAGTCCTGCATGTTCTCCGAGAGTTTTTTGTACTTCTTGTCGTAGAGTTCAGGATACTTCTCCTTGAGGACCTTTCTCACCCAAGTATCCACAGGGAAGGCTTCGGTGAAGTCAAGAGAAAACAACAACACGCAGTCAGCCACCTTGTTTCCGACACCTGAAAGCTTTTTCAGCTCTTTCCTTGCTTCAGCATAGTCCATCTTTCTCAGTTTTTCCTCTTCCACGGTCCCGTCCCTTACCATTTCTGAAGTTCTTTTCACGTATTCGGCTCTGTAGCCTATGCTCAGGTCTCTAAGATCCTCCTCGGAAACCTCGGCCAGCTTTTCCGGCTTCGGGAACTCGTAGTACTCCTCGCCGTTGAACCTCAGAGGCTTCCCGTACTTCTCGGAAACGTCCCTGACAAACCTCCTTATCCTGGGTATCTGCATCTGTGCAGAGGTTATATAGGCTATGAGACAGGAGAAGAAATCGTCCCTTACGATCCTGAGACCTCTGTTAGCTAGGACGCTCCTCTCTATAAAATCATCCTTCCCCAGACTTTGGTAAACTTCTTCTAAAGGGTCGTCGAGACGAAGAACTTCCCTCGGATCGATTTCATTCCCGTAGTTCTCGTAGAAGAGTTCGTCGCCTTCCTGCCAAACTTTGAGCACTCCTCCGTTCCTAACCGTATAGTATTTATCCCCGTTCTTTCTCCAGGAAAAGGTCTGTCCACATTCCAATGTCTTCCTCAAGTCCAATGGTTTATCTGTAAGATCGACTTTCTCAGTCATGAATATCACTCGCCTTTCTGAACTTACCGTCCTTGTCCTTCGGCGTCGGTGGATCACATCGGTTCGTCTTTTCTTTATACGTTGCTCCGCAGTTGTGACACTTCACACGCTCCTCGGCCTTCGACTTCTGCTTGAAGCCGCAGTCAGGGCAGCGGTGGTAAAAGACTTTATCTTTCATCAGCCATAGTTTAGAGTTTGAGCCTAAAAAATTATGCATATTTTATTTAAATCAAGCTCCTTAATTTTTTCGGGGTAAAATGAAGAAGCTGTACTTGGACATAGAGACCACTGGCCTCAGTAAGGACAGGCATGAGGTAACTGTAGTCGGGGCCTACGATAACGAAAAGGTATACCAGCTGATAAAGGGAAGGAATCTGTGCGAGGAAAATCTATGCGAGCTTCTTGAGAAAGCGGAGTGTGTGGTCACGTACAACGGCAAGAGGTTCGATGTTCCCTTTCTCCAGGAAAAATACGACTTTGAGCTGAACGGAAAGCACAAAGATCTCATGTACCTCGGGTGGAAATGCGGTCTCAAGGGCGGACTGAAGAAGATAGAGAAGGAGATTGGTATAGGAAGAGATTCCGGAGTCTGCGGTGGCTCGGAAGCTGTACGTCTATGGAAGAAATACCAAAAGGAAGAATGTAAAGAAGCTCTTCAGAAGCTTCTGATGTACAACAGAGAGGACGTTGTTAATCTTGTTGACGTAGAAAAGGCTATAGAAAAGAGATTGGAAAAACAAAACTCCTGAAGCTAGATGCCAGACAAAGATAAACTCAATAAGGGTTCATATATTCTTTTGATCAGACTTGACGAAGGAAAGGAAATCAAAGTAGGCAGCCTTGGAAGCTTCGATTTCGAGTCCGGACTCTACTTCTACGTCGGCTCAGGCATGAACAACCTGGACAAAAGGGTAGAAAGGCACCTCTCCGAAGACAAGAAAAAGCACTGGCACATAGACTACTTCCTTGAAGAGGCAAAGATCGTAGCTACGGTGAAGTTCAGGACGGAAAAAGACATGGAG
>PWIB01000023.1 GCA_003555465.1 Candidatus Aenigmatarchaeota archaeon | reverse complement strand
GAGGGAAGTGAAAGGTTCGCGGAACTCATGTCTAAAATCGAGGAAAAGACAAGAAAGGAAGGGTTCCAAAAGGACGAAAACGAACCCGTTCCGCATGTAACTATAGGTAGAGTAAAAACTGGTAGAAACAAGGAGCTGATACAGTCAGAGCTGGACAAGTGGAAGGAGAAGAGCTTTGGACGAATGCTCGTTGACAAAGTAACGCTTTTCAAGAGTGAGCTGACTTCAAAGGGCCCTGTCTACGAAAAAATCAAAGACTACGGTCTATGAAGGACGAAAAACTTTACAAAATATCTTTAGCTTCTTCAGTAATAGGTATAATCCTACTGTTCGCTTTCTCCTACATGACTTCTCCTGAGACAAGTCAAGTTTCCGAGATAGGCCCAGGCGACGTAGGAAGCAGAGTAGAAGTTTCAGGCGTGGTTGAAGATAAATATGTCACGCAGGACGGCCATTTATTCTTTCACGTGAAGGAAAACAACGAGGAAATAGATGTGGCCGTGTTCAACGACAACCTTCAGTCTATGGGCCTCGAACCTCAGAGAGTAGAAGGGGGGCAAGAAATAACTGTAGCAGGGGATGTCGAAATGTACGAAGGTGAGCTTCAGATACTTCCTGTGGAAATAGAACTTTAGCGGATTCAATCGTTTTCTTCCATAGCTTCCTTGACTCCGCCTTTCCTCTTGTACAGTATGGACTTTCCGTCTCTCTTCTCCTCTACAAGTCCCATCTTCTTTAGCTCGGAGACCTTCCTGCTGACGTATTCCTGTCTGTAGTTCATTATCTTGGCCAGGTTCTTTGTGCTCATCCAGCTCCCAAGGAGGTCGAGTATCCTCTTGTGTACGTCCTTGAGGTCAGACTCGCTTGTATCATCCGTTATGACCTTGTCGAGCTTGCCCTCCATCCTCTCCATTCTGTTGTCAAGGCTGTTCAACTTCTCGTGGATCTCCTCGAGCTTGTCGGTCTTGAAGTCAACAGTCTCGACTATCTTCCTTACGACTCCTGTTTCAGGATCTTCGGACTCTGTACGTTCCTGTGGCATAGTAGGTATAGTTTATCCCTCAGTACTTTTAAGTTTTCGATTGTTCGGATAACTTTATTTACAGGGAAGGACTCTTTGTTTGTATGTCTGAAAAAGCGCCTCTGATCTTACATGGAAACAGCTACGACAACGCCGACCTCTACTACGCAACAAACTTTCTGATAAGCGAAAACGTCCTCTGTATCGTAACTTCGGAGAAAACCATCCTCGTAACAAGTGAGATGGAGAAGGGCAGAGCAAGGGAGGAAAGCAAGGTTGACGAGGTACTCACAGCCAAAGATATTGGACTCAAGGAGGAGTTGGACGAACTGGAAAAGGAGGAAAGAAAGGTGAGGATAATTGAAAAGGTCGTCGAGGTTCACACGTCCTCGGACAGAATACAAGTCGGTAAAGACTTTCCTGTAGGAGTTTACAGGGAGCTAAAAAATGACGTGAAGGTAACGGAAGGTCCTTTCACGGAACAAAGGGCTGTGAAAGACGAGGAGGAAATAGAAAAAATAAAGGAGGTACAGTCCGCAGCATCTGAAGCTATACTGGCTGCAAAAAAGGTCCTCCAGGACTCGGAAGTCAGAGAAGGGAAACTGTTCTACGAGGACAAAGTACTCACGCAGGGAAGGGTGAAGAAGATAATACTTCACAGTCTCCTGGAAAACAACTGCTCGTGTAAAGAGCTGATAGTTTCCTCAGGTAATGAAAGTTCAACGCCGCACAAAACAGGAACTGAAGAAAAGGTCCTGGAGCCAAACACGCCAATAATCGTCGACGTTTTTCCTTTCAACAAAAACAGCAGGTATCACGGTGATATGACACGGACCTTCGTCAAAGGAGAGGTTCCTGAAAAGGTAGACGATATGCACAAAGCCGTTCTGGAGGCTCAAAGAAGAGCTCTCGAGGTTTTAAAGCCAGGAACGAAGGCCTCAGATGTCGACAAAGCTGTATGCCAACTTCTGGAGGACAAGGGCTACAGTACTAGGTTGGACGACTCAAGCGAAGCAGAGTTCAAACATTCGACCGGACACGGGATAGGTCTAGAGGTGCATGAAAGACCAAGGGTTGGTAAAGGCGTGGACTACGAACTAAGACAAGGTAATGTGCTTGCAGTTGAGCCAGGGCTTTACAATGAGGTGGGTGTAAGAGTAGAGGACCTGGTAGTTGTAAAGGAAAATGGTCCTGAGGTAATAAAGCAGACGGACAGATCCCTACAGGTTTAACATATATCCTCTATCTGGGATACACCTTTCTTCACTAAAATTTCCTTTATCTTTCCTCTGAGAGAGTTTTTAGGCACTACATCAAACTTCCCCAGAAAGGAGTTGATCTTTTTCGCAAGCTTCATCCCTTCAGAATCGAAATCAGTGAGAACGAGCACCTCCTCAAAGTTTTCGGAAACATCCTTTGCTACCTTGTAAAGAGGACGGCCGTTGAGCGGTATTATTTCTTCTACTCCCAGCTCTTCCATAACCTCGACGTCGCGCTTGCCCTCAACTATCACCGGGAGACTTTCCTTGTCTAGAACTTTCTTGACCTTTTCCCTGATAGCCAACACCTTGTAGTAGGGATTTGGCCCACCCATAACATCCTGAGACATATTTTCCTTGCGGAACTTTCATCAGGACTGATCTAGGTGGGCCTGTATTCAGTTTGTGGAGAAATTATATAAGCATTCACTGAATCGTCGGGAGCATATCGAAGTAGCTCTTCAGTCCGTCCCTGACGTTCCTCATATAGTCGTTACAGTCCTCTATGAAGACCTGCTTTATGTCGCTGTATATCATCTTCTCGTAGAACGTCCTGAATGCGTGCCAGAGCATAGTCTCCTGAAGCCAGTGGTCCTGTGGGTAATGGGTCCTGACCCTCGCAGTTCCGCTTACCTCTATGTCGCCTACATAGTCATAGTCCTCGTGCTTAGCAGGAGTCATCTCTATGAAGAGCTTGATCTTGACGTAAACGTGGGTGTACTTGTCCTTTGGTTCGTACGCACGTATCTCAGAAAATATCTTTTCCGTGTCACCGTCCCTTTCGTGCTGATACTGCTTCTCGGTTATATCGCCTACACCGATGTTGCACTCGTGCCTGAGAATATCTATTACTTCGTTGTAGGCCTCCTGTGGATTGGGCACTGATTCAGCATTTATATTTACGCTGATGTCGCCGAAGTCGTCAATTCTGAGGTATGGAGGCATCTTATCGTTGTTCCATAATACGCGATTAAACTATAAAAAACCCACCCAACAGTATTCAATGGGATGCATAACTACAAAAGAGGTTACAACTTCGAGATAAGAGTGAGGGACAAGTTCCGTAAGAACGGATACGAAGCAGAAAGGAAGGCAGCTTCTGCACCCTACGATCTAATTGTTATGAGGGACGGGCGCGTCTCCTTTATAATCGATGCGAAGAAGACCGGCCAGAGGGACAAGGACCACCTCTACGTGAGTAAGGAGGACATAAAGGACGTGAAAAACGAGGCAGAGAAGATAGGTGCTACACCGCTCATAGTTTACGGTTTCTACAGAACGCCTATATACGTAGGAACGGTAGATGAGCTTCTTGATAGAGAAGGTAAGAACGTTCGCCTGGAGGAGGGAATAAAGCTTGAAAACTTCCTGGACAACTACTCTTCACTTTAGAAAGCTTACTTCTTACCTCTAATCTTCTTCCAGAAGGGACGGTCCCAGCCTCTCTTCTTACGTGACTCCCTTCCCCTGTCCTTCGTTATGCCGTAAAAAAACAAAGGTACGGAAAGGATCAGTCCTCCGATCAAGAAAATCAAACCGACCCAGCTATGAATCAAAGTAGCAAATATGAAGTACAGGTTGAGACCTAAAAGTATGCTAATAATCGAGAAAAACAGCATTTTTTCCTTCATGCCTATCCTCAAACAAACCTTTCAGTGAGGTTTTCCCTCATGTCTCCTATTTCAGGAGACTGGGATATCGCAAGGGGAACCTCCTCGGCTTCAGCAACCCTCGAGGCGAGCTCGTCTGCCTCGATCGAATTTCCATGAAGGACAACGAGACCTGGTTTCAGGTTGGTTACCTTTATCGCGACCATAGGGCTCCTTCCTGTGCTTACCTTCGTGAACACGAGAGCTCTTTCGGTTGTGAGGCCGTAAAGCCTGACAAGCTCCGACGGCGAAAGCTCAACTATAGCCTTCAGGGAATCGATTATAGAGTAGCCGTATATCTCCTTCTTCTTCATGTCCTTGTTTGCGATGACCTCAGCATTGCAAGCCTCTACAAAGTCCTCTATCTTTACACCCTTTGAAAACTCCTGTATATCTATTACAGTATCTGAAACAACGTCCCCTGGTCTGAACTCGGAGAACTTCCTTATTACCTCTCCTCCTCTGCCTTCGTCCACTTCAACAAGACCGCTGACTATCTTCTCTATCATCTTTATGCCTGGGCTTTGTCTTCTTCCGAGCTCGTAATCGGAGATAACAGAAGGCATCACATCTATCTTGTCGGCGAGCTTCCTCTGTGAGATCTCAAAGATGTTTCTCCACTTCTTTATTGTCTTTCCAGGGTCATCTGAGAGAACTACCTCGCCTGATATCTTTTTCTTTAGCCTGTCCTTAAGTATGTCCTTTCCGTCCTTTTCTGAAAAATTGGTTTTCTCTGAGTCCATAGCTTCCACTTTATCTTTTTATGGAAAACTATTTAAAATTTCACCAATTGTCGATACCCTCATAAGCTTAAATTTCAACAGACGAAATAAATTCGTATGTACGACCTTGTCGTTGTGGGTGCCGGTCCCATAGGCTCTCACCTAGCCAGTAAGTTCATTGAAGAAAACGAGGGTAGTGATGTCCTCCTTCTGGAGAAAGGAGAAGTAGGAAAGCCTCTCAAGGGGACGGGCCATGTCTCCACGGATTTATTCAATTATATACCGAAGGACGAAAGCTTCGTTGAAAAGGAGATATACGGAGCCGAGGTCCACAACCGCTTCGGAAGCTACTCCTTTGGAAAGGACCGCCAAACATCCTACGTTATCGACCGGGTTGAGTTTGACAGTTTTTTGTTACAACGTGCCAAGGAGAAAGGCGTGGAATTCAAGAAGGAGAAGTTCCTGGACTATGAGGCAGAAAAGGGAAAGGTGAAAGTTGAGACCGATGAAGACATCTATGAATCAAGGCTTTTGGCCGGTTGTGACGGACCGCAGTCTGACGTAAGGACCGCCGCCGAGTTGGACGGACCGGATAAGTTCCTCCATGGAATATTTACCAATCAGATAGAGGTAGGACCGATAGAACAGGACTACGTGGAGGTTTTCCTGAATGCATCCAAGGACTTCTTCGGCTGGAAGGTTCCGAGGGAGGAGAGCTTCGAATACGGGCTAGCAGTTGAACTTGGGAAAGACTCGAGAGAAGCTCTGGAAAGGTTCTCCGATAAGGAAGGCTTCAATATCACTGATGTCTATTCAGGGTTGATACCCGTAAATCCGCCTGAGAAAACATACAAAGGCAGGACATTTCTCTGCGGAGACGCAGCCGGGCAGGTTAAACCTTTTTCCGGCGGAGGCCTGGTATACGGGATGACTGCAGCGGAGATAGCCGCGGAAGAGATAGATCCCGAAGACGCGACGACAGTCGAGAAATACGAAGAGGCATGGAGAGAAGAGCTCGAACATGAAATAAAGCTAGGGAACAAAATAAGGAAGATTTACAAGCTACCGTTCTGGCTCAGGGCGCCGCCATTGTGGATAGGCGAGAAGATGTCACAAGAAGCTCACATGGACAAGCCGAGCTCGCTTTTCCGATATGAAGGAGACAAGACGTCTTCCTGATAATCAACAGCCAAAACCACAACCCCTTCTTTATTTATTTTATTCAGAAACAGAGGATAGTATGGTCTATGCAGATCTACACGTACATACTACAGCTTCCGACGGACTACTGAGTTTAGAAGAGATAATCAGAGAAGCGAAGAAGAGGAAGATAGAGGCTTTAGCTGTAACGGACCACGATGTAGTTCACCAGGACCTGAGACAAAGGACTGAGATAAGAAGCGGTATAGAACTGATAACCGGAGTGGAAGTTAAGACGATGCACAACGGAACAAGGGCCGAGATACTCTGCTACTTTCTGGACCCAGGAAGCAACGAAGTTGAAGGACTGCTGGAGAAGATGAGAGAAAGAAGGATACAAAGGATGGAAGAGATGGTCAAGAAGTTCAATTCTTTAGAGGAGGGAAGGTTGACCCTGGACGACGTGAAAAAGCAGGCAGACGGTCCTATAGGAAGACCGCATTTCGCGAGAGCTATAGCCGAAAAGGGCTTCGCCGAGGACAGGAACCAGGCCTTCGAAAAGTACGCGAAGAGGGACAGTCCTTACTACGTGCCTCTGGAAAAGCCGGATTCGGAGGAAGTAATAAGGAAAGCGAAGGATTCAGGAGCCTTTACCTCGCTGGCACATCCCTGCAACGAAAGGATAGAGAATCCAAGAAGTTTTATAGGAAGCCTGGCCGAGATTGGGCTTGACGGCTGTGAGGTAAACTACCCGTACGGGAACAATACCAAGGAAATACATCTCGATGAAAGGAAAGTGGAAGGAGTCGTTGAGGAACTTGGACTGATAAAAACCGGTGGATCCGACTTCCACGATAAAGGGGACTTCGTTCTAGGAAGCGGCGGCGTAGACAAGGAAACTTTGGAGGAAATGAAAAGTAAAGTCGGGCTAACTTAGGTCTATGACCTTTCCTCTGTCCTCGACATACTTGATCAGTCTCTCGTAGGTTTCATTTTTCTTTAAAGTAGTCGAATCGCCGACCATGATAAGTTTCTTCCTGGCCCTTGTTATTGAAACATTAAGCCTTCTGAGATCCTCCAAGAAGCCTATGTTTCCACCTTCGTTTGATCTTACAAATGAAAGGATTATAATTTCCTTCTCCCTTCCCTGGAAACCGTCCACGGTTTTTATTTCCAGGTCCTTGATGTCCAGTTTACTGTTCAACAGTTCGACCTGGTCGTCGTACGGTGAAATTACACCTATGTCCGCTGGGTTGAAGCCTATATCCATACATTCCT
>PWIB01000061.1 GCA_003555465.1 Candidatus Aenigmatarchaeota archaeon | reverse complement strand
TTTTAAATAAACTTCGCCAAATAACACACAGAGAAGGGGTGATAACATCGCTGAAGATCTAAAAGATAAGCTGGAGAAGATGATGGACGTAGAGATCAATGAAGTGATAGAGGAAGAAGATCTCATCCGTGTAGATATTGATGAGGAGATGATTGGAAAGGCCATCGGACCCGGTGGATCAAACGTACGTGCTGCAGAGAAGGTACTCGGAAAGGATATAGAAGTAATCAAGGAAGATGAAGAATAATGATCTCCGGGAAGGAAGAATGGAGGAATTTTTTGATTTCTGTGTTAGTCGTCGCGACTGCCTTCACCGTACAGAATATAAACCCTGGGTTCTTTGTTTTATGCTTCATAATAGTCTTTCTCAGCTTTTTCGCACACGAAGTTGCACATGAAAAGCTCTCGGATCTAGAGGGGATAGAAAGCAAGTCGCAGCTTTCTAGTATAGGAATAGTTCTAACGCTAGCTACAGGCATACTTAGCCAGGGTTTAGCTGTTCTTGCGATACCTCTTCTGACAAAAATGAGAGCCACTGAAACAGGCCGATGGCTCAGGAAAACCGAAGGTATAAACGATGTGGAGCTTGGCTTGGTTTCGACGTCCGGTCCCATAGTCAACCTTACAATAGGCACAGTCTTCATAGCTCTTTACTACTTTCTCGGTATCTGGACCTTCTGGCTTGTTTCCCTCATAAACTTCTGGATAGGTCTTTCAAACCTGATTCCTGTCCACCCGTTCGACGGGGGAAACACTGTCCTCTGGGGAGGCTGGCTCTGGTTTACCTCGACGCTTTTAGGGATAATAGGCATAATAGGAGCGTTTATCATCTGAAGGGGTCAAATAACTTTTAAACTGAAAACAATAATCTTAAACATGCCACTACGAGAGATCATAATAGGAAGGGACGAAGACGACAGAGAAAAGTACGGGAAACGTGGTTCAGTTTACTTCGGAAAACATATAGTCGGTGAAGGCGAGGACGCCAACCTCACAAACCCTGTCTACCTTGACGTCGCCAGGCCACACGTTTCTTTGCTGTGTGGGAAGCGGGGTCAGGGCAAGTCGTACACTGGAGCTGTCATAGCCGAGGAGTTTTTCCGCTTACCTGAAGATATACGTCAAAACCTTTCTATGCTCATGATAGACACCATGGGCATCTGGTGGAGTCTGAAGAATCCCAACGAAAAGCAGATAGACCTGCTGAAAAGCTGGGACCTCGAACCAAATACCTTTGATGCCGATGTTTACGTTCCAAGAGGTTTCAAGGAAGACTACGAAAAGGAAAACATACCCTTCGACGAAACCTTTTCTATAAAGGCCTCGGAGCTATCCGTGGAGGACTGGTCCCTGGCCTTCGACATTCCGCTGACTGACAAGCTCGGCGTTCTGCTTGAAAGGGTGATGAGAAGCCTGAACGAAAGGGAGAACTACGGTATTCGTGAGATAATAGAAGCTATAAGAGAGGACGAAAGAGCCGACAAGGACGTAAAGGAAGCTTTGGAGAACAGGTTCCTGTCTGCGAAGGAATGGGGAATATTCTCAAAGGAAGGCCTTTCCATAGAAGACATTTTATCTCCCGGAAAGGTGTCGGTCCTTGATATATCCTACTTTGGTCATATGTCCTCGGGTTGGAGCGTAAGAGGTCTTTTAGTAGGTTTGCTTTCCAGGAGAATTTACAGGAAAAGGGTAGAGGCAAGGAGAAAGGAGGAGATGACGACTATAAGAGGTAGGAAGGAGATAGATGTACCTATGACCTGGGTGATGATAGATGAGGCCCATCAGTTCCTGCCGGCTGAAGGCAAGACTCCGGCTTCAGACCCCTTGATAACCCTTGTAAAGGAAGGTAGACAGCCAGGTATATCCGTCTCGTTTATAACACAGAGACCCGGAGCTATACATCCAAATGCGATCTCACAGGCCGACCTCATAGTCTCGCACAGGCTTACAGCAAAGCCCGATATGGACGCTCTTAGGAATATAATGCAGACCTACATGACCTTCGACATACAGGAGTACATAAACGACCTCCCGAGGAAAAAGGGCTCCGCAATAGTCCTGGACGACAACTCTGAAAGGATCTACTCCATAAAGGTAAGACCTAGAATGTCCTGGCATGCCGGAGGTACACCTGACGCCTTCGAGGACGAGGATGAGTTTTAAACTTCTTTAAGCTGGACTTCCATGTTTAACTGCTATGAGCGACGAGTACTTCGAGCACGCACTGATAAAGGAAGGTAAGCTGGAGAAACGGCTCTATCAGGAGACTATATTCCATACTACCGTGAAGAACAACACTCTTGTGGTTCTCCCCACCGGAATGGGAAAGACAATATCGGCGGTTCTCCTTGCTGCCCACCGATTAAACAAAAAAGGTGGAAAGGTTCTTTTCCTCGCTCCAACAAGGCCCCTGGTCGAGCAGCATAAGCGCTTCTTCAACGATTTCCTGGAGATAGCCGAAGGTGATATGAAAGTCCTGACCGGGAAGGTACGGCCTGAGAAGCGTGAAAAGGAATACAAAAATGGAATGTGTTTCTTCGCCACACCTCAGGTTGTACAAAACGATATAATAGCAGGCAGGATGGACCTGAACGAGTTCTCACTGGTTATATTCGATGAGTGTCACCGCGCAACAGGAGACTATCCTTATAGCTTCGTAGCTGAGATGTATATGAAGAGGGCGGAAGATCCCAGAATCCTAGGGATCACAGCCTCACCCGGAGGCTCCGAGAAGGAGATAAGGCAGGTCATGGAAAACCTGTTCATCGACGAAGTGGAGATAAGGACCGAAGATGACAAGGACGTGAAAGGTTACGTTGAAAACGTGGACAAGGACTGGAAGAAGGTCGATCTGCCTGAAGAGTTCAAGGAGGTCAAGAAGCTCCTCGAGGAAGCCTATGATGAAAGGATAAACAAGCTCAAGGACTGGGACTACGCTCCCACAGGCGACGTCTACAGGAAGGAGCTTCTGAAGCTTCAAGGACGACTGAGGAAGAAGATATCAAAGGGCGAAGAGGACAAGATGTTGTACGCCGCGCTCTCGAAAAGTGCAGAAGCACTGAAGATCGAGCACGGACTAATGCTTCTGGAGACACAGGGTTCTTCCTCCCTATACGAATACCTAAAAAGGCTCAGGGAAGAAGCAAGGGAAGGCAAGACGAAGGCTGCAAAGTCTGTCATGAACGACGCGAACATAGCCACAGCTTTCAGGAAGACAAGCTCGCTGCTAGAGAAAAACATAGAACATCCCAAGCTGGACAAGCTTGAAGAGGTCGTCTTGAATCAGTTCGAGAAGAAGGAGGATTCAAAGATACTTGTTTTCTCGCACTACAGGGACCAGGTGGAAAAGATCGTTGAGACGTTAGAGGAAGTGGAAGGCTGTCAGCCAGGCGCCTTCATAGGACAGGCCGGGGACGAGGGCATGTCACAGAAGGAGCAGGTCGAAAGGCTTGACAAGCTGGAAGAAGGAGAGTACAATACAATCGTAGCTACTAGCGTCGGAGAGGAAGGTCTGGATATCCCCGCCGTGGATCTAGTGGTTTTCTACGAACCAGTAGCTTCGGAGATACGTTCCATACAGAGAAGAGGGAGAACAGGAAGGGAGAAGAGCGGCAAGGTTGTAGTTCTTATGGCCAAGGATACAAGAGATGAAGCCTACTACTGGAAGAGTAAGCACAGGGAAAGGAGGATGAAGGAAACTTTGAAGGACATGAAGAGCAGTGAAAGGGAGCAGAGCAGACTTGAGGAGTTCTGAGAAGCGAAGTATTTTAAGTTACCCTGACAATTTTTCTACGCATGGAAAAGCAAGAGATCCTTAAGGACGAAGACGAAATACTTATATTCGCAGACAACCGTGAGTTCCGCTCCAACGTCGTAAAGGAAATGGCCAGGAAGGACTGCACTGTAAAGCCGAAGCAGTTGGAGGTCGGCGACTACATACTTTCCGATAGAGTAGGGGTGGAGAGGAAGAGCTGCAACGATTTCCTGTCTTCTGTCTTCGACGGAAATATATTCGACCAGCTGGAGGAGTTGAAAAGAAACTTCGACAAACCATTGCTTATGATAGAAGGCGAAGACCTGTACTGCCAGAGAGACGTGCATCCAAATTCTATACGTGGGGCTATAGCCTCCATAGGGATAGATCTTTCCATTCCGATCATATGGACGGACTCGGAGGAAGACACTGCTTCCTTCTTACACTGGATAGCGAAAAGAGAGCAGAGCGAGGAAGAGAGGTCTGTATCTCTCCGTGGCGAGAAGAAACCTTCGACGCTCAAGGACCGACAGCTCTTCCTTCTGGCAGGTTTACCTGATATAGATAAAAAGATGTCCAAAAGGCTTCTTGAGGAGTTCAAAAGACCTGAAGATGTGTTCACAGCTTCTAAGGAAGAGTTGAAGGAAGTAAAGGGAATAGGCGAGAAGAGAGCAGAGAAGCTTCGAAAGGTCCTTACAAAGGAGGTCTCGGATGACTGAGAGGAAGAGAACGATAGTCGGGATAGACCCAGGAGCTACTTCTGCAATAGCAGTTCTTGACCTGAAAGGAAATACAAGGAAAGTTGAATCAGAGAAGCATATGGGGACGAAGGGAATTGTAAGGAAGATCTCCGAGTCAGGAAAGCCAGTTCTTGTAGCCACAGATAAGGAAAAGCTTCCGTCGGCTGTCGAAGAAGTGGCATCCAGCTTCGGAGCCGAGGTCTTTACTCCAGAGGAAGATCTATCCGTTCACGGGAAAAAGGAGCTGACCAGGAAGCATGACTATGAAAACCTGCATGAAAGAGATGCAATGGCAGCGGCTCTGAACGCATACAACAGCTTAAAGAACAAGTTCAGAAACATAGAGGCAAGGATGGATGACCTGAACCTGCAGGATCTGACACCAGAGGTAAAGGAGGCCGTGGTCACGAACGAGGCCAAAAACGTTTCGGAAGCCGTTGAGATGGTCCTGGGAAATGATGAGGAAGAAGAGGATTCGGACGAGGAGATAAAAAGGGACGTAGACGTTGACCTTGAGGAGAAGATAGACAACTACAGGCAGATGCTCATCGAAGAGAGGAAGGACAAAGAGAAATTAAAGGAACATAACGAGAAGCTCAAGGAGGAAATCAAGGACCTGAAGGACAAACTCTCTGATGTAAGGAAGGAAAAGGAGGAAGCAGAGAAGGATGCAAGGAAAGAAGCTTTGAAGGACGAAGAGGTCAAAAAACTCAAGAGGAATCTGAGGTCCAAGGAGAACAGGGTCCGAAGTCTGCAAAACGAGAAAGACAATCTAGAAAGCGAAGTAGAGAGGCTAATTACTTTCGAAGTGATGAGGAAGGAAGGTAAGATTCCTCTAAGGACTGTAGACATGCTTGATGAAGAGACGATAAACAAAGAGGATAGTAGATTATCCCTGCGACAAAGTGCCGTATTGGCAAACGAGGTAAAGGAAACAGAAGAAACAATAGAGCTTCTATCCGAAAAAGGAGTAAAGATCGTTGTCGGGGATATCAGCGAGGAGTTCAAGGACAGGTTTTTCGAAGAAGGCTTGCTTGCGTGTGATACTGAAGAAATAGAGATAGAAGAGAGGAACGATGTAAAGTACCTGAAACAGGAAGACCTTGAAGAGATCAGAAGAGAGGACAAGGAAAGCCTCATGGGATGGTTAAATAGGTATAGAAGCACTAAAAACGGCAAATAAAGGATCAGATTTATAACATAGTGTAAGATAATTTAGTATATGTTTGGAAGTAGCGGTAGTTCTTCTGATGATGTTGAGCAAATAGTCTCTGAGTTAAAGGAAAGAGTATCCGAGAACAGTAAGAAAATCGAGGATATGAAGGAAGAGGTTCCATCGGAGACCAAGACTGAGAAAACCGAGGAACTCCTAAAGAAAAATATGGAACTGATGGACAGATGGAAGGGAATGATAAAGGGCTTGGGAAATAAGGTAAACGAGGGCAAAGAGGAAATTCAAGACCTAAAATCCAAGGTAAATAAGCTTGAGGTCAATGTTGAAGAAGGGCCAAATGATTTTTCTAAAGAGGATCTTGATAAGATCAAAAATGAACAGAAGACTATTAGGGAAAAAGTCGACGGAGAGGTAAAGGAAATCAAGAAAAGAATGGATTCCCTTGAAAACAAAATTGATGACCTGGAATCTGTAAGAAGAGAGGTTAATGAACTCAGCTCATTCACCCAGGCGCTCAAGAGTGTCATAGAAGATCTACAGGAAAATACTAACAAGGAAACTATCAACAAAGAAGAAGTTGAAAACATAACGCACAACTTCCTCAAGAGAAAGAATATACCTTCTCTCAAGGAGGAGGTTGTCGAAATTCGAAACTCGGTCAAAGATCTTAAAGAAGACATAGATGAGATAAATAGAAAGGCGATTTACGAAGACGAAGTGGAAGGGATTGTCGAAGACTTTCTAAATGGAAGAAACAGTCCAGATCAGGAAAAGAAAATAGGAGATGTAGAAGAAGAGGTCAGGAAAATAAAGAAAGAAGTAACAGAGCTTGAAAAGTATAAAGAAAAAATGGAAGAGAAATTGTCCGAGATAAATAAAAGGGAAGACGGACTCGATCTGAACAAGGAAGGCGTAAAAAGACTTATAGAGAATTCTGAGCTGAGTGAAGAAGTTTCAAAGCTCAGGTCAGACCAAGAAGACCTCAAGGAAAAGGTCGAGGAGACACCTGATTTAAAGGAAATCGAAGATGCTATAAATGAACTAAAGGAACAGTTTTCAAAAAGAGCTACCAAGAAGGAGGTCGAGGAACTGAAGGAGAAAATCATGAGAGCAAAGAAAAGAACTCCCATTGTGATTGAATAGTTTCTTCTGAGTTACTTTAATTTGTAAATACTCTTGGTGCAGTCAAAGATGAATTTGAAAGACATTTGGAAAAGGATTATTTCAAAACGAGAGAGTTTAAGGAAGGTTTTTATCTTTGCTACAAAGCTTCTCATACTGTCATTTTTAATGTATATAATCTCTCTGAACGTGAATTTTCTCCCTATGCAAGAAGCTAGTGCAGAATTCACAGACAACGCTCTCAACGCCTTGAACATACCAACAGAAAGAGAAAAAATAAGGATAGGCGTTCAAGGCAAAGACTTCCTGATCACGGAGGACTGCACAGCGTGGAAGGGTATGTTTTTCTTTCTCTCTCTTGTGATAGCTTCAGGCTCGACTTTGAAAAAGACTGTAAAGGGCCTTGCTGTAGGAATTCCTGTCATATACGCCTTAAACCTCCTCAGGATACTTTTACTCATCCTCTTTACTGTGCAACTAGGTCCGCATATCTATGACTTGCTCCACACTTTTTTATGGCAGACTGGTATGGTAGTATCGGTA
>PWIB01000012.1 GCA_003555465.1 Candidatus Aenigmatarchaeota archaeon | reverse complement strand
AAGTCCCTCTTTTGTACGTCCTTATTTAACATTTACGTGGATAATTCATGTATAGAAATAACATACAATCTACTTTTATGGCTTATAGTTAACTTATTGTAAATCTAAAGTTATATGTCTGGAGAATAAATATATAAGCGTTATCATGAAGTCCATCCATATCCGAATGCCTGAAAAACTCTTGAAGGAGATGGATCGGATAATCGATGAGGGACTTTACTCCGATAGGTCGGAGTTCGTTAGGGGATGTATAAGGAGGCATGTTGAGATGGAGCTTTGGAAGGAACAAGAAGAATAGTTATGTAGTTATATAGAATGGATATTTGGTAGTGCGTGGTGTTCCGGTATAAAACTGAAAGTGATGTCCGAAACAAATGCAGTCCACTGAGTTCCTCTTAGCTTCATCTATTTTCTACAAGAACAAAAGGTTGTTATTTTTATATCTCCCACTGAAAGGTTGAACTATGATCACTGTTTTACGGCTGGAGCACAGGGTAGGAAGGGACAAGCGTATGACTACGCACTGCGCTTTAGCAGCCCGTGCTCTCGGAGCCGATCGTATGGTCTACAGCGGCGACCATGACGGTTCCATGGAAGAAAATGTAGAAAGCGTATCGGAAAGATGGGGCGGGGACTTCGAAGTGGAGCACGTAAAGAGTTGGAAGAACTACCTAAAGAACTTCGACGGAAAGAGAGTATACCTCTCCATGTACGGCCTTCCGATACAGGAGAAGATCGAGGATGTAAAGAACTTTGAAGAAGATATATGCGTTGTGGTTGGTGGAGAGAAGATACCTGGTGATATATACGACTACATTGACATTCAGATCGCAGTGACCAATCAGCCGCATTCGGAGGTCGCAGCTCTCGCAGTCTTTCTGGACAGATTTCTTGGTGTGGAAGGGGCCGAAGGAGGTTTTGAAGGCTCGGTGGAGATAGTTCCTAAGGAAAGAGGTAAAGAAATTAAAGAGAGCTGAAGTCTACTTCTTTGAAAAACCTTTTAGGCCTTTCCAATGCTTCCTTAACCTCTTCCTTGTCCAAGGTAGAGAAAATCTTATCGCCTAATTTGTACTTATCATCACCAGGCAGAGCCCTATTCTTTTTTAGTTTCATGTCCTCGTAAAGCCTCATTGCTTTGTGGCATTTTGACTTGAATGGATCCTTATCTTCAAAGTATTTTTCAAGATACCTTATACCTTCTCTTTCAAAATGTTTTGCTATACCTTCATCAAGACAGGGGACATACTTGCCCTTTGGATATTCGACTGAATCTATCACTTCCTTGGAGTTTATGTCCTTTGCAACATGGCCAAGCTCATGCGCTACTGACTTGTTTATAGCGGTTTCAGGCCAGAGTTCGTCATAGAGTACAATCACTTCTCCATTATAGTCTGATACGCTGTCTTTCATCTTATAGTTCATCCTACCCTGACTTTCGAACTCATCACGGGACAGAACAATGAAATCAGGCTCATGAAGGTCTATATCGTATTCCTCCGAGAAAAAAGGTACTAACAAGTCTGCCGCATCTTCACACTTCCTTCGAAGTTCTTGGCGGCTCATCTAAGAAGACAATGTGTCCAAAAATATTTATTTATAAAGCTTATAAAGCGAGGGCTCATTCTTAGCTCCTGCTACAGACGACTGTCCTAGGAAAAACCTAGCATATCTGCTGTCTCATCGTCAACCACCTTTCCTCCACTACCCTTTTCCTCTTCTTTTGAAGCTACTTCCACCGTAAAAGATCCATTAGAACTGTAAAACTCCCCGCAGCTTGGACAGTATCTGATACTTGAATATTCTTCCTCGGGAATTTCCTCAAGCTGTTCAGAATAAATTTCTCTTTCCTCTTCGTCCATTCCATCAAGACCTTTCATAAAGGTTCCACATTCGCAGAAGTTTGTATTTGTTTCATTCATCATTTTTATCACTCCTTGTAACAGTACTAAAGAGAGGAAGTAAGATATTTAAAATTTGAGGGTAGAGCCGTATTCTTTTTATATGAATTCGTCAGACGTTTCGAAGGTCTACAGCACTTCCTACGGCAACGAGAATGAAACACAAGTGCGTCTTCTATCCCTCTTGGATATGTTATAGTTAACAAGGAATGGCTTAATATACTTGCGACCTGGCGTCATGCATAGGCCTTTCCCGAGTTGTATTTTTCATCGTTGAATGTGTTCATTATTCCATTCAACCTTTCAACCAGCTCTTCCTGCTCGTACTTGACATCTTCATCACGCCTGTCCTTGTGGCTTTTGTAAATCTTCCACATCTCTGGTAATTTTTCCATGGTCTCTATCATTTCTTGCATAAGGCTGAATTCATTCACGTTGTCTTTCCTTACCACTTCTTTCGTCTTTTCCGCACTTTCTTCGTAGTTTTCAACAAGATAAAAGAGCCTCTTTTCAAACAGTTCCACATATCTATCCCCGACCTTCTCAACACTTTTTTCCAATTGTTCTATGCATTCCCCTGCCTTTTCAGCGCCTTCAGAGCTCTCAGATACCTGGACTTCGACTTCCTCTATATTGTACATACCTTCCAAACGTTCTTTATCGTTCATAACGGAGGTGGCCATTGAAATTTGACTGGTTGTTTCGTGGAGCTTTTCCAGTATAAGATAGACGTCCATAAGCCTTTCCTTTTCGTCTATAACCTCCTCGGCCTTTTTTGCTGCTTCGATTTTCTCATCCCAGTTAGCCATTCAAATCCTTTATTACATTTTATGGAAAAATTATACTTGTTGAATCTACAACCTGCCGAGTTTGTATCTGGCTACTTCCTTCTCAGCTTTTACAGTTTTTTCTAACTTTGAACCATGGGAGCACTTACCAAGCCAGTTCTTGACTTTTCTGGGGTCTAGCATGGCAAGATTTTCATCTCTAAGGTCTATATACCTTTCTTCGGCATCCAGGCTATCGAGGTGAAATAGGGATTCGTTTGGCGAGTTCAAGAGCAAGTAAAGGTCTTTTTCGGCGTAGGTTGTACTTTCCATTCTAACGTAATATTGTGTCCAAAAATATTTAGTCTTAATGTCCAAACCGAAGCTCGATTGATATCTACATATTTAAAACTTAGAATGGATAGTTTCGTTTGTTATGGAAGATTCTGAAGATATTAGCTACGAAGATGCGATACACGAAGGCGTTGAGAAGATAGTTGAGAAGAAGATGGGGAAAATGAATCTAAGTGAAGCGAGAGAATACTTGGATTTTCTTGAAAGGCGCTTTGAGAAGGTAGATGAATCCTATTCAGACAACTTGGCGGGTAAAGGTCCAGAGGAGTTGGAGGAGAAGGTAAAGGCCGAGGCTTTTGCTATTGTACATTATGAAATTGCTAAGAAAAAGTACGAAGAGAGGGAGGAGAAGTTAAAGAAATTACTTTGCGCATATCAAACAGATCCTGCTGTATCAGATTCTATCAGAAGAGATCTATAACCATTAGTTGGAAGTTCCTGAGATGATTTTACATCGTAGACTTCTCAATAACCTTCTAAAATCTCTAGAGGACTGGAAATATTGTTGAAAGGAGATGAATCTGGCTTGTCCATGGAGTCAATTTCCTCGTACCTTTCAGGAAGTACCTCTTCTACAGTTTCCAGACTTTGTTCGGGTATCCTTTCCTCAAGTCTCCCGTAGGCGCTTTCGTCACCTTCGACAAAAGCCCTTTCACAGAGATCTCTTACCTCACCTCCGTCGATCTCTCCTCTGCCTACGTGCTCGACATCGAAGCCCATGAGATACTTATACACGAAGGCTTCAGGTTTGTCTCCTGTGTAAATTGTAACGTCCTCAGAGAACTTTTCCCTTATGTCTTCTCTGTAAGCCGGGAAGTTCATAAGAAACTGGTGGTGTCTTTCCAAGAAATCAAGCTTCATGTGCCCGTTGCCAAACCTGGCGATCTCAGCTTCCGGAAAAACTTTACCCAGAATCTCTTTCCTTTCATCGTATGTCAACGGATTTTTATAACAGAGCTCGGTGCCTATAACACCTATGCAGAGCTTGTTTGAATCCTCCTGCACATCTTCTATAAGCTCGACCTGACTGTTGTGTAGAGGTTGAAATCTTCCTATAACAGCTCCGGGCATATGCATTGTTTTAGAGGAAAGTTTTTTATTTGTTTAGCAAAACCACCCTCGACCTCTCCTGCTCGTCTTCGACGCTGTAGTTCGAGTTTTCTGCAATCTCTTCTGCGAACCTATTGACGTCTTCATGGCTTGGCATAGTTTTTCTAGGCATCCTCTGCTGCGAGTAGCCTATGTGCATGTAGGCCTTCGCCTCTACGTAGTCGAAGCCACCTTTCTGTATCAAGTCCACGAACTCCTCGGGAAGGTGCATGTTAACATCCTTCATGCAGGTTATTCTAAGTACAGTAGTTGTACCGATGTCACTGATCAAATCCAGCGTTTCTTGAAGCTTTTCCCAGGCGTCTTCCTCAACAGGACTGCAATGCTTTTTGTATAGCTCCTTGTTCGGCGCTTCAACCGACACGTACAAGTTTGTAGGAAGCTCCTTTAGTTCTTCTATCCTTTCTGGGAAAGTTCCATTGGTGACAAGAAATGTTGTGAAGTCTCGCCTGTGGAACTCCTCTATAAGCCCTGAAATCTTGGGGTAGAACATCGGCTCGCCCGTCAGCGAAATAGCGGCCTGGTTTGGATTCTTTGCTTCTTCTAGTTTTTCCTCCGGAACTTCTTCATTACCTCCGAAGCCAGAAATGAGCTCCCGTTGCGCCTCTATGCACCCGTCTATTATCTCCTCAGGATCATCAACAGGACCTTCCCATTCGGACGAAAAGAAGGACGTGTCCCGCCAGCAGTGTCTGCACCTTTGGTTGCAGAGCAACGCTGGAGTCATCTGAAGGCATCTATGGCTTTCAATCCCGTAGAACTTCTGCTTGTAGCAGACGCCGTCGCAGCGCAGCGACTCCTTGAGCCAGTTGCATGTACGGACAGCTGAGTGGTTCCCTACAAAGCGGTACTGCCTCTCCTCCAGTTCTTTTTTAGTTTCTTCCGGGAGCATAGGTAGAGTTGGACCGACAGAAATAAAAATATTTCTTAATAGCTTCAAAATATGTCCGATGACTACGTAGAAAAGGCAATTAAGCTTGTAGGAAAGACCCTCGAAGCTTCCTTAAGTAAGTACCTTATCTTCAAAGAAGATGAACTGGTTGAATACGTGGAGAGCATCGAAGAAGAAAAATCCCAGGATTTTTAGACCTCTTCACCTGGCTTGTTCAGCGAAGACTGCATGTCCCACAGCTCCTTGTAAAGGCCGTCATTTTCCAGAAGCTCTTCATGCGTACCTTCCTCCACGACCTTTCCGTTTTCCAGGCATATTATCCTGTCTGCAAGCCTCGCTGTGCTCAGGTCGTGGGCTATCATTATCGTGGTCCTGTCCTTGATTAGCTCCTTTATAGCGTCCTGAATCTTCACTTCGGTTAAAGTGTCCACGTCGCTTGTTGCTTCATCCAGTATTAGGATTTCAGGGTCGTTGAGTATAGTTCTGGCTATAGATATCCTCTGCTTCTGCCCACCGCTCAGCTTGACTCCGTCCTCGCCGACCTCCGTATTGTACCCCTCGGGGAAGTCCTCTATGAAGTCGTGGGCTGCGGCCTTTTTCGCCGCTTCCCTTACCTTTTCGTCATCGGCCTCTGGGTCGCCGTAACTGATGTTTGTCTTCACATCGTCGTCGAAAAGAAAGGCGTCCTGTGAGACTATACCTATTTTATCCCTCAGCTCCCTTATATCCAAAGTTCGTATATCCTTTCCGTCTATTTTCACCCTTCCGTCGTCGGGGTCATAGAATCTAAGGATCATGTTGACAGTGGTCGTCTTACCGGAACCACTCGGGCCTACAAGAGCCACGGTTTCGCCAGGATTGACCTTGAACGAGACTTCGTGTAGAGCGCTATCTCCCTCCTCTTCCTCCTCTGGATCTCCGTAGTGGAACGTGACTTCTTCGAACTCCACCTCTCCCTCTATCTCACCAACTTCTTCCGGTGTTTCCTGATTCTTTATGCCGATAGGCTCCTCGAGTATCCCGAAGACACGGGAAGCAGAAGCTGCGGCCCTCTGGTGTGAGTTGGTTATCCACCCCAGCATACGCATGGGCTCGTAGAACTGCCATATGTACGCGTTGAAGGCTATAAGTGTACCTATGGTGAGAGCTTCGTTTATCACAAGATAACCACCGTATCCAATTACGATTACAGCTCCCACGGAAACTGCGAAGCCAACGGCCGGGAAGAACCTGGACCATAGCTTTATAGACTCGACGTTCGTTTGCCTGTAGTCGTCGCTTACCTCCTCAACCCTGTCTAGCTCGTAGTCCTCCCTCGCGAAGCTCTTTATGGTCTCTATGCCTGCTATGTTGTTCTGAAGCCTGCTGTTAACGTCGCCCACGGACTTCCTTACGGCGTCCCATTTCGGTCTTATCTTTCCTGCGAAGTGATACGTCATAAATCCTATTATCGGTATAGGAAAGAGTGTGAAGAAAGCAAGCCTCCAGTTCATCCAGAAGAGGACTACACCTATGACCAGACCTATGGTTATGTTCCTCATGATTTCTCTCATCGTCGAGGACAGAAACCTCTGGAGCCTGTTTATATCGTTAGAGAGCTTGGACATCATCTTCCCTGTGGGCTGGTTGCTGTGGAAGGAGAGTGAAAGTTCCTGTAGATGTTTGTACGTGTCCATTCTTAGGTGGTAGATGGCTTCCTGAGCGAAAGTATAAAGGAAGAAGTTCTGAGCGTATTCGAATACAGCTCTTCCTGCATATGCTCCGATCAAACCTGCGACAACCATCCAAAGAAGGCCAAAGTTCTGTGGAATTATGGCTTCGTCTATCGCAAGACGTGTAAGGTACGGAGGTGCAAGTCCGAATATCGATGCTGTTATTACGGATACAACGCCTATAACAAGCCTCTTCTTGTAGGGCTTGCAGTAGTTCATAAGCTTCGACATAGGTTTATCTACTCTCTCGCTCTGCTCTTCCAGCGTATCGTCGTCCACTACCTTGTGCGGAATAGTACCACCTTTGGCACGTCCTTGTTTTAAACGGTCGACTATTTAAATCTTGAGAAGCCGTCACCTCCATTTGGAGAAAACAAAATGATTAAAAGTTTTAGCATCAAATGTTAAACAGGTGAACTTATGAGAGACTATATTGATGGACTCACCGAAGAAATCAAGGAATTTTTAGAATTTAACAGCTACGTTGCAACAGGACACTATGGGGTAACTAAAGATCTAGACGACTCAGAAGATTAGACCTTCAGCTCCATTAAGTCTTCGGCTACTTCCACGTTTCCGTGGTGTTCTTCGGCAGCTTCTCTTAGAGGAGTTAGGTCCTTGTATCTTCTCGAGTAATGCGTCAGCAGAAGCTTCTTGACGTTTGCTTCCTTGGCGAGCTTTGCAGCGTCCCTCGCCGACGAATGTTTGTAGCTTGTTTCTTCAGCAAAGGTCGCGTCGTGGATCAACAGATCGGCTCCTTCGGAGATCTTCTT
>PWIB01000041.1 GCA_003555465.1 Candidatus Aenigmatarchaeota archaeon | reverse complement strand
TTACAGAACTTCAACGATGATCCGTGCGATTACGATATAACGATACAAGGTCCCGCGAATACATGGGACGAAGTAGAAGCAGGAGAAGCATGTTAGACTTCTTATCGGTATGCGGGGGGCCGGATTCGAACCGACGAAGGTACTAAACCACCAGATTTCTCATCGGAATAAGAAGTTTTCCTCAAAACTCAAGTCAAGCTTGAGTCTGGCCCCTGTAGCCTTCACATTTGACCGCTTGGGTACCCCCGCAAAAATAAAGAAGAGTAGGGATTTACTCGATTCTTTCGAGGCTGTCTCTGATTTCTCTCAACTGGTTCTGAAGCTCACCAACGGTCTTGGAGACTCCAGATGTAGACTCACCGGTGATTTCCTCCGTACCCTCTGGTCTTATGAACTTCTCATCCATAGAAACCAGCGTGCCGGTCAAGTCTGATATACCTTCTCTGAGTTCTTTCATTCCCTTTCTCTTTATGTTGTCAACCTCGTTCATCAGTTCAAACAGCTGCTTCAGGTCGTTCAGTGAACTCCTGACAGACTCGAGGTCCTGTAAAACCTCCCTATACTTGTCTATCTTAACGAACAAAGGTGCGAATTCCTCGTCGCCTGTATCCCTGACCGGACCTTTGGTTACAGGTATTTCGCTTCCTTGGCCTGAATCCTCTCTCAACCTCAACGAAGGCTCCTCTAGCTCATCGATAGGCTCTTCAGTTTCCTGAGGAGGTTCAGGTGGAAGTTCTTCTTCAGGTTCCCCTCCCTGTGGAGCCGGAGGCTCTGGAGAAGAGGTCTCTGGAGATGAAGGCTTTGGAGGCTCAGGAAGCCTGGTACCTTCACCTGCCTTTCCTTCTACCTGTTTTTTAACTTCCTCTATCTCTCTTCTTTTTTCATCGTCGCTCTTCCAAAATGCCATTATCGATCACAGGTATGTTTACCCTTTTCTTATTTAAATATCTTGATTGGCTAACCGCCGAAAATCGAACCGAATCCCTCTGCTGCTTCCTTCTCGGCAGCTTCGATAGCTTCAACTACTTCGTCCTTTTCAGATCCTTCTAACTCTTCGCCGAACTCGGAAAGCTTCTCCCTTGCTTCCTCGCAGACCTCGTCGTCTCCGTCTAGCATAACGAAGATGCCTTCTGATTCGATCTCAAGGGTTTCAGAGCTCTTTTGGCTTATGGAAAGCCTGGCTATAGGATCCTCATCGAGAACATTCTGCAGCTTTGGTTTTTCCGACTCGTCAACTTTGAAAACAATCCTCATTGTAAACACCTAACATTAAAACCCGTGCATTGCTTAAAAGTCTTTCGGGTGAAGATCAGAAATCTGTTGATATCTCAGTAGTTATCCTAGATTTAACATAGAAAAATTTAACGTCCATATCACAACAAAGGAACCCAAAAGCATAGTCTAATTACTTCTGCAAAGAGAAAGCCCAAACAAACTTACAAGAGACTTCGAGGCTTCTATTTTCCTAAAAAGCCTGTGATAGCTTCATAAGCTCTACCCAACGGCCCAGAATTTTCCTCAGGTTCTATATAAATCGGTGCAGAGCCGGGGTCTTCGCCATATGCATCAGGCCAATCCTCTATGTCTTCATCAGAATCGTTTAAATCGTCTTGAGGTTCCATGGGGGTTGTTCACCACTATAAAATTGTATAAAGTATTTTAAAAAGTTTATGTCTTGATAAGTCATCATTTAAGTTAAATAAATACTTTCCAAAGGCTCAAAGGTTTCGGAATTATTTTATAGCCACAGAAAACCAGTATAGAAACACATGGAACAAACAAATAGTTCAAGATAATATAAAGGTTCTCAAGGACTGCCAAAGATTCCCTGAACAGTACTCGAGCTGTTTTATTTACTTCTAAAGCTCTATAGATCCCTATCCTTTGACCCGGGTCTCTCTATGGATCTTGATATATATTCTAAGTTCTTTGAGGCGTAATCCATACAAACAGGTCCGCATACATCTTCATCAAAAACACAGCTATACTTGGAAACCTTCTTTACAAACTCATCAAACTTTTCAAGCATTTCAGGACAAATAAAACTCTCACCATTTACTAAATTGAAATGAAAGACTTATAAAAATTAACGAGAACCATTCTCGGATTTAGAAAGTCTCAAGCATCCAAAAAAGCATTTTAAATACATCCTTACTTTGAAAAACCATCGGAAAGGAGTTAAACACGCAAATAAGTCTAAAATATAATAAAGCATAAAAGTCTACCTAATCTTCCTCCAGTACAAAAGGCCCGTTCTTCTCAATTATTCCAATACTCTGTTATCCTTTCCTTTGGCAGTAACTATACTGACTGAATAGGCATCTTTCACTGCATCAGATGGCAGTTCATCCAAAGAAAGTTCCCCAGGATCTATCTCTTCCTCTGTTTCATAGTATACGAAGCTTCCCTGTTTAAATAAAAAATCGCTATATCTTTCCCTCCAGAAGTTCAATGAAGAATCAAGCTCTGAGCCGGTATCCGTGCATCCAGGCCTTTCTATAATTTTAACGGATTCTTCCCCACTCATTGTATAAACAATAATAGCTGCATTTAATAAACTTTACAGGAATAACTAAAGACAAGGAAGAACGGTGCCATGGATTACTGGTACGACTTGGCTTTGTCCGCAACTCTTTTGAAAGCCTCATCAGCGTCCTGGAAAGTTACCCCAAACGCCCTTGCCATTCTCTGCTTGTCTACTGTGTTACCTTCGAATTCTTCATAGGGTTCAGGCTTACGGTCAGTAGGTTTCTCATCACAGCCACTTCTATCAAAGAAAACACCTTCCGAGTAATCAACTTCGGTCGAGTTCCCATCAATTTCTTGGTAATTAATCTCGTTCATTTTACCAAGGCAAGGTTTAGTTCCAAAACTTATATATCTTTTGCAGGAAAAGAGCCCCGGGTGGGATTTGAACCCACGGCCTGCGCCTTACGAGGGCGCCGCTCCGGCCGAGCTGAGCTACCGAGGCTGAACAGGCTTATTATATTCGACAAGGTTTAAATATTTCTCCGCACCATTGTCTTCATATGAGCCTCTACATAGCGAGGATCGCTGCAGGCCTCTTCGCAGGTTTTCTAGGAGGTCTGGTCAGTTACTTCCTCTACAGGAAGTACGAGGAAGCTCACGAGCTTCTGGAGAGGCTTATATACAGACCCATAGGACTTCCGGACGAAGGAAAAAAGTTCAGGAAAAGGTCGTACCTCCTGCTGATGTCAGTAACAGGGATGGTATTCGGTTTCCTTTTCGAGGCTCTGCGGATGCACAGGTTCCTGCAGCAGCTCACAGTTACAATGCAGAACCTCACCTTCTTCGCCTTCTCAATAGGACTTTCAGTTGCAGTTTTCCAAGTCTCCCTTCACTGGAAACTGAAGAGTGCGAGCAAAAAGGTAGCTGAGCAGTGGCTGGTATTAGGACTTGTCTTCGGTTTCTTCCTTGGACTGTTCTTCAACCTGATATCCTTCTTTGTAATAGGCCCGCTTATGCTTTGAGGAAGTTTTTTATCCTAAGACGGACAAACTGGAACTATGCCCGTAGAGACCGCAATATACACCAAAATGGAAAACGAAGCTGTACGGTGTGGTGTATGTCCCCGTAGATGCATGATAGAGGAAGGCAACCGTGGCTTCTGCAACGTGAGGGAGAACAAGGAAGGAAAGCTGTTCTCGCTGGTCTACGGCAAAGCTGTCTCCTCTACCGTGGACCCCATAGAGAAGAAGCCACTGTTCCACTTCGCTCCCGGGAGCAGAGCCCTCTCCATAGCCACTGTAGGCTGTAACCTGAGGTGCGACTTCTGCCAGAACTTCCGGATATCACAGGACTGGAAGGAAATAAGGGGCGAGGAACTTCCACCTGAGAAGGTCGTCGAGGAGGCAGAGAGGTACAGCTGCGAAGGAATAGCCTACACCTACACAGAACCTACGGTATTCCTGGAGTACGCACGGGACACGATGAGAAAGGCTTCGCCCTTCCATTACAACGTCTTCGTCTCAAACGGTTACATGACCGAAGAATCCGTAAAGGAGATAGCTCCGCACCTAGACGCTATAAACGTGGACCTGAAGGGCGGAGAGAAGTTTTACGAGGAGCACTGTGCAGTTCCTGATATGGAACCTATAAAGGAAGCGATGAAAGCTATAAACGAGAGGGACATACTTCTCGAGGTGACCAACCTTATAATCCCCGGCGAAAACGATTCAGAGGAAGAGATAAAGGAAAGGGTGGACTGGATCAAGGAGAACCTCGGGAGGGACACACCGGTCCACTTCTCACGTTTCAGGCCTGACTTCAGGATGAGGGACAAGAAGCCTACGCCCCTCGAGACCCTGGAGAAGGCTATAAACATAGCCAAGAACCGCGGCCTTTACCACGTATACTGCGGGAACGTTCCAGGACACAGGAGCGAGTCCACGTACTGTCCCAGGTGTAGCGAGTTAGTCGTAAAGAGAGAAGGTTTTTCGGTGAAGAAGCTTAACCTGAGAAAGGGCATGAGGTGCGGGAGCTGTGGAAAGGAACTGAACATAAGAGGCGAGGACTGGATTCCCGACAAACTATTTAAAGGTTGAGAGTAAATGTTGGTGCGATAAATATGCACGAGGAAGAAGCAGCGGAGAAGGTAGAAAAGGGCTGGATAAGAGCCCGTGCCTTCATAGAGGTAATGGCGATAAAGGAAGAAGCAGCGGAGAAGGCACTGAAGAACCATGTCAATAAGATCGGTAAGGAAGAAGGTATAGAGATATACAAGAAGGACTTCGACGAGCCCGAGTTCGTCGAAAATCCACCGACGCAGAAGGCTAGCGAAGCTTACTCGCAGATAGTCGAGATAGAGTTCGTAGTTTCCTCCGTGAAGAACCTGATGACTTTCTCGATGCTTTACGGTCCTTCTTCAGTAGAGGTCATAGAGCCCGACTCCCTTGAGATAAAGGTTGACGAGCTGCAGGATATGGCAAACAGTGCAGCCGCACTTATACACCAGTACGCTTCTCAGGGAGCCGGTGGAATGGTCACTTCGCCCGACTGAAACGTTTCGGGTCGGACCTAACAGAATCTAAAGGTATTTATTTCTTGAAGGGAAAGTTTAGGCAGTATGAAAAAGATAGCTCTGGCTTTGCTGGCAACCCTTGTGTTCCTCCCTGGGGTAGTGGAAGCTGCCAGTATAAGCCTTTACAGGAGAGACTCAACGATAAGTCCTGTAGAGACTTATGTAGAGGACACTGTTCTCTTCAACGAAGCTCCCGATACGCTTGAAATTCCGCTGCTTTTCAGTGCACACACCTTTGAAGCGAGCTCTACCCTTTCGGAGCATTCCTGTAGCATGGAGGAAAAGGATTACGGCTCCCTGATAACCTGCGATTTACCTGAAGGTGAAGGCGGAAGGCTCTCCTTGGACTTCATAACCAACGAGATTGTAAGGCATACTGGAGAACACTACTACTTCGAGGACGATCTCAATGCACCATATTATACGGAGGACATGGTTTACAATGCAAGGCTGGAAGAAGGCTACGTCCTCATAGACGGAGACATGGACACACCTTTCCCTGTATTTTCACCGGGCTACGGTCAGGAGGGCTCCGACGGGAGAAGGATATACGTAATATGGTCAACAGAAGATATAGATGAAGGCGACGGTATAAGGACCAGGCTTTCCTTCGAAAGAACAGAAGAGCCCGAGGAGGGCTTTGGGGAGGTCTACATAGTCGGTATAGGCGTTGCTCTAGTGCTTGCACTCCTTCTCATAGGATCATCTCTTGGCAAGGAGGAGGAAGGTATTCCACAAGCTCTGAAGGACGACGAGAGGAAGATAATGGAGATAGTTGAGAGCTCCGGCGGTGAAATCAAGCAGAAGAGGATAGTGGACAACGTCGAGTTTTCGAAGGCGAAGGTCTCGAGACTTATACATGACCTCAAGGAGAGGGGACTCCTTGAGACCAAAAAGGTAGGAAGGACAAACCGAGTCAGGCTGAAGAACGGTGAATAACCTTGTTTCTTGTACGTGTTATAACACAGAACTTTGTAATAGTAGTAGCTTCTCTGATCTCACTTTTCGTAAGCATATACTTCATAATCTGTTTCTTTGAAAACAAAGGTAACCTGGAAAGTCCCCAGTCCTCCTGGGAACCCATGGTTTCTATACTCATTCCTGCCTACAACGAAGAGGACATTATAGCCGATACGGTGGAAAGTCTCATGGGAATGGACTACTCAAACAAGGAAGTAATAATCGTGGACGACGGCTCGACCGACGGAACTCTCGAGGTGGCTAAGGAAGCTGCCGAAGGAGAGGAGGACGTCAGGATCCTTACGAAGGAAAACGGCGGTAAGCCCGACGCCCTGAACTACGGGCTTGACTACTGCGAAGGTGAGCTGGTATTTTCGCTCGATGCGGACTCTATTCCCAAAGAGGGTGCGATAAGAAATATGATATCCCACTTCGAGAAGGACGACAGGGTTATGGCTGTAGTCCCGACCCTGAAGGTAATGGAACCTTCAAACATATGGGAGAAGGCCCAGGCTGTCGAGTACGGTATAACGTCTTTTCTGAGAAAGATGCTGTCCTTCATAAACTCCCTTAACGTAACTCCGGGAGCTCCGATGTACAGGAAGGAGTTCTTCGAAGAGCACGGAGGCTTCGACGAGACCACGGTCACGGAGGACCAGGAGATGGGTTTAAGGATACACGAAAGAGGTTACAAGGTCGACCATGCGATAGACTCCGTGGTCTATACAAAGGCTCCCGACGACCTGAGCGGGCTCAAGAGACAGAGGGTCAGGTGGAACTTCGGCAAGCTGGAGAACCTGATGAGGTACAAGCACATGCTCAGCAGGGACTACGGCGACCTGGGAACCTTCTATCTCCCTACTACAGTTGCTTCCGTCGTTGTTCCGATAGCCCTATTACTTTACATAGGTGCAAACTTGCTAGACGGCTTTTACAGCTTTCTTCACCACCAGTACCTGATAGGTTTCGACTTCGAGTACCAGCTGGCTTCCTTCATGGAGCTAGGCATGTCAGTTAACATAGGCCACATAATACTTGGAGCCCTTGTAGTCTTTTCCGTGGTAACCTACTCTCTGGCCAAGTCAGAGGTGGACGACATAGGGTTCAAGCTACCGTACGTCTTCTACCTCTTCATCTATATCTGGATACTTGCAGCCTTCCAGTTCATAGCTCTTACGAGGTTCATTGCCAGGAAGAAACCACGCTGGTGAACTAATCTATTAATAAGAGGAGTGGTTAAGACTACACCGATAGCTTGAAAGAGCTCGACGATATTTTGGACTGGATCTCGGACAACAGGTACCTTGTTTTGATGTGGTTAGCATCGACTCTGTTTTTCATCTACCAGCAGACTACCGGGGCCTCGTGGGACTTCGTTGTTTACGAGATGAACGCGGAGTATCTATGCTGCGACGGGCATTATTTCGAATGGACTAGACCGCCTTTCGCTCCCTTCCTGATGATAATTTCAGCTACCATTACGCTCTTCACCTGGAACTACGCAGCCTACGTATACGCTGCCATAGTTTCCGCGATATTTGCAGCCGGTGCCGTCAAGATGGCCGACTCCTTTGGACTTGACAGGAGGCTATT
>PWIB01000053.1 GCA_003555465.1 Candidatus Aenigmatarchaeota archaeon | reverse complement strand
CTCTCCTGAGCAACATCTGGGCGTGAACTTTCTCAAAAAAGCTTTCTGGGCTTGTGTTACTATTGGCTTTTTTGTAGTAGCTTGGAATATTGTTAACGATCTATGGGGTCTGGGACATGGACAACTTATTACAACGGTATGGCCTATAGTAGGCTTCGGTGTAGCAGGCTTGGTTATCTTTGTTAGTTGGAAGTATGGTACTACCTCAAGCTTGTGGTTCGGTTCATTTGTAGCCATTGGGCTTCTTTTGGGTATCTGGTCTCTCTCTGGTACAGTCTTGGCAGTTATTGTGTTCTCTATAATTGTTTTAGTTGGATACATTGGAGGTCTCCCCGTTCCTGATGCACGGCCAATTCTAGGTATTCCCATTGTTGTGGTTGCGCTTTTTGCTGCCACAGCGGCCTACCCGCAGGTCATGGGAGAGGCGATGTTCGGCCAGTGGTGGCCCACAGTAAACCAGAGAATAGAGGCTGCTCAGACCGCCGTATCGCCTGCTATGAGGGAGTTCACGCAGGTGCAAGATACCCTTGGTACCGGATGGCAGTGTCTTGTTTCTCCACAGGAATGTTACCAGCTGTTCCGGCCGGATACGGAGGTTGAGAAGTCGTATGTAGCGCTGGCTATATCCAGACCGGAACCCATGGGAGTCGGCGAGATAAGGGAGCCTCTTTCCGAAGTTAATGGTGAAGGAGGCACGGAATTCGAGTATCGGTTCCACGCGAGTAACGAGCTTACGGAGGAGGAGGTGGATGCACCGCCGACCATAGAAGACATAACCTTCCGTCCTATGCAGATGTACGATAGCTCTGAGATGGAGAGGACAGTAGATGGACCTGTCAGGCAGGATATTAATAGCTCTGTGGAGTTTGAGATCGGGCCCGGGTGTGAAGGCGATTCAGAATGTGTGGGTGTCGATCTTGCACCAGGGCAAGAAGCTACATTCCTCGTAGAGCACAGTGATTTCGAAGAGAATGTTGAACCCGGACATTACTTGAGGTATGGTGTTGAAGCGGAGTATAACGTCGATACACACGCCGATCTGGACGTGGAAGTAGTTACTGACGAAGTTTACAGCGGTTTGACAGAGGGTGACTTCTTTGAACCTACATCTAGATTTGAATGGGGACCCGTTTCAGTGGGTATGGGCGTAGCTAGACAGCAGCCTATAAACGAGGAACATCCACAGCCTCTGTTCTTCCCTATGACCAACCGTGGCGAGGGATATCTAAAGGAGATTGAAAGCTTGGATATTACCTTGGACGGTGAGGAATTGAAAGGCAACTGTGATGAGGAAATAAAGGAGTTCGTAAACAGTGAAATAGAAGATATAAAGGATGAACAGGCTGGTGTGCTTCCCACAGGCGAAGAGCTTGGTCTTGAGCCCGGTGAAACTATAGATGCTGTCTGTACACTTGAAGACGATGATTTCGATGTCGATGAAGGACCTGATAGAGAGATGACACTGGTTGCTGATGTTGAGTACAGATACGAGGTCAAGGAAGTGGATACTGTAGAGGTTATATATGCTTGTCTAGACGATGATGACTGTGGGGATGATCAGGCATGTCATCCTGAAACATTTGAATGTGTTCACGAGGACCAATTGGAGGATTAATGGGATTTGAGGACGAGTATGAAAACATTTATATTTAACCAAAACCTAAAAAAGGATAGTGGTCTGATGAGAAAGGTTTTACTCTCCGCGCTTTTGATAGGTCTTGTTGTTTTTGCAGCCGGCTGTGTAGAGAACGGTGGCGGGTTTATGGGCATAGGTGCGGAGGAGGAAGAGGCTCCCGATGATGTCCTTCTCTTGGAGAGGAAGAGCGTGGTACCTAGTCCTCCTATAACCGCAGGTACAGGCTTTGAATTTTCTTTTGTCTTGAGAAACCCACATGAAGGAAGGGAGCTGGATGCCAACAATTCCGAGGTAAACCTATACGACTCCGGCCGGTGTGATGAAGACGGTGATGAAGATGAGTTTGAATTTGGACCGGAAACAATCTACGCCGGTGGCGAGAGGAATATACGCTGGAATTTTCGAACGCCTGATACAGATGATATAGGTAGGATGCCTACGGATTGCGATCTCCGATTTAAAGCAGAATACAAGTTTGATGCAAACACCATCCACGACGTAATACTTGTCGAATCAGGTCATTTAGAGGAGCTTGATAGGAGAGGAGAGACCGTTGATATCGCTCCCTCAGAGAGGAGAGGCCACGGACCTATAAAGATACACGTTGACTTCTGGCAGGATCAGCCGTTTATTTTCAGGGGGGATGATGACGACGAGATTGGATTCAACGTTCAGATCTACAACAGAGGAGAGGGAGCACTTGACACTGATGAAACTGACTTGACTAGTGATGGTGATCTGACAATTGAGTACGACGATGAAGATATTACAGATGATTGTGAATGGCCCGAGGACGAGCTTTACTTTATAGACGACAGTACCCCTAAGATCAGGTGTGAAATTGGCGTTGATATAGAGGATGGTCCCATAGAAGAGAATGACGTGACGGTGGAGCTGGAGGACTACACCTACACAATGCATTACAACTATGAAGTTCCTATTGAGCCCAGGTAATCGCCTGGCTTCTAGGAGGTATTGAGATGCGCAGAAAATACTTTATTGTTCTTGGAGTTTTTCTCCTGGTATCTGCCTCTGGCTGCATAGAAATGGACGATGAGGGCGACTTCGCAGGTTTCATGGGAATTGGCGAGCCAGAGGAAATAGCCGTTGAGGAGATTTCTATTTCCGCTGAACCAACGCTCTATAACGTGGATTCCGGACAGGAAAACACTGTTTTCTTCGACATTGAGAACAGGGGTAATATAACTGTTGAGGATGTCGATTTACATGTCTTTGATATGCCACACTTCGTGGATGATGGAAAGGAGAAAGAGGTAGGTGAGTTGGAGCCAGGAATGGCTGAAAGCTGGGAGTGGGACTTTGTTGCTGAGGAGGTAGACAGCGACAGGACCTCCAATATAAGGTACAGACTGGGTTATGTATCAGAGGCATATGCCGAGCACTCAGTGACGGTCCTTTCGTATGATGAGTACCTAACAAGGCAGGATGAAGGTGATTTGGAGGCTGATCTAAGGTATGCTGAGAAGGAAACTTCGGTAGATATAGAGTTAGGCTTTTCACAGAGCCAGCCCTTTGTCGAAGACGAGGACTTTCTCCTCAGTTTCAGATTCGAAAACGTCGGTGATGGTTCGGTGCAGGGACAGGTTTTTGAGGAAGGCAGTGTAACCCTTTCATACCCCACCGAGTTTTTGGATTTAATGAACGATTGTCAAGGTGTTATGGATATAAATGACGGGGAGGCAGTCTTGGACGAGGAACTTTACTTTTACGAGGGCCAGACTTCTGAAGTGTCATGTCGTTTTGAAGTTGAGACTGAACAGGATCTGACAGAGGATGTGTTTGAGATAAGTGCTGAATATAAATACATTGTAGATGACTATTTTGTTCTAACAGTTGAATCCTGATTATGTGCTGACCGTAGGAGATAGCCACGGATAACCTTTATAAATAATAACAACGAAATCTACTTTAAGATAGCATGCTTTCGTCTAAAAGGGAATTTGCTATAGTTTTGATTGCCGCTTCTCTAGTATTTGTTTCAGGATGCATAGATTTTGACGAGGAAGAAGAGACAGAAGGACACGGACTTGTAGTTGAGGAATTCGAAGGCGTTCCAAGTGAAGTATTCAGCGAAGACGAATTTGAGCTATTCCTGGACGTCAGAAACATGGGAGATGTTGATGCAGAGGAAGTAACTCCAGAGCTTTATTCCACTGGTGGCGCCACAGAAGTGGACGATGCTTGGGATCCTGAAAGTGTTCCTTCTTTGAGTGCACCTACCCAAGAGTTCGAGGGCGAACAAGCAAGCTTTACAAGAACACTCGGTGCTCCTGATATTGAAATTAGCGATGAGACGCTGAACATTCAAACGAACATTTACTACAAGTACGGTACAGAGGCAAGAATTAGAATACCGGTGATAAGTTCAGAAGAACGTAGATCCAGGGAAGAAGCAGGTGAGGCATTGCCGAACATAGAAACACCAAGAGTCACAGACGGTCCCTTCACAGTCAGGATAACAGGGCCCGATCCAGCAATCATCGAGGAAGATGACACAGGAATAATGTTCACTATTCACGGCAACAATGTGGGCGGCGGAAGAGCCTACCTGTCCGATGAACATCCTGATCCTGGTAGAGATGAACTAGACAGTGTAGATGTGACAATAGATACAGACGGCCAGATTACAGGTGTTGAATGTGATGGCGAAACTACTGTAAGGCACGGTGATTACTTCGAACTGCATTGCAGTGGTGATGTAGATGATTTCCAGGAATTCCAGGAGATACCGATCGATGTGACAGTTGACTACGGTTACAGGATTCGAGAGAGGACAAGCGTGTATGTCAGGAGGGACTAAACCTCCAATTCTCTTACTTTTTCATTTACCACGTTTTGGGACTATTTCTAGGTAGGTAGTTTTGAAGAAAATAGTGGGTCCGCCCCGATTTGAACGGGGGACCTTCGCCATGTCAAGGCGACGTCTTGGCCAAGGACGTTGAACCAGTTCAACGTCAGTCTATAGCCACTAGACCACGGACCCGTTTCGGAAAAGCACGACATAGCTCATCTCTTCACTTGGATCGCCAACTATACCTTCCTTCAACACTTCCATGTCGAACAATGATTTAACTTTGTCACCTTTACTTTTAAAATTTCTCTCGTTGCAGTGCGTCGAGATTAAGGCGTATCCTCCTTTTGATACTACTCTTTCTATCTCCTCCGGTTTTTTCAGAAGGTGTACTGTATCGAAGGAAATCACAAAGTCGAAGCTTGAATCCTCGAAAGGCATGTTGTCCCCGTCGCCTATAACAAAGTCGATTCCTTCAACCGCCATATCGGTTTTATCTACATCAAGGCCTGTTATCTTTGACTCTATGCCTCTTTCACGTAGCTTCTTTTCGAACCATCCTTTCCCTATTCCTATATCGAGAACTCTGTCCTTGTTTAAGTCAATTTCACTATTCATAGGAAGTATGAAATCCAGGATTATCTCTCTGTACTTCTTTTCCTGAGTGGACTTCATCCAGTCAGAGTAAATTTCCCCAGTAAACCTTTGCCCCATGCACACTCCTTTCTCCTCAAAGTTTAAATTTCTTGCTAGTCCTTTCTCATTGCCTGGATTAGCTGTGTTATTCCACTTACCATGAATGCTCCTGCGACCCAGTAGCGTATCAGCTCAGGATATCTTATAACAAGTATTCCTGCGGCCACGAGGATTAGGCCCATGGTTCCAGCTGTTACCTTTCCGGTTTTTGGCATTTTTTCTTCCACCTCGTCTAGAAAGTCTATCAGGCCCATTAGATTCAACGGACCTCGGTCCAGATTTTGATTTTTAGAGAACTTGTTTAGTTCAAGGCTTACCTCTCTCCAGAACTCCTTGAAGAATATGAAGTTCAACATGAAGAGCGAGATTATAACCACGAAAGTATAGGTTATGCCTGTCCAGTAGTCTGCGAACTCCGTCAGGAGGAGGCCTATCTCATCGAAGAAAATTCCAAGTCCTAAGCCGTAGAGTATTGCGGATAACCTTTCGATATTTCTATTCTTATGCACGAGAGAGATCCATCCGGCTACTATTATTAGGGCTATTCCGTAGTAGAAATGATGTATTATATACTCTTCAAAGGGAAAGATGTCTGCTCCGGCCCAGCCAGGAACAAAGAGGTATACGTAGATCCTCGCGACTAAAAAGGAAAGCAGGAATGATATGAATATCAGAAAAGGAATTTCCTTCCTCTTTTCGTCCAGGATATTTTTCAGGGACATTATAGACAATGGGAATGGTGCGGTTGCCGGGATTTGAACCCGGGCTACGGCCGTGGCAGGGCCGTGTCTTGGCCAAGTGCGTGAAAAAACTGACGTAGACTCCGTCTACGTCCTCATGCTACTCTCTAGCCACTAGACCACAACCGCACGGTACGTAACTTTTCTGTTTAGAAATATAAAGCTTTTGTGATTCAGAATCAGTGGACCAGCTTTTCTTCCATAAACTCAGCAAGCTTTTCGTGGTTCTCAAATACCTTGTCTGCACCTGCTTCTTCTAGTTCCTCCGTTTCCAGGTAAGCCGCAACGGCCCAGCACTCCATCCCTGCGTTCTTGGCGGATTCGACGCCGAGAGGCGCATTTTCTATAACCAGAACTTTGTCTTTTTCTCCTCCGAGCTTTTCAAGGCCCTTCTCGTAAGGGGCAGGATCAGGCTTCTTCTCTTCAGTGTCCTCTTCCGTTACGACCACGTCGAATATTCCTTCGAAGTATTTGTCCAGGAGACTTTCAACGGTTTTCCTGTTGCTTCCTGTGACAAGTCCGAGTTTGAACCTCCCCTCGAGTTTCTTCAAAATCTGTTTAATTTCAGGAAAGATCTCTATTTTCTCTATTTTATCAAATATCTCTCTTTTCCTATCGACGATCTCATCTAATATTTCCTCGCTCACTTCCATACCTTCCTCTTCGAGCAATCCTTTTATAACAAGCTTTGATCCCTTTCCTTCAAGCCTGTAGACATCTTCCTCTTCCAGATCAACGCCGATCTCCTTTAAGGCCCTGTCGAAGGAACGGGCATGGTATTTCATGCTGTCCACGAGGACTCCGTCCATGTCAAAAATTACTGCTTTTATGTCATCATTCATACTTACCACGTTAGGTGAATATGGCGCCGGCGGCAGGATTTTCCGAACCTCACTCCTTTCTGATGAACATTTTTGCGACCTGAGGGAGTAAAAAGGTTCTTTTGAACCTGCGTGGGCCTAGTCGACCGACGTAGGTGAAAACCTACGCCTTTCTTTGACGCCCAGTGGATGTTTCGCTTTCATCCCGGATGGTCAGTACATCCACAGACTCGAATCCACCGCCTTTAGCCAGACTCGGCCACACCGGCGCACTTAACGAAACTGTTTCAATCTATAAGAATTTAATCCTTGATCAACTGGAACTCGTATCTCATTGGCATGAATTCCTCGACGTCGCCATGGTAACCGCAGTTATCACATCTGAATCCGACCTGGGTTCTTTCACCGTCGAGATTTTTCGCGTACAGTCCCTTTAAGTTCTCTTCGCATACAGGACATTTAGAAGGTCTGTCCACTTCGGATTTTCTTGTTTCTACAGTTACATCTACCCTTTGAACGTTGAGAGCTATCCTCCTGGTTCTTTCAGGCGAGATCTGAAAGGAGCTGTCTATTTCCTTCAACTCCTCTTCCACAATATTACCTAACTCCTCTTGGCTTCTGACTACTCCCTTCTTCTTAAGCTTCTGCTTTATTATCCTTCCAACCAACTCTTCATTAGGTATTTTCATCCTCGAAAACCTCTTTTTCTGCTTGCTTTAGCAGATCTTCCATACTTACCTTTTCTTCAAGCTCCTCAAGCTTCCCCTTTCTTATCTCTGCATCAGCTTTGTCCTCGGCCTCACAGCTGTCTTCAAACTGTACGCCTGGAGCTATCTCGCTGCATTTTTTGTTTATTTGTTCCTTGTTCATCCCTATAAGCGGCCTTATCAGGGGCGTGCTTGAGACGGAGTCATACAGACGGAAGTCATCGAGCCGTCCGTTGATGTAGTCGCCTGTCACTATTGCTTTACAGTTTGTTTTCCTCGCTGCTTTCGAGGCAAGTCTTTGCATGAACCTTTTGCAGAGCGCACAAGTATATCCTTTCTCGCCTTCCTCAGAAAACCTGAATATCTTGTCTCCCAGGTCGAACTCAATCAGCTCTATTTCGGAGCCGTGGCTCCATTTCTTTAGTACTTCCAGAGAACTCGTAAAGGTCTTTTCGCTGGAGTAAGGCTCCATTTCGCCATGTAAAACGGTAATGGAACATCCTCTTTTCATCATCATCCATGTCGCTAGGAGGGAGCTACAGTCTCCTCGGAAAAGTGAGATAACCTTGCCCTGTGTGCCAAGCGGCAGGCCTCCCGGTCCATCGATCTTTTCGCTGAATATATAGCTCTGTCCCTGTCTTATATCTGCCATTACTTTTTTGTCTGGACTGTCAAGATCTACCTCGACGTTTCTACTTTCCAGTATCTTAGACCCTGCCTTTTCCTCGACGTCCTTTGAAGAAAAGGAATGGTCGCCTGTTCTCCTCACCCTTACTGCAAAGCTTTCCCCTTCCTCTAAAACTTCCTCACCGAGCTTGGAGAGTTCAGAGGCAACTTCCTCAAGGTCCGTTGGAATTTTTTTGCAGGGCGAGAAGCTAACCACTCCAAAGGTCCTCTTCAATACTTCTGAAGCCTCCTTTACTTCCTCGGCATTCACGAAGATCCTTCCGTAGCCCCTTTTGACCTCTCCTTCGATTCCTCTATCCTTCAGACCTTCCCTTATATTATTAATAAGCCTGTCCTCAAAGCTTCTTCTGACGTAGTCGCTCTTGAGACCTATTTCTCCATACCTGATAAGTATCCAGTTCATTTCCATAGAAACTACCCTTCCATACAGGATTTTACGAACTCCATGAAGACGGGACTTGGTTCCTCAAAGGTGGATGTAAACTCGGGATGGAACTGCGTTGCGAAGTAAAACGGATGTTCCTGTAGCTCCACTACCTGTACTATGTGGCTCTCATTTTTTGCTACACCTGTAAGCCTGAGCCCGTTTTCTTCCAATGTTTCGTGGTACCTTGGATTTATTTCGTATCTGTGCCTGAACCTCTCTTTTATATCACTCTTTCCGTATATCTCCTCTGCCATTGACCCCTCTTCAATTTCAGTGAACTGACCTCCTAGCCTCATAGTGCCGCCCTTCGCGTCGACGTTTTTCTGCTCCGGTATGAGGTCTATTACAGGGTTGGCAGTTTCTTCGTCGACCTCCGTGCTGTTGGCTTCTTCGATTCCACATTCGTTCCTTGCGAACTCAGCAACCATCAGCTGAAGGCCGTAACATAGGCCTAGTATAGGAATTCTGTTTTCACGGCAGTACTCAGCGACGTCTATCTTGCCCTCGGCACCTCTACTTCCGAAGCCGCCTGGTATTATTACGCCATCGGATCCTTCCAAGGCTTCTCTGACAGTTTTCTCGCCCTTTTCTATTTCAGTGGTTTCTATGAAGTTGTAGTTGACGCCGCACTTGAGGTGCGCTGAACAGTGGTTTAGCGCTTCCTTTATGGATACATACGAGTCCTCTAGCTTTGTATACTTTCCACATATAGCTATCTCCACTTCGTCCTCGGGATCCTCTAGATTTTCTACGAGTTCTTGCCACCTCTCCATATCTACGTCCTCGTTTCTAAGGTCCAGTTCATCACAAACTACTTCGTCCAGGTCATCCTCTTTTAGGTTAAGCGGTATCCTGTAGACTTCTTCGACATCCGGATTCGATATCACATGTTTTTCAGGGACGTTACAGAAAAGCGATATCTTTTCCTTTGTCTTTTGCTCGAGGTTATTTTCAGCCCTTCCAACTATAACATCGGCCTCCAGTCCTAACGATTCGAGCTCTTTGACTGAGTGCTGTGTCGGTTTCGTCTTCTGCTCGCCAACAGCGTCCAACCAGGGTACAAGAGTTACGTGGACAAGGCAACTGTCTTCGTCGGGCAGCTCGAGGCGCATCTGCCTCGCCGCCTCCAAAAATATCATGTTTTCCAGATCACCGACAGTTCCGCCTATCTCAACCAGAACTACGTCGGCGTCCTCCTCCGCCGCAGCGTTTTCCAGCCTTTCCTTTATCTCATCTGTTACATGGGGTATCATCTGTACTGTTTTACCGAGGTATTCGCCTTCTCGTTCCTTCTCTATAACGGACTGGAATATCTTTCCCGAGGTCAAGTTCCAGTCGAACTTAGTCGTGATGCCGAGAAACCTTTCGTAATGTCCGAAGTCCATGTCGACCTCTCCACCGTCTTCAAGTACGAAAACTTCGCCGTGTTCTATCGGATTCATGGTTCCGGGATCCACGTTAAGGTAGCCGTCACACTTTATAGGGACTACATCATAACCTCTGGACTTCATAAACCTTCCTATAGAAGCAGATACGAGACCCTTGCCTAGACCGGAAAGAACCCCTCCGGATATGAAAACCCACTTAGTCCCCGGCATAGTATAAATAATAGTTTCTAACTTAAAAAATTATTACCTGCTCAGAAAATCCGAGTCCTTGCATACGAACCGTAGGTTCCTTTCGTGCTCTTCGCTCACGCCTATCCTCTTTGTTCTTTGGATCTCGTCGCAGTTCTTCCACTCCTTGACCTTTATCGGCGAGCCTTCACCTGTCGCGTCCTCACCGTTTTCTTCCTTGTCTATACCGAAGGCCTCGGTGAGCTTACCTGGACCTGTAGTCAGATTCTCCTTCCTTGAGGTATTTCTATTGGTTTTCATACTTTCGAGACCTTGCAGGGGTTCAACAGCCCTTATAAGAACTGCTCCTGGCTTCCCTTCCTCCCTGGTCGTAAAGTTAAGCAAGTGGTACATGCCGTAGCATAGATAGACGTAGACCCTTCCTGGTTCCCCGAACATCAACCTGTTTCTGTTCGTCTTACCGTTGTATGCGTGCGAAGCAGGATCGTCCTCGCCGTAGTAAGCTTCTGTCTCAACTATTTTTCCCGTCAGTCCGTTCTTAACAAGCTTCTTTCCGAGTATGTCTCTTGCAACTTCGCTCGGGTCTCTACAGTAGAAGCTCTTGTTAAGTGTCATAACATTGAGTAAAGGCCTTTCCCTATTAAAGCTATTGCAAAGATCAGGAACAGTGTTGAGAAGTCAGGATAATGGTTTCTCGCAAGCAGTAGGAGAAAGCCTCCTATTATATCTATAGATCCAAGTAAACGTGCTGACATTTACCACATTTTTTAGTTTCTCTGGAACTATATAAAAATTGTAAGACAATTCTGAAACATGAAAAAGAAGGAGCTTCAGATCAAGCTTCAGGAGCTTGAAGGCTTTGTAAATCCAAAGGCAGAGCTTGAGCAGTACAGGACACCTCCTGATCTTGCTTCTTCTGTCCTTTGGAACATTTACCTGAACGGAGAGATAGAAGGTAAAGAGGTCTACGATCTGGGCTGTGGTACAGGAACCCTTGGAATAGGAGCGAAGCTACTTGGTGCTGAAGAGGTTGTCTGTGTCGATATAGACAAGGAAGCGATAGATATCGCGAGGAAGAACGCAGACAAAGCAGGGGTCGAAGTAAAGTTCAAAAAAACCGACGTCAGAGACGTTGAAGGCGAAGGAGATCTCGTTATACAGAATCCTCCCTTTGGCTCGCAGAAAAGAGGAAGCGACAGACCGTTTTTGGAGAAGTCCCTTGAGATTGCTCCCGTTGTTTATTCATTCCATATGTCCGAGACAGACGAGTTCGTAAGAGAATATGTAAGAAGCTGTGGAGGTAAAGTTGTTTCAAGCGAGGAGCTTAATTTTCCTTTGAGTAAAACAATGCCCTGGCATGAAAAGGAGGAGGAAAATATAAGGGTGAGGTTTTACAGACTGGAGAGAAGTTAATTATTCTACCCTTACAGCGTTTACGATTCCTTCCTGTCCGGGTCTAGAGGTTATCTTTGCTTTGCCGTTTTCCGTTTCGACTACTGTTCCTTTTGTCAGAGCGCTCCTTCTTACGAAATGTGAGTTGGCTTCGTTCTCAACTACGTCCTCTATCTTTTCCACTTGGGTTTTGCCTTCCCTGTCTGCTACGTTTGCCTTTTCGACTGCCCTGGCTCTTGTCTTCTCCTGGTTTCCTCTGACGTCTATCTTCTTCCTGTGCGTGTTTCCTACTTTGCATAGTATGCTTTCTCTCTTCAGCTCGTGCTTCCTGGACTTTCTCTTGCTCTTCCTCTTTCCACCGGTTAACCTTCTTCTCGACCTGTTTCTTAACATACCATCACACCTTTTAGCTCATCACTTAAATATTTTCAACCCATACCTTTAAATACTCTTTCAATAAAAGAAAACGTGATACCATGGGTGAAGACGGTAAAAGACCATTGGATGCTCTCGAAAATGCCAGAGGAGACAGAGTTATTGCTAATCTGAAAAACGGCGAAAAGATAGCCGGAAAGCTTGTAGCTTTCGATCTACATCTCAACCTTTGGTTGGAAAACGCTGAGAAAATGGGCAAGGACGGAAACAAGACCAAGCTAGGTACTATAGTTGTACGAGGAGACAACGTGATTTTTGCCTCGCCCGAATAGAACTGTCTGACTCCTTGAGGCGTGATTTAAATGTCAAAGGGCACACCATCTGCAGGAAAAAAGAAGAAGCAGACCCACGGGGTCTGTAGAAGATGCGGAAGGAAGTCTTTCAACCGCTCAAAGGGACAGTGCTCAGCATGTGGTTTCGGGAAGACGAAAAAGCTCAAGAACGAAAGCTGGAAAAACAAGAAAGTAACAGGCGAAAGGAAGGAATGATAATATGGGAGACGTAGCAATTTGGCTTAAGGTTACACCTGAAGGAACAGAAGTTGACCTGGGTGAACTCAAGGACAGAATATCCGACGAGTTTCCCGTTGAGGACTCCGAAAAGGAGGAAATAGGTTTCGGTCTAACTGCTCTAAAACTTCTCGTAGTCAGGGATGAGGACGAAGGGGGAACCGACGATATAGAGAACAATATAGGAGACATGGAAGGAGTCACGTCGGTCGAAGTCGAGAACGTTTCACTTCTTTAGTCCCTACTTGCAGGTCTTATATAAACGGCCTATCCGGAGGAATCTTATATGAGTAAGAGTTACTATCTGGTTTGGAACAAAGAGGATAGAAAGGTTGAAAGTGCATCGGAAAGAATAGAAGAAGCCGAAGAGCTTTCAGAGAGCGGTTACGAGATCTATGAAATTCCGCCTGATGAGATCGAGCTTGCAATCATGAAGCATTTTAACGATATTAAATACTCTGGCCTATCCTCCTTTTTTGAAGGAACAGGCTTCAAGAAAGTTGACAATGTATAAAGTTGAATGGGTCCGACGGGATTTGAACCCGCGACTTTCAGGTTTCTTTCGCCTTGAAAACGACAAGCGTTAAGAGCCTGACGCTCTGCCAGCTGAGCTACGGACCCACAGAAATGTACTGGTATGGATAAAATTATAAAGCTTTCCTTTACTTTAGCTTAAGATCCTCAAGGTCGCTGTTTCTCCTCAGAAGTGTCCTGACCTTTTCTATGTTACTGCCGTTTGCGCCTATTACCCTTCCTCTATCTTCTTCATCAACTTCTACAAATGCAGTGTCACCCTTTATCTCTACCGAGTTGGATTCCATGACCATGTTCTTGACAAGCTTTTTGTCGTTTTCTTCGTTTTCAAATACCTTGATCCTCTTTCCTAGCATCTCTCCGATGTTCTTTATGTTTTTACCGTTCTTGCCTATGGCCAAGCCGGCTTTTCCTTCCTCCACGAGAAAATATGCGGACTCATCGTCGTCTATGAAGTCCCTGACTTCAACGTTGGTCTCCTCCTCGAAGAGGTTTATCGCCTGTATAGCTTCCTTGTCGAATTTTTTCTTCATCCAAATCACTCCGTCTGTGGATTATAGCTTACTTCGTACATTCCCGTTCCCACTGGAACTGTTTGGTTTATTATTACGTTTTCCACTGTGGAGTTCAGTTCGTCGACCTCTCCCTTTATCGAAGCCTCTGTTAGATGCCTTACGGTTACCTCGAAGCTTGCTCTTGCAAGTACAGATCCCTTCTCACCTGCGACACCGTACCTACCTATGGCCTTTATCTCACCGTCTACTGTCATTGTATCTGCAACGAGCATCATATGTCTTACATCTACATCCAGGCCTTGTTCCATTATAGTTTCATGTCCTTCCTTCAGGATTGTGTTCCTGCAGGCCTCTATTCCGAATACTTTCTGCATCTCTCTTGGATCACCGGATACAGTCCTTGTTGGGTCGACACCTTCTACCTTAAGTACTTTCTTCAGGTTTGTTCCCAGGGTCTGTATACTCCACTCGCCGTCTGTCTCTGTAACCACCGCCTGTGAAATACCCTTTATACCTTTCAAATGCTTGTCCATTACCTTGTTCTTCATCTTCTGTAGATCTCTTACGGATATGTCGTCTTCCTTCGGTACTATCTTTACCATACCGTCTTCGGACTCAGCCTCGTACTTCCTCCTTCCCTTGTTGAGGTTGCTTATTACTTCCTCTTCGCTGAGGCCTATATTATCCAGGGAATCAGTATCGAGGTCAAACTCTACGACCAGATTTAGTAGATCTATGCGGTCCTCTGTTACTACGTCAAGCATTTTGGTTTCTCTTATCTCGTTTGCGACTTCCCTCGCTCCTTCCTCGGTCTGGTAGTCATCCTTTAGATATACATCCATAGAAGGGGTCTTGATGGTTTTCCTCGCATCAACAATTTCTATAAGACGCGGAAGTCCCTGGGTAATTTCTACACCCTGTGCTGAACCTGCTACATGGTACGTACGCATAGTCATCTGTGTCGCAGGTTCTGATATAGACTGGGCGGAGACAACTCCTATTGCTTCACCAGGCTCAAACTTACATTTATCGTACGCTTCCTTTGTATTTTCTATAAGTTCCTCTGCCTCAGCTTCTGAGAGGTCTTCATCTTCCATCCTATCTACAAGTCTACTCCTTACCTTTTCAGGAAGCTCTTCACACATTTCATCTACTTTTTCTTCATAATCCATACTATCATTCCATCTCTATTGGAACTTCACCCTGCTTGCTCTTTGCAGGATCTACGCCGTCTTCACCGGGCTTGAACTGAACTATGACCTTTCTGTTGTCACGTACCGTTCCGTCGGCTTCAACCTTCAGATCCTGAAGAGCATTCACAAGTCTTCTTTCCATATACCCACTCTTTCTCGTACGGAGGCTTGTATCCATAAGACCCTCTCTACCGTTCATGACAAGGAAGTAGAACTCTTCTGGTGAGAGTCCGGACTTGAACGAAGACCTAACGAAACCATGCGCTTCTGGGGAAAGTTCGTCCCTCTCAAACAGTGATAAGGTTCTCTGCTTGTAGCCTCTATGTATCCTTTCGCCTTCCAAGGTCTGCTGTCCTACTACTCCGGCTATCTGTGAGAGCTGGACCATACCACCTCTTGCTCCGGACTTTGCCATAACTACAGCCGAGCTGTCTTCAGGTAGGTCTCCTCCCACTACATCGTTCGCGGAGTTCTGAACCTGTCCAAGCCTTCTATTTATATGTGACTCGAGTGACTCCTCTACAGTCTGTCCAGGTATTTGCTCAATGTCACCTTCCTTGAAGTCATCGATAAGACCCTTTGCATCTTCCTCGGCCTCGATGACCATTCCTTGTATCTCTTCGTGTGATTCGTCTGTTATGTCGAGGTCCGAAACACTCATAGTTAGTCCTCTCCTGTTTAGGTATTCCAAGGACAGCCTGCTTACCGAGTTGAGGAAGTCCTTTGCCCTTTCACTTCCGTACTTCCTCTGAATCTTCTCTGTGAGTTTCCCTGAGAAGGATCCTACTGCGGCTTCATCTATCCTTCCCTGTTTCATTTCACCATCTTCTATTATTACCTTTTCTTTACCTGACTCGGATTCAAATGCTATGGTTATATCAGGTAGGAACGCCGAGAAGACCTCTCTTCCTGTAACAGTTTCGGAACTAATTGAGACATCTTCCTTCCCGGACTGGGTTATAAGTTCCTGAGCTTCCTTTCTGTCAAACTCAACGTCCTCCTTTGTGAGGAGGTACAGGCCTGAAACATGGTCCTGTGTACAGCCCATTATAGGTCCTCCGAACCTTGGACTTCTTATGTTTTCCTGTACAAGCATAAGCTCTTCTGCTTCGGCCCTTGCTTCTGGTGTCTGTGGTACATGTAGATTCATTTCATCTCCGTCGAAGTCAGCATTGTAAGGATCACAGACACATAGGTTCAATCTAAAGGTCTTGCCTGGCATTATCCTTGCTCTATGAGCCATAAGGCTCATTCTGTGGAGCGAAGGCTGTCTGTTGAACAGGGTTATGTCGCCGTCCTGTATATGTCTTTCAACGGTGAAGCCCGTCTCAAGCTCTTCTGCTATCTTCTCGCAGTTGTCAGGGGTTATCTTCTTCTTGCCGCCGTCGGGCCTCGTAAGGTAGTTCGCCCCTGGGTGCCTGTCAGGACCGTTCTTTACCAGGGACTTCAACTCCTTTATGTTGTCTTCTCTGACCTTTTCCGGTATCGTTATCTCCTTTGCAATCTGTTCCGGAACTCCGACCTCGTTTATGGATATATTTGGATCAGGTGATATCACGGTCCTTGAAGAGAAATCGACACGTTTACCTGCTAGGTTTCCTCTGAAACGTCCTTCTTTGCCCTTTAACCTCTGTGCCAGGGTCTTGAGTGCCCTTCCACTCCTATGTCTTGCCTGTGGTACGCTTGATAGGTTGTTGTCGAAGAACGTAGATACATGGTACTGGAGGAGCTCCCATAGGTCATCTATTATGAAGTCAGGAGCTCCAATCTCTATATTGTCAGCCAACCTTTGGTTTATCCTTATTAGGTCTACGAGTTTATGTGTAAGGTCGTCCTCTGACCTTTGACTTGATTCAAGTGTTATAGAAGGCCTCATCGTTACAGGAGGGACAGGAAGAAGTGTTAGTATCAACCATTCAGGCCTGCCGCCCTCCAGCTCGAACTTTTCTACTGTCTCGTCGCTGATGTCCTCAAACCATTCCCTTATCTCCCTGGGGTTTATATCCTTTCCGCCTAGCGTAAAGTTATGTGGCCTCTGCCTCTTTACTTTGTCCTGTTCAGCGTCACAGTGGGGACATTTCTTCCTCTTCTTCAGGTATAGGTTGTAGAGAGGATCTTCCATATCTTCGAGCTCTTCGTCCTCTGCAAGTGGTTTGTGACAATCCTGGCACGTAGCTCTCAGAAGCTTGTAAACGGTCTTGACATACCTCACATGGATTACAGGTCTGGACAGATCTATATAACCGAAATGCCCTGGACATGAACCTATGCTTGATCCACAGGTTCTACATTTCATTCCTGGGTCTATTACTCCCATCCTAGGATCCATTACTCCTCCTTCTGCCGGATAACCACTCTTATCGTATAGATCAGGCTCTGTTATTTCGGCAACAGCCATTTCCTTTATCTGCTGCGGGGAGAGTATGTTGAACTCTATGCTTTGAATCTTGTGTGGCATCTATACCGACTCCTCTATGTTCATTTTTGGATATATTGTCATTGATTTTAGCTCGTCGAGCAGCAGCTTGAAGGCGTAGCTCATCTCGACGTCTTCTACATGTTCACTTTCCTCGCACATGGGACATCTGACTTCGCCCTTGTTCTCGTCTTCTACAGCTATTACACCACATTCCTTACAGATCGGCAGTGTTACTTCGTCCGAGGAGAACCTCTCCTTGAGTGTCATGGAGGCACCGTGGCCTATGAAGCAGTCCTTCTCCATTTCACCCAGTCTTAGACCACCTTCCTTGGCTCTTCCTTCTGTGGGCTGTTTCGTCAGCAGTGTAACAGGTCCCCTGGACCTTGCATGTATCTTGTTTGAAACCATATGCTCCAGCTTCTCGTAATATACAATACCTTGGAATATCTCGGCCTCCATCATCTCACCTGTAGTGCCGTTGTACAGAACTTCCTTACCGTCAGATCTGAAACCAAGCTCCCTCAGCTTCTCTCTGAGGTCTTCTTCCTTTTCTCCTGTAAACGGAGTTGCGTCTACCTTCTGGCCGCTTAGAGCACCGACCTTACCTGCAAGCACTTCAAGAAGCTGACCCACTGTCTGCCTTGAAGGTATACCGTGTGGGTTAAGTATTACATCGGGTGTTACACCGTCCTTTGTGAAGGGCAGATCTTCCTCTGGTTCAAGAAGGCCTATCACACCCTTCTGACCATGTCTAGTTGCAAACTTATCTCCAAGTTCAGGGACTCTCTTTTCTCTCAGGGTAACCTTTACAAGCTTGTTCCCGTCTTCCGTCTCTGACAAGAGGACCTTGTCTGAAACACCACCTTCGCCGTGTCTTACAGTTACAGATGTTTCCCTTCTGTTCTGCATGCCTGTTACGAACTCACCTGTTCCCATGAAACGGAGTGGTGATGTCTTCCCTACCAGGACGTCACCGCTCTCTATATCTACTTCAGGGGGGACAACGCCGTCCTCGGAAAGATGAGAGTATGCCTCTTCGGATCTGTAACCCCTCACGTCCTTGTCAGGAATTCCTATATCGTCCTCCTGACCTCCTGAATACCTTTGCTTTTCAGCGTCGTAGGTTCTGAAGAAGTAGCTTCTTGCGAAACCTCTCTCTACACTACTTCTATTTACAATAAGAGCGTCTTCTATGTTAAATCCTTTGTAGGATAGTAGTGCAACGACAACGTTCTGCCCTGCGGGATGTTTTTCCAGTTCCACTGCCTCTTCTGTCTGAGTGGTTACGAGCGGTGTCTGTGGATAGGAAAGTATATTGCTCTTTGTATCTGCCCTCAGAGGATAGTTCGCGCTGTAGAATCCGAGGGTCTGTCCTATCATCTTGGCTCCGTAGCTTATACGGTCACCTCTATTGTATTCAGGGAAAGGAACAAGAGAAGCGTTTATACCGAGTATATTCGCAGGATGTATTTCGATATGTGTATGTTTTTCAGTAATCTCTTCCTCTCTTGGTGCTACAAGAAGATCCTCTTCCTCTGAGGCATCTATCCATTCGATTATGCCTTCCTCCACCAGGTCGCTCCATTTCATTTCACCTTCCTTTATCTTTTCTACATGTTCTTCAGTGAGGAGAGGCTCGCCGTCTTCTACCCTTACAAGTGGCCTTCTGACTCTACCCGAGTCAGTGTTTATCCTTATATTTTCCTCGTCTACGTTGTACCTTGCGTTGAACTCTTCGGGAAGAGTCCCATCTCTTCTTTTCTCTCTGACTTCCCTTACCAATTCCTTGGGCTGCTCGGTTTCCCCGACAAACTTTCCATTCAAAAATACATCTGTCATATCAACTACCTCTTTATTTCAGTTTTCAGAGTCTCAAGAGCCTCCTCTGCTTCTTCCTCCGGAAGTCCTGTGGATATCGATGCCATAAGAGCTAGGTACTTCCTAAGTCCGATGGTGGGTCCTTCAGGCGTCTGTGTAGCTCCAAGCCTTCCCCAGTGCGTAGCGTGGAGCTGCCTTGCGTCGAAGTGCTCCTGCTGTGTCGAAAGCGGCGAAGTAACGTTTCTAAGGTGCGATAGCGTCTTTATATAGTTTGTTCTCTCCAGCCTCTGTGAAACACCACTTCTTCCTCCTACCCAGAGTCCTGTAGCGAAGGCGGACTGGATCTGTCCTGTAAGCATATCGGATTCGACTACAGTGTTTATAGTCGGCACTTTACCTCTCCTGGCTATCTTCTTGTAGTTGTACTTTATTCTTGAAATGAGCCCCACTCTTCCTAGTAACTTACTTCTTATAAGTATTTCAAGTAGCTCGGAGCTTGTTCTTATTCTCTTGTTTCTGTAGTGGTCTATATCGTCTGGCTCAAGATCGCCGTTAGAGACGTATAGAATCTTTTTCGCACATCTACCAAGATACATTGCCTTGTCCATCCTCCCTTCCTCGTCTTGGCTTATGTGTGGCAGGAGGTATTTGTCTATTACTTCCTGGGCCCTCTCCTTTCTGTATTCCTCTTCCGATACATTCATACCTTTACCTATATAGCTTAAGGCTTCTTCCGTGTCGGAGACCTCCGTTTCGTAAAGATTGGCGTAGATCTCCTCCTGGTATTCCTCCTCCTCTGTTATGGCCTGGACTATATCCTTGTCCGTCTCTAGACCCAGTGCTCTCATCACAACGACCAGAGGAACCTTACGTGCATTTGCGAATGAAATGGTCAGGAGGCCGTCTCTTTTCTTGTTTATAGTATGTCTCTGTCCCCAGCCGCTCCTTTCCGAGTTTATTCTGGCAGCGTAATCTACCTTCTTCTTGTCCTTCTTTTCGACTATTACTCTGTTTGGTGCTACCTCCTCGAGAAGCATAAGCACTCTTTCAGTACCGTTTATTATGAAGTAGCCGCCCAAATCCTGTGGATCCTCGCCCGCCTCTATGAGCTCTTCGTCGCTCAGATCAGACAGAGGACATTTTTTCGACCTTACCATTACAGGGAGCTCACCGATCTTTACTTCCTTCTGTTCGTGGACTTCTCCGTCTGCCTTTGTTGTCATTTCCAGAAATATCGGTGCAGAGTATGTTATATCTCTAAGTCTTGCCTCCTTCGGAAGAATCTTTCTGAGGCTTCCATCAGCTTCTTTTACCGAAGGCTCTCCAACCCTTACCTCGCCGAGTTCTATCTTGAAGTCACCCAGCTTCTCGGACTCTGGCTCTATTACACCTATCCCGTCTATTATCTCCTGGAGCCTTTCGTCCACAAATCTATTGTATGCCTCTATCTGATACTTCGCAAAACCTTTCTCGGACTTGAAAGCTTTCAGAAGCGTCTGGAGTTTTTTACGTGTCATTTTATCTGTCTATTTTTCCTCTACTACCAGTCTGTAGTACAGAGCTTTACCTGCCGTTGGACTGTTTCTTTCGATTTTGACTACGTCCCCGACCGAGGCACCTATCTCTTCGACAACAGGGTCGCTGTCGTATATCTTTGGAAGCTGCTTCACTTTGACGTCCAGTTCTTGGAGAAGCTCCTCCTTTTCCTCCTCTGTCAGAACCTCGTGTTCAGGTACCCTGACGTGGTCTGTAACGTTGTAATCTTTTGCCATATTCTCCCCATCACATTTTATACGAAATATCGCACCCTACCTTCGGAGAAAAGCACATAAGCTGGTAAGTTCCATTATAGCTTAACGTTTATAAAGGTTTTGGTGCTTTTTCATAGACTATTGACGAATGCCCTGTTATGGGTCCGACGGGATTTGAACCCGCGACTCCTGGGTTTCTTTCATCATCGACATAATGTCTAGCTCTTTTAACATAATAAGTTAAAAGCCCAGTGCTCTGCCAGGCTGAGCTACGGACCCTCATCTTACGGCCTTTACAAACCTTTCCACGGATCTATCGTAACTTCTCTCTGCCTCTTCAGGGAACAGGCAGCCAGGAACTTCTCCTCTGTTCCTGTGGTATTTGATACATTTACAGCATTTTCCCTTTCTCGGACAGCCCGAATGGGTGCAGGTGCAGTCCTCCTTGTTGACCTTCATACTCGGGCAGGTCGATTCAGACATCTTATACCTCGTGAAATGGCGCCGCGACCGGGATTTGAACCCGGGTCAGAGCCTCGACAGGGCTCTATGCTGAGCCACTACACCATCGCGGCCGATGACATAACAATGTTGTAGTAACCCTTTTAAGTATTTATCCTTTTGAGAAAGTAGATGAATAAAGGCTGGCAGCGTCCTGGTGTTGACCTCTTTTCGAGGCTACTGACCAAATCGCTGGAGGACTTTTCTTCCGTGTTCGGATGGGTACGGGAGTTGCCCCTCCGCTTTGGCCGCCAGCCTTACTATTGGTCGAAGTCAAACTTTTTAAATCTTTTCTTTTGTAGGAATATCTAAACGCCTAGCTTTACTTTCGACGAGGATCTTTCAAAGGTCCTCTGTCCTACAGCGCCTCTTACCTTTGCTTCAGGGAATATAAGTTCATCTATCGATTCAACAAGGACCTTTACCTTGTAATGTATGACCCTGTCGTCTCCTGCTTTCATCTCACCAAGTTTCCACCTCAACGTTGTTTCGTCCTCCTTCCTGTCTATATCCGGTTTAACTGTATCGAACTCATCAAGTATCCTTGTTACCGAGGGAACGGAGTCCTCGAGTATGACGTTTTTAGCGCTTCCGAAAAAGCGGTTCTTTACATGGAGTGATATAGTTAGAACGCGCTTGTCCTCGGATACCTGACTTTTCACCACTTCCTTCTTTACTACAGGAGCCTTCATGTAGAGGAACAGCCTGAAAGCTATCAGTGCTATAAGCACTATTAGTATGTAAAGAGGCCAGTAGTTAATCTGGTATCTTAGCTGTGTTGACTGGCCTGGTTCGAGCTCGATGTTCCATGTGTAAACTGTATGGAGACCTTCTCTCGTGACCTCTGCTTCCTCGGCCGTAGTTAATAAAGATAAAGGAAACATTACAGTTCTCCTTATATCCTTCTCTTCTACCGTATTCCCTCTGTTCTCGGCGTTTATACTTTTTGTCCTTATGAGGTATCTTCCGTCGGAGTCTTCGCTTACATCGTAGTCAGCCATCTTCAGTACTTCGAAGCTTTGTTCGCCGGTTTGTATTTCATGGCCGGCGCCACGTACTTCATAATTTACTTTATAGGTCCCGGGGGACTGGTGCTCTTCCAGGTCTACGGATATGGTCACGGTTTTACTTTTACCTGTTTCCAGTTCGAACTCCTCGAGCTCAGTTGCAAATTTTTCACCGTCCCTTGTTATTTCTATTATGAATTCACCGTCGTCGAAGTCCTTTGTACCGTCGTTCTCTACTGTCACAGAAGTTAAGACCTCGTCCCTGGGTCCGTATTCCTCTCTTTCTATGGAGAAGTCTCTTACGATCATGGAGTAGTCCCTGAGAACTATGAAGCAGAGTTCACCTGATGCTGAGATGTCTTCGTAGTCCACTGAAAATACTGAAAAATTGGTTTGGTATTCACCCAGCTCGACTTCTCTAGGAGCCTGGATTGTTAGTTCTGTGGTTTCTGTCTCACCTGACCGGATCCTGATCAGGCTTCTCGAGACGGACATCCATCTTGAGAACTGACGTGGTTTATTGAACCTTACTAGGTCCTGTGAATCATGTGTGTTTGTTATGTTTATCTCGTAAGTGTGGGGTAGAATCTTGCATGATCCTTCCTCCTCGTAGCTTACTTCCAGGTGAGCAGCTGCCGTTGGTATTAAAGCTGTAAATAATATGAACGCTGACAGAAAAGGTAGGATCTTCTTCAAAATACTCACCGTTAATACTCTTGTACTTGTTATAAATAAATATTAAGCTACTTCTTGAACTTTGCCGCCTTTCCAGCCAGGTCCGTGTGTGTCAGGAAAAGACTTCTGCAGCAGTATCTCTCGAGGCCGAGGTCATCAAGAACTTCCTCTGTGTCCTCATCTTCCTCTCTGTCCTTGAACTCTTCCCATAGGTGTCCTACTGGCTTACCGCAACTTATACATCTTACAGGTATCAGCATCTTGTCACCTCTTACTCCTCTGTTTGTGCTTTCTGGCTCCCTTTGAAGAGACGGAAGGTTTGTGTGGTTCAGCTGTCCGTGAATCCCTTACAAGCAGGTATCTGTCGTAGTCCTCAAACTTCTTCTCCAGCTCTTCATCACCTGTAAACTCAACCAGTCCCTTTGCTATAGCCTGTCTTACGGCCTCGGCCTGTCCCATCTTACCGCCGCCTTCTACATCAATATCTATATCTACATCCTCCACTTTGTTTTCCGCAAGCTTCAGTGGTTCCTTTATCATTAGCCTGAACATCTCATCATTGAAGCTTTCAACGGGCCTTGAGTTTATCCTTATCTTTCCACTGCCCTCTTTGACCTTTGCGTTGGCCCTTGCTTCCTTCCTTTTACCTACAACGTTTATTGTCATTATTTTCCACCTATCCTTTCTGATAACTCATCGAGAGTTATATAATTTGTTGTCAGTTCTTCTACGCTCTTTGAAATGGTTTCGCCTTCTTCCCCGTTGTTTCCCTGGACTATTTCTAACTTCTTTAGAGCCTTCCTTCCCCTTTCCTTTTTGTTTGGTACCATTCCCTTTATAGAGTCTCTCAGTATATTCTCCGGCCTTAACGACGAATGGGGTCCGTGTCTTGGATCGCCGATGCTTTTCTTTTTGAGGTATTTCTTTACGGTTTTCTCAGGCTTGCCTGTTATCACTGCCTTTTCGGAGTTGATAATTTTTACTTCCTCACCATCGAGCAGCATTGAAGCTACCTCTGAGGAAAGTCTTCCCATTACCTGGTTCTCTGCGTCTACGATCATTTTAACCCTCCATTATCCTTACGTTTTCTCCTTCGGGATTTTCCTCGACAAGCTCAAGTATGCTCATAACTTTACCTGTTTCCTTTAACTTTTCCTTTGCACTCTTGGAAAAACTGAAGGCTGCTACGTTTATATCCTTGTCCAGGCTACCGTAGCCTGTTACCTTTCCTGGGACAACTACGGTCTCACCTTCTTCAGCATGCCTGTTTATCTTTGAGATATTGACAGGGCTTTTCTTTCTGTTTGGCTTCTTTAGTCTTTGAGCGAGATCTCTCCATATAGCCAAATCTTCCTTCCTACCTTTCTCCTCAAGCTTGCTTACAGTCTTCTTCAGTACCGGGTTCGTCTTTTGCATATTCGAACAACCTCTTGTTTTGATGCGGGGGGCCGGATTCGAACCGACGAAGGCACTAAGCCACAGGATATCTTATCATCGCCCTGAGGGCCTCAATACTTAAGCTCTGAGCTTAAGTCCTGCACCTTTAGTCGTATCTTTACCTTGACCGCTTGGTTACCCCCGCTAGCCTAGCTTTCCGATTACCTTCTCGGATTTCTCCTCGAGTATCTCAGCGGCCTTCTCAATTATTTCTTGCGGGCTTAGTGAACAGATTGATTCTATTGTGAATATAAACTTCTCCTCGTGACCTGTAACTACGACGCCTGTGCCTACTTCATCGACACATTCTTTACATACAGTACAGTTCTTCTCATCGGCAACCTTCAACTCGTCGTTCTTCACCTCGAATACGTCCCTTGGGCATACCTCGGCACACCTTTTCCTTTCTTCTTCTGTAAGCTCATCGTTGTCGATATCTATTATAGGATAATACTGGTAGGACGAAATAGCTGCCTGATGTTTTGAGTGGTCTTTGCCTGTGGAAAGAACTGCAGATGCTTCGAGGTCAACCTTCTGGTTTTCGTCCAGCTCCGTTATAGGCATCTCATCGTAAAGGACATCCACATCACCTGATTCACAGACCAGGTCCTTCGAGTAAAGCCTTCCTGGACCTTCACCTTCGAAGGTAAACTGAACCTCGCATTCGGGGCAGCCTTCTTCGCAGTCACACTCTTCCTTTAAGGTGAACTTATCAGGATCAAAGACAAGGGGTACTTGTCCAAGCCTCTGAGCTATAACTTCATCGAATATAGGTGAACTGTTCTCCTTTATTCCCACGTCTTCTATCGCGAGAACCGGTACGTGGTTCATTGAGATTCTCCTCAATGCGTTCATCATGGCCGGATTCGTGTCCTTTGCAACAAATTTAAGCTTCTTGTCCTTTTCCTCAATTTTCTCAAATTTCATAATCAAACCCTCTTACCTCTTTTACCTCCAGGTCTCCTGGTTGAATCGTGTGGAACTGGAGTTATGTCTTCGATTTTGCCTATACTCATTCCTGTTCTGGCTATAGCGCGGATTGCAGGCTGTGCTCCAGGACCGGGGCTCTTTGAGCCGTGTCCACCTGGAGCTCTTACCTTTATATCTACCTTGTCTATACCCTTTTCCTTTGCCTCCTTGGCTGCCTTTTTGGCTGCCTGCATAGCAGCGAAGGGCTCGCCTTTGTCCCTGTCCTGGTCTACAACCATTCCACCGGAGTATCTGCTTATGGTTTCTGCACCGCTCATATCAGTTATATGTATGATCGTGTTGTTCTCTGAAGAGTGTATCCTTGCTAGACCTTTTTTCTGACTCATTCATCTATCACCAGCGCTTTTTCATCTACGGATATTTTATCTTCAAGGTCCTTAGGTACGAAGAAAGAAGGTGATTTCATGACCTTCTCATCGACCTTTACATGTCCATGGGTCACTAACTGCCTTGCGTGTCCGGGACTCCTGACACCGTCCATCTTTGCTACGAGCGTCTGGAGCCTTCTTTCGAGTACGTCCCTCAGTTCAATTCTGAGAATCTGTCCTATATCGTCTTCTTCCCCTATAAGACCAATATTTCTACACTTCCTCAGTAGCTCCTTCCTTTCCTTTTCTGTTGATCCTGCTGCAGCGTCTCTAGCTCTTCTTCTCAGTTTTCTGAGAAAGCTCTCCATCTTAAGTATCTCTTCCTTCCTCTTCAGTCCGTAGTTCTTCATTATATCCTTATCGTTTTCTATCCTTCTTTCGTCCCATGGAATAAGGGGCTTCTCATATTTCTTTCTCTGTTTCTTTGGATCTCCCATTTTATTCACTCTCCTCTCCTGACTTTTCTGCCTTTATCTCAGCCGTGGCAACACCTACAGAGCTGTCGCCCCTGAAGCTGGACTGTGTCTTCTGACCTCTTACAGGAAGTCCATGCCTGTGGCGCATTCCTCTGTAGCTGCCGAGCTTCTTCATATCCTCTATATCCTGTCTCTCTTGGATTTCAAGATCGTTAGATGTAAGCATCTTATCCTCCCCTTCCTCGGGGTCCTTTCTCCTGTTTAGTAGGTAAGAGGGCATCTCCCCGGACTCTATTACTTCCTTTATAGATTCCTTTTCCTCGTTTGTTATATCTCCCGCAGCCTTTGTTGGATCTATACCTGCCTTTTTCAGTATAGGCTTGCTGGTTGAAAAGCTAACGCCTTTAAGCTGCCTCAGACCTTCTCCTATCTGTGCGTCTCCGGGAATGTCCGTTGCGAATATTCTCAGTATGTTTTTCCTTTCATCGGCCATATTTTCACCTTTTTATGTGGCGCCGGGGGTGGGACTTTCAGTGGAATATGAAGACCAAGGCCTCATTTCCAACTTTTGAACCCACGTGGGCTTCCACAGATACAGGACCTTACGCGGCCCACCGGATCTCTTGTAAAATCTGTCTTATCATCCTCTCGTCAACAGATCCGATCTCAAATCCGGCGCGTTGGACCTGGCTTCGCTACCCCGGCTTCCGTTCAAAAGCTTTCCGCGTCGTCCAGCAGCATATTGGGTATGCCGTCTTCGACGGAAAACCTGAGCCGGCAGTCGTGGCAAACTATCTTGTTTTCCTTTTTATTAAGCTTTACGTCGCCATTGCACTTCGGACAGGCGAGTACTTCCATCATCTCCTCCACGTTTCCCGGGGAAGACATCACAACTCTTATGAATCCAAACCTTTTTAAATCTTTCCAGCTTTCCACTAACTCCAGCCCTTCGGGTAGGTTCCACGTTCCATCATAACGTTTATCAGGGAAGCGGCCTTGCCAGTTTTACTTCCGTATATTTCCTTCGCGTCCATCTCAGACTCGCCTACAGCGACAAGCTCGCCTTTACCTGAAAGGATGGAAACCTTGTCACCAGTCTTTATACTCTTTTCGACTGCTGATACTCCCCCAACTCCGAGGTCTGCTCCATTGCATAGTGCTTCGACGGCCGTATCCTTGACCACTACGCACGGCGAACTATCCGCTGCTACCTCCACGGGAAGCAAGTCCTCTCTTATGTTTTCGTTTTTCCCTTCCTCGAAAAATACGTAGTCGTCCTTCAACGTCTGTAGCTTTACAGCCTTCTCTTCTGTGAAAGGACCTACAGAAGTCCTTCTGAGTTCCTTCATATGTGCCCCGCAGCCGAGCTCCTCGCCTATGTTGTGGGCTAGTTTACGTATGTAGGTGCCCGCCTCACAGTTTATCCTTAAAAGGAGGTCCTTTCCACTTTTTTCTATAAGCTCCAGCTCCTTGACTTCTCGCGTCCTTTCCTTTCTTTTGACGGCTGATTTCTTTGGAGGTACCTGCTTTATTTTGCCTCGGAATCTTTCCAGGACTTCTTCGACTTCTTGTTCACCCACTTCATCGTGAAGAACCACGACCGCGACGTACTCCTTGTCGAGGTTGCTTAAAACAGGCATAGCTTTCGTGGACTTGCTCAGACCTATTACAAGGACGCCTGTTACCTTTGGGTCCAGAGTACCTGTATGCCCTGCCCTGTCTATACTGAAGATATCCTTGACCCAGCCTGTGACCTGATGTGAAGTAGGTCCCTTCGGCTTGTCGAGAACTACTATACCTCTTTCTATCATCTCTTCTACGCTTCTCGAGCCTGGATACTTACCGAAGCGTGGATCAGAAACTACAGCCTCCCTGAACTTGAACTCCCGCTTCATGGTCTTGCTCCCATAAGCTTTCTGAATACCTGGGACATACCCAGGGAAACTAGAATATACCATCCAAGCCAGCCTAGAGCACTGCCCCAGAAAGGCAGAGAAACAGGAAGTTGAACAGCTACCCTTGAAAACTCCAGCTCTTCCTCGTTGGCCCTGTACTCGCTCAGCTTCAACCTGTAGCCATTCATTCTTATGACTCCGTTCTCCTGTATAACTTCACCGTCGACGTTTACTTCAAGGGGATCCTCGGATTCAAGTGAGACTGTCCTCTCGACGCCTTCGTATTCCAGGGTATCGGTCTCGGCGAGGTTTACTGTTGCTGAAGGGTAAAGACCCGGGAGCACGAACCAGAATATAGGAATTATTATTATGAAGGTGGCTATCATGGGCTTGAACTGCATCTTCATCTGCTCCTTGCTGTGCTTCATCGTTTTCTGAGTGTACTCCATAGCCTCTTCCTCGTTGCCTTCTTCCCTTGCCTCCTTTGACTTCTCCTGAAGCTCGTTCATCTTGTCCTTTATTTCCTGTAACTGTTCCTGGTCCATGAGGAACTTGTAGAGGAGCGAAATCACGAAGCTCGTGGCTACGGATATCAGAAAGACTCCTGTTACTGGATTGTCAAATACCATTTTTCCACACCATATTAACCTTTGTTTCCTCTGTTAAAAGTTTATTCGCCCATGAACTGTCTCAGGGCGGGATGCATGTCCTCCATGTGCTGCTGTGCAAGCTCTTCGTACAGCCTGTATATTATCATCGTAGCCAGAAGGATTCCTATACCTCCTCCGACGGCTCCGAAGAAGTCCGAGAACACAGACAGTAGTCCTATAAACAGTCCTGAGAGAACCGCCAGATAAGGTATGTAGCGGTCGAGTATCCTCTCAATTATCCTCTTGTCCCTTCTGTAACCAGGGACTGACATTCCCATGTTGTGTATCTTTTCTGCAACGGTCTTTGAGTCCTGGCCGGAGGTCTTTGCCCAGAACACCGAGAATATTATTGTGAGTGTGCATACAGTTATAGCGTAAGGTATCCATGCTACAGTTACTTCAGGTAGAGGAGCACCTGTTACCCTTGTAACTACTATCTCCGTAAGCAATCCATCACG
>PWIB01000048.1 GCA_003555465.1 Candidatus Aenigmatarchaeota archaeon | reverse complement strand
GGTGACCAAGTAGACATTGACGTTACATTCACCTACGACGGTGCACTCGATGATCAGACGTCCACTTGCAACCTGATTGGTGAAGCTTAGAGGACATCCAAACTGACAAAACCCCCACCATTTTAAAGAGGAGTACCCCTCCTTTTTCTTATTTATTTTTCCTTTATGTCTTTCAGAGCCCTACGAATCCTCCGAAGACCCTTGTAACGAGTATATTCGCCACGAAGAAAACCGCGAGGCCTGCTGCCAGCATGAAGGGCGAGTACTTAAGTCCACTAATGGAATTTCCTTCTTGTATCATTCCTATGATCATCCCACCGAAGAAAGTGGTAACTGAGATTGCTCCTATGGAGAAAAGCTGAAGCGTGGAGGCATCTATATCAGGCCCCTCCATAGACAACATAGCCCCTCCGCCCATATCACCAAACCCATCTGTAGCGACCATTTCCTCTACCCAGAGACTGGAAGTGACTTCTATGAAATAGACAGAAAGTGCGAAAAGCAGCGGGGCTCCTAGCACGGATGCAAATATTATGAACATCGAATACATAGTAACGTTCGATTTCACCTTCTCCTTCATGTTCTGCGCAGTTCTTATATCTCCTGCAGTTTCATCGAGCAAAGTCGCCATCTCTCCCCCAGACCTTATACCCTCGGTCATAAGCTTTACAGCCCTGTCAAGGAGCTCAGAGTCTATACGGTCACTCATCTCATCAAGCGCCTCAGACAGAGGCTTCCCTCCCATAACCTTGGACGAAACCTTGTGGATTTCCTTTTCAAGGGGACCGAACTCCGGCCTCGCGGAAAGCCAGATCGCCCTTTCAGTCGTCATTCCTGCCCTTATGTTAGCAGCCATAAGCTGCAGAGCATCGGGAAGTATAGAATCAACCTCCTTCGCTCTCTTACTTGCGACCATACTAAAGTATCCAAAGGGGGCTATATGGATGCCTACGAAAACGGAAAGGAAGGTCGCCAAAGTGTAGACAACGTTTCCTGTGAAAATTAATACGAATACCGAGCTTCCGGCTGCCAAGGCTAGACTCAAAAGCAATAGAAAGCCTAAAAATCTGTTTACCGGGGAACTGTGGTACCCCGAATAGGTCAAAAGCTCATCAAACTTCTTCTGCCAGGGCAACTTTCTTCCTATACTTTCATACCTCATCAAAATCACCTAAAAGCTCACCGAAGGCCTTTTACTTTTGACAAATCCCATAAAGAAAAACTGGAACATTGCAAGGCCAAAAATTATCAGAGGGAATATTATCCCGGGTATATTCATTCCTGTAAGGCTAGTTAAAATTATCAAAAAAGTTATGCCTATAGAAGGCAGGATAACCGCGACGATCATATACATCATAGTCCAGGGATTCAACTCCTCCCCGTACCTGTTTATCTTGTTTATCTGCCTATCAGCAAAGTTGTCAGTTATAGCTTCCAAGGCCTTTGAAACGTCGCTTCCTCCTTGAAGCGCATTGACAACCTGCCAGAGGGCACGGCGAAAGTAAAGTGAAGGACTCCTCTTCGCGGCTTCATCTAAGACGTCCTCCTGGTCCCTTCCTGAGTTGACCTCCTGGACGATCTTCCTGAACTCCTCGCTAACGCTACCATAACCCTTAGAAACTCCAACCATAGCATCGAAAAGGGGAACGCCTGCCCTTACCTCTATAAGGAGGTGGCGCAAGGCAAACAAAAGGTTCTTCTCCAGGTCACTGACCCTTCTCTTGGCCACGAGTGCTGGATAAAAGTTAACGTACCAAAAGGGCACAAAGAAAAAAACCACGAAAAGAAGTGGTGCAAGAATTCCAATGGAGCCCGTGGCCATTATAGATATGAACGCAACGAGGCCTCCCATCATAAAGGCATAGAAAATTCCAGTGAAGACTGCAAGACTTACGTGTAGAACAGGATCTATATCCATTTCAGCCTGGTAGAGACTTTTCTTCAAGTGTGGAACAGAAGGAGCAAGCTTCTCGCCTATGAATCTGAGTTTTTTGGAAACCTTGAGAGCCTTCTCCATAGGAAAGGGAACTATCGGAATTGATATAGGTTCCTCAGTCACGTAACCCCCTTTTCTTCAGCTCCTTTATGACTTCATCTGCGAGAAGTTTATCTGGACTTGCATTGTCCCTTACAAGGTCAAGGACCTTTCCTTTGTCGTTATAATACTCAGCAACCACCTTTCCCACGGAGTTCGTAGTCTTCAGGTCGTTATCAAGAAACCATTGAAGAACTTCTTGTTTCTCTCTCAAGTTTTCCTGTATCTCGCTTTCCGACATCGAAGTATGGTCCTTTATTTCCCCTATGAGCCTTTCCGATTCCCTGATCTTTTCGAAGGTATCGGTATCAGGCTTCCATCTGTAAAGCGTCCTGACGTTCAGATCAACACCTTCTCCCTTCCTCTTGGTCCTCGGAACTATCTCTGCAAGCTCCCTCGTTCTCCTTATTCCTGTCCTTCTGTCTCTGTACTGGACTGAAGTAAGGTGAAGGGACTCAAGCATAGTCTTAGGAATATTGATAGGTGGGTTCGCCATCCTTCTCTTGACTTCCTGCGCCGTATTTGCATGGAGCGTCGCATAAACTGAATGTCCGGTAAGCATAGCTTCAAACAGAACCTCTGCCTGCTTCTTTTCCCTTATCTCACCGACCATTATCCTGTCGGGGCGCATTCTGAGCGAATTGACCATAAGGTCCAGCATACTGACCTCTCCCTTACCTTCAGGATTCGACTCTCTCGTGGTCATAGGAACCCAGTGCAAGTATTGGGGTAGGTTAAGCTCCCTCGTGTCCTCTATAGTCACTATCCTCTGATTCGGAGGTATAAACGGAGTTAGTGTATTCAGAAGGGCTGTCTTTCCAGAAGCTGTGCCTCCTGCTATCAGCATGTTCATTTCATACTGCATAGAAAGCCATATGAGAGCGGCCAACTCCTTGGAAAGGGTCCCCAGCTCCGGATCTATGAAATGTGTTATAGTCCATGGATTCCTTGCAAACTTTCTTATCGTTATAGTGTTGCCCTGTGTCGAAATAGGAAACAGTGTAGCATTTACCCTGTCGCCACTTGGAAGGTGCGCGTCCAGAAGAGGTTGTAGGTTTGTTATCTGCTTACCTACCCTTCTTCCTATGACGGAAGAGTAGTTGTATATCTTCTTTTCTGACTCAAGGGTTATATCAGTCTTCAGCCAGCCGAACTCTTTGTGGTATACCCATACAGGTTCATCAGAGGAGTTAACAACAAGCTCCTCGAGGTCATCGTCCCTCAAAAGAATTTCAAGTCTACCGAGACCGTACATCTGATGTGTAAGCCTTCCTGAAATAACCTTTATCTTATCCTCCGAAAGCTTCGGGAAAAAGTCTGAGGCAACTCTTTTTGAGGTCTCGAGGAACTCTTGCTTTATCTTATCCATAGACTTGGGGTCAAGTATTTCCCTTTCCTCTATATCCAGCTCCTGTGTAATCTCCTCCTTTATATCATCAAGAATCGTCTGGGTGGCTTCCTCGAACTCAGGGTAGTCAACTAAATATCGTGGAACGTGGTCCTCGGATCTTTCAACGACCTTTACATCTGTCTCAACGTTGTCAGCTTCGACCACATACTCCTTTTTAATATCCTCTGAAATTTCAATCACCGTCCTTGTGCTTAATTCCCCTGTGAATTTTCAAACCTTTCTTCGTATCAAAGCTTTTTCCACAGCTATCACATACGTGGTCCTCTTCCTTGCTCTTCTTGACCTCCTCCTTTGCCTTGTCCTTATAGTCTTTCTCCACTATTTTAACCTTCATCCCTGTTATACTGTAATCTATCTCTACGGCACCGTGCTCTTCAAGCGCCTTCAACCACTCCTCTATAACTCCTTCGGGATAATCAAACTTCTCGGAAAGCTCTTCAAGGTCTGAGCTCTTCGCCTCATGAAGGTACTCGACTATCTCATCAATTCCTGTCTCTATTATCTTCATAGTTTAACTTACTCACAGTTGAATTTTAAAGATTGGCTTACAATACCTGTTGAGTCCTCAGCATCGACTGCAAATGAATCCGGCATACCTTTTACCCTACATTTCTCTACGTCTTCATCACTAAAATAAATGTGCGCCGGGTTCGGTCTATCCTCTACGTCAACTCCGGCTTCTTCAAGTTCGCCCTTGTTAACGAGAACATTTATACCGTAGTCACTACCGTATAGTTCATATTCAAGACGTTGCATGAAGGACGGCGCGTTTCCTGAGCCCATGTAACAGCTATTTCTCCACATCCTGTACAGGTTTTCAACCTCCCAGGCTTCTCCAAGGTCGCCCTCGACCACAACTCTATTACCGTTTTCAAAACTATCCAGATCGACTTCTTCGTCGACGACATACGGGACGTTAATGTCGCTACCATCGACATCGAAACCAAGCACGGCACCTGCAAAACTGTTTATTTCCTCCTCAAGCTCTTCGTTCCCGGTAACAAGAACCTTTTCTTCCTCTTCTATATCTGGAAGTTCTTCTTCAACAACAATAGCCTCGCCTGAAGCCCAGGAATTGCTTCCCTCGCCTCTGGCTAACTCCTTAACGGTGTATTCAAAGCCGCAGGACTCTACTGTAAGGCTGTACATACCACCTGTACCCAAAGCAACTATAGGGTCCTCGAGACCTTCGATATTTACCTTCGTCGGCGCGGTTTTCTCCTTTTCAAGCCTGAACATACCGTCCTTGTCCTTCATACCAAAACTGTATTCAAAGGGAAAGGAAACCACAAAGGGTTCGGTCATTTTTACTTCAGGTTGATCACGCTCCAAGCTAACTTCGTAACCTCTCTCTGAAGATATCCTCTCAATACTTTCCACCCACTCATCAACACCTGATCTGTTCATAAGAGGATGGCTTTCTCCGTCAACAGTCCCGTTAACAAAAAGTTCCTGCAAGGTCTCCTCGGAGGAGTTAAGACCCTCTCCTTCATCAACTACTTCGGTTATAGCCGAAAGAAGAGACCTTCTTCCAACCTTATTGGAAGTTCTGACAAGGTCCTCGTTTAGCGAATGGTAATGGTAATAGCTGCTCGTCAGTCTGACCTGCTCACCTATATCACTTCCGTGGCCTCGCATGGACTCGCCGAAGGTTATAGACAATGCAACCAAGGGCAGAATCAAAAGTACTGTTATTATAGAGAAGAACTGACCGGAGTCTCCGAGATTCATCTAACCACCTTCTCTCTTTTATTTATTATTCGTCCTTGCATACTTTCACCACACCTTCATCGTAAAGGTTCCAGGACCCCAAAGATAGGGAACACCTCCTATCCTCGTATCGTCAAACTCCAGGTCCTCCTCTGAAATTCTCAGATCGACCTTTCCATCGTCGTTGACATCCAGCTTGCCAAGAAGCCTCTTGACTACATCGCAAAGAGCATCTTCAGAGTAATCACATGCCTCGGAGCTTTCACCTACCTGAACCTCGTATGTTTCACCTGTCGAAAGGTTGACCTCTACAATGCCGCCTTCATAATTCTCAAAGGAATCGCCATAGCCAACGGAGCCGTTTACAGCTACATCGTATATGACTCTGCTGTGAGGTGAGCCACCTGTATAGTTTCCAGGCTCCCTAGCTGTATCAATATAAACAGTGTTGTCTCCTTGATCCATATATTCCACAGGTATCCTGACCGTATGTGGATCTCCAAGCTCCGTGTACTCTTCGCCGTAGTCCGACAGGTTGTAGAAGTTTTTATTTACATCATCATTTGTTATATTTGCCAGTGAAGTCCAGAATCTGGACGGATAGGAAGTGACTCTCGCTTCCAGAGGTCTAGCAGCTTCACTGATGTAGACCCCTCCTTGGCTCCTCTCACCAACTTCGCCTCCGAACCTGTCGGTTTCGAAGCTCAGAGGAACTTCTCCGTAACCCAAAGAATCAACTTCCTCTTCGTATGTTATATTTATATGTGATTCCTGGTAAAGTCTGTCCTCGACCCTTTCCTCGGGTATTACCCTCTGCTCCTCCATAGCCGCTTCTAGTATATCATAGGCTATCTGCTCGTAGACCTCCACAAGTTCGTCAGGATCCACGAGATAAAACTCACCTCCTCCACAGTCGGCGGCCTTCTCCATCTCTTCTATGGCGGTTTCCTCGTCCTCATCCACAAAGGCCACTGCATGAACTGTTATGTCGTGCTTCATGTGAGCTCTACAGGCCGCCTCTACAGTATGATGTACTTCATTACCCTCTTCCCACTCCTCATCAAAATAATCCTCGTAATATGGCCCTTCAACCATCTCCGTGGGCTGGTTCGAATCTCCACCGGAAAGAACAACTGTTGACCTGTATCTATACTCACCTGCAGATATTCTCGCATCGAACGAAGCATCTTCCCCGTCGGGTTTGAAGTGAACCGCGATAACGTTTCCTTCGTCCTGCATAAGATCCTCGGATATCAGCTCGCTCCTGAAACCACCTAAAGAGACGGTATCCACATACCAGCCCTCGTATTCGTTGTTGACTTCCCCCTCGCTGTCAAACCTGAATCTGAACCTGACTTCTTCACTATCTTCCAAGTCCACGTATACGTTCTCCCACTGTCCGTCTGTGCTTTCCAGTTCTTCCAGTAGCTCCCAACCCTCCCCGTAATCGACATCAACAACTGCAGTATGATCACTTCCCTTGTCAAGCCAGTGACTGAATGTAAGCTCGCCGTCGTCTGGATTTTCCAGCCATGGTGAGACAAGAGTTCCGTTCTCCTTTTCATTTGTTCTGTAATGGTAGTCTTCCTCTATGCCGAAATACCAGGAAACCTCGCCTGTGATTTTTCTGTTCCCAGTGGGGTGCCACAAACCGGTTGTCTGATCCCATCTACCTCTTATTTCATCCCAGTATTTACCTTCACCTACGTCCCAGGAGCTGTGGACCTTCTCGCCATTGATATAGACATCCAACTCGCCTCCTGAGAGAAGTGAAAGAAAAGGTTTCCTGTACTCTATTGGAAGGTAGTCAAAGGAGGTCCTGAAATAGTAGTCATCGGACTCATCCATTCCTTGACCAGGGCCGAGTGGAGCGCTTTGCCTGCTCCATTCCGAGTCGTCGAAGCCGGGTTCCTCCCAGCCTTCCTCGTGTTCCGTAGAAAAACTCCATGTACTGCCGTTTTCCAGAACGGTCTTGAGATCTCTATGTGGCGGATATTCTCTTGTCATAAGAGAAGTAGTCGACTTAAGTATACCGCAGCCTATACAAGTCGGACCGCCTGTATCCCATTCACCAAGTTCGTTTCTCAGCGCTTCTGTATCATTGGTAAGAGGATAGTACGAATATATCTCATCGTTAAAGGCAGTTAGGCCTGCACGAGCCTTCGTCGCGTTCTCAAATATGTCAAGGAAAAGCTCTGTTGCATCCTCGGCAGCCTCCCATTTATCATGGTATTCGGACTCATGCAATCTCGCGTCCATGTTACCAGAAACGTCCGTTGTCGCGACAGCGTCAGGATCAGCGTCTATTCCAGGAAGGTCTCTGAGGTCTTTGACACCCAAACGCAGAGGAACAGTCTCACCTCCTATGGCTTCGTAGTCCATGCCTCCTTCATCTAGCTTGTTTTCCATTTTTTGGTTCGTTATTTCAGGATCATCGCCCGTCTCATATACCGTCACGTTTCCAAGGTTTAGGAAGAGGTCAGCGGAGGAGTCATATTTCAGATAACCTTCTAAGCTTTCCACCGGCCCAGGTATCTCCAAGCCGTCGTAAAGGTTTATTATACCTTCTATACCAGGAAAACTATACTTTTCGACACCTGGTTCCGTGCGTGTGTAGTATACATCCGTAAGGTTGTAGTTTACACGGATAAACCCACCTGATATTGACTCGTTGTCGCCGGTGAAGTTGAATTGGAGTCTGTTTTCACCCTCCTGAAAGTTGTCCCAATGCTCCTCGTCTATATTCCATTTATCTGCTCTCAAGATTCCTTCTTCCGGCACGTAATGCCCTGACTCCTCGTCGTTTATGAACAGTGTAAAGTTTCCTCCTGCATCCACCTCCATAGTGACGTTTTGAATCACGTCCTTTTCCTCGAGGGTTATATTTGTGGTGATGTTACCGTCGCCTACGTAACCTCCGAAGAAGGCGTAAGAGTTCTCGAGTCGCGATTCAGCGTCT
>PWIB01000002.1 GCA_003555465.1 Candidatus Aenigmatarchaeota archaeon | reverse complement strand
GCCACAGCGTCGCTGGGTCTGGAGTCAAGCCTGTAAACGGTTTCTTCCTTGTGTAGGAACAGATCAGCTATATAGGCACCGTCCCTCATATCGTGGACCCTTACCATCGCTACCTCCACATCATAGCCTCTGAGTGCATCTATCATAAGATCGTGGCTTCCAGGCCTTTCCCACAGCTCGTTTTCTAAGCCTTGTTCTATAGACCTGGCCTGTTCCACACCTACGGTCATTGACAGTGCGTAGCAGTTGTGGACTAGCTGAAGGTTCTGGTCCTGAAGGAAGACATCCGCCTCCACAAAGCCTTCGTCGTCCACAGGAATCTCCGGTATCTCACCATCCGAAGAGAAAACAAGGAGGGAAGCAAAGACTATCACGGCAGCTACAACAAGCATCGAAGGTTTGCTCTCAAGTATATTTTCATTTTCACTTTCCATCTGTATTCACGGGAACTATTATTCCATCCAGGTCTTCGTACTCGTCGCGTAAATACTTTTTTCCTGTGATAGCACAAAGCAGCGCGTCGAACTCGTCCTCGGTTAGATTTTTTGTCTTCTTGACCTGTAGATTTTTCTCGGAAGCTCTCGGAAATACCTCGACTATCTCAAAGTCGTCTATATTTTTTAGCTTGTTGACGAGCCCTTTGGCTCGTCTTACTAGGACTTCCATGCCGGGGTAGTTAGGAGAAAGCACGTCGTAGCCCCTGTCCTTCAGCTTCTCGTCGCAGTCTCGGTACATTCCTTCTTCGGGGAAGCTCAGGGGCGCGTCCACGGCTATCAGATCCGGATCGGCACCTTTGACAACCTCGAGAATCTCTATATCGGTCTTGAGTATTTCGGTCCTTACTTCAGGAGGTTCAAGAAGACAGAAGCCTGTTTCGTTCTCCTCCTTTCCTGCAAGGTCCAGTCCCACGACCTTCATAGTTGTTACTTCTCATTCAACTAAATAAAGTATAGGTTCGACAGAAGAACTACGGCGGCAGAGGTCAGTACAACAGGCAGGAAGGGGTATCTTTTACCTGAGCTAAGCAGAGGTCTTTGAACAAGTGAGATAACCTTCAGAAGTACGTAAAAAACCACAAGCGTGTAGATGTTGAAAAGTGAGGAAACAGCAGCTACAGCCGCGACGTCCATCTTAGCAAGTCCGAAGAGAACACCGACCTTACGCGAAGAAAGCACGCTGAATGCAACTATAAGTCCCCACTTGGCTGAGAACATAGTAATTCCACCGCCTGTGACTAGTCTCGGGTAGAGGTCAACGACGAACATAACCAAGGTGAAAACAATCCAGAAGTGGAAGAACTCCTTCTGTGCTGCCGTCTTCTTTATATCGCTTATAGAGGAGACAGCCAAAGACCCGAGAAGGAAGAAAAGCGCGTATATCTGGTAGGTGGTCATCTCGAGGTGAAGTCCTTCGGCAAGCTCTGCTAGCATGCATACGCTTTCTTTTTATCGGTTAATTAATTTTTCCCCGTGAGCAAATTTTTAAGTCTGAGGACGGAAAGGTAGGGTATGGTGCTCGACAACCTGTCCGAAGGAATACAGAAAGCAGTCGATAAAATCAGTGGCAAGAGTCTTGTGAATGAAGAGGTGATAAAGGAGGCCTGCAAGGACATACAGCGCGCTCTGCTACAGTCGGACGCAGACGTTGAGCTTGTCTTCGATCTGACAGAGTCTATAAAGAAGAGAGCCTTGGATGAAGATCCACCTGAGGGTCTTACCGAAAAGGAGCACGTAGTAAACATAGTCTACGAGGAGCTTGTGAAGTTTCTAGGAAAGGAGGAAGCAGAAATACCTGTCCAGGAGAGCAAGATACTTCTCATGGGAACCTTCGGAGCAGGGAAGACAACCACCGCAGGGAAGATCGCGAAGTTCTACAAGAACCGTGGCCTGAAGCCCGCTCTTGTTGCGTGCGACACCTACAGGGAAGCAGCATACGACCAGCTCAAGCAGATAGGCGAGAAGCTGGACATTCCTGTCTACGGAGACGCGGACGAAGAAGACTCTGCAGCTGTTCTCAAGGACGCTCTGGAGGAAGTGGAGGAGGAAGTCGTTATAGTCGACTCCTCGGGCAGGGACGCGTTGAACGACGATATGATCGAGGAGATAACCACTTTGAATGATATTCTAGAGCCGGATGAAAGGTTCCTTGTTATACCCGCGGACATGGGACAACAGGCCGGTAAGCAAGCGAAAAGGTTCCAGGAAGAACTGGATATAACCGGCGTTGCTGTAACAAAGATGGACGGCACAGCTAAAGGTGGTGGAGCCCTCTCCGCCTGTGCAGCCACAGGCGCCAGTGTCAAGTTCATAGGTACAGGAGAGGAGATGAAGGACCTGGAGAAGTACGATCCCGAGCGTTTCGTTTCGCAGCTTATCGGCTACGGTGATTTAGAAGGTCTTCTTGAAAGGGTGGACGAGGAAGAGGCTGCGGAGCAGGCAAAAAAGATGATGGAAGGTGAGTTTACCCTTGAAGACTTCCAGAGCCAGATGGAGCAGGTGCAGTCAATGGGCTCACTGGACGAGGTCATGGGAAAGATTCCAGGTTTCAGTAAGTCGAAGCTGCCCGACGGAATGATAGATATGCAGGAGGAGAAGATGGAGCTGTACAACTACATAATAGACTCGATGACGCCCGAGGAGAAGGAGGATCCAAAGATCATAGACTCCTCCAGGAAGAGGAGGATAGCCGAGGGCTCCGGGACCGACGTGGAAAACGTCTCAGAGCTGATAAAGCTTTACAGGCAGTCCAAGAAGGCCATGAAGATGTTCAAGGGCGGGAGGGGAGGTATGAAAGGCAACCTGAAGAAGATGATGAAACAGTTCGGCGGCTTTTAGGAACTTTATTTCTTAGAATACTGCTTCAACTACGGTTGCTGTGTCATGGTGTGCTGTGAGGTCAAGGGATTCGTAAAAGTAAGGGGAAGTTACAAGAATGAATCCGAAGACAGTTACTGCAAGGAGTATCATACCTAATATTACCGATGCAAGTGCCTTTCCTGTGCTCATCCCATGTATCTTCTCCATACCTCTTACTTCAGCGTACAGTATGTAGAAAAATGCAAATATATTTACCAGGGGAATCCAGCTTAGAAGCGCGTTTATAGCTGTTGGATAGGAAACCGCCTCCGTTGTCTTCTGATAACCTTTGAAGCCAAACAGGACAGAGAAAATGTGTATGAAACCGGAGTTTATCAAAAGGCCGGCGGTTCCTCCGAAGACACCGGCAGCGAGAAGAAGTACAAGTCCTCTGAGGCCTGTCATCTGTGCAGGGACTTCAAAGCCTGCAACGGCCAAGAGCTGGATCTCCTGTACTATAAAAATAAGTATAGCAGAAACTATTCCCGAGGTCACTGCAAACTTTATCGGATACTTGTAGTTCTTCCTTCTGTCGAGGTCGTCGTAGAAGTCAGAAGGACTTAGAAGAACCTCCTTCGCCTGTTCAGCCCATTCTTTAAGCCAGTTCATACCTATTCCTAGTTCAAAGAGATTTAAAAGTTTGGAGTCTTAGAGGTAAGCTATGCGAGTTCTGTTGATAGGTGACATGCATATCCCCGAAAAGGGAAAGAAGATTCCGGAAGAGTTCCTGGAGGAAGCGGAGGACTGTGACCTGATAATATGCACCGGCGATCTCACTGAAGACGCTGTCCTGGACGAGCTCTTCGAGAAGGCTGACGTGAGGGCTGTCAAGGGCGAAGAGGACTTCATGGATCTACCGGAGCAGGACCTGGTCGCTGTGGAGGAAATGAAGTTCGGAGTTGTTCATGGACACCAGGTTGACGATGTTATAGAAGAGGACGAGGAGGCGAGAGGAGAAATGGAGAGGACCTGCAGAAACGAAGATGAGTGCAAAAAAGAAAAGGCAAGGCCTGAAAAGCTCATGGAGTTCGCAGATCTCTTGAAGGCCGACGTCCTGGTCACAGGACACACGCACAAGCCCTTCCGGACGGAGAAAAGAGGAACCGTACTCCTGAATCCGGGAAGCGCTACAGGCGTCGACGGAAGAAAGACGTGCATGCTGGTTGTGGTCGAAGGAACTGAACTAAAGGAATGTGAAATTCTTACCGCGTAGTTGGTTATAAGAAACACTTTTATATTTTGCTCCAGAACTTAGTTTTGGTAGAGATGTTGGAGAGATTAAAGAAGTTGCTGTCCGGCCTTTTCGGAAACAAAGACCAGATAAAGCTCGGCATATACGGCCCTCCTAACACAGGGAAAACTACCCTGGCAAACAGAATTTCTGAGGAGTTCACAGGGGAAGAGATGGGTAGCGCTTCCGAGGTCCCCCACGAGACAAGAGCCGTACAGAAGAAGGAGAAGGTGGACCTGAAGAGCGACGGCAAGGAGATCTCGATGAACCTTCTGGATATGCCAGGCATCTCTACAAAGGTCGACTACAAGGAGTTCGTGGACCACGGAATCGATGAGGATGAGGCAAAGGTAAGAAGCAAAGAGGCAACAAAGGGAGTTGTAGAAGCTATAAAGTGGCTCGATAAAGTCGACGCTGTTCTGGTTGTCTTTGATTCCACGGACGATCCCTACACGCAGGTCAACGTGACCATTCTAGGCAATTTAGAGGCCAAGGACATTCCTATAATACTTGTGGCCAACAAGACCGACCTGGAAGAAGCAGATCCTGAGAGTATAAAGGACGCGTTCCCGCAGTACAACTTCACACAGATATCAGCGAAGGAAAAGGAGAACATGGACGACCTGTACAGAAAGATAGTTGAAAACGTCTGAAGGTGTTCCAATGGCGAAGAAAAAGAAAAACAAGGACGGTGTAAAGATAGAATTTCTCTCGAAGCTCAGGCTCCAGGAAAAGGCCTTCGAGGACAAGCTTGACATGATAATGGACGGTGTCAAGGACGAAAATATTCTTGTTCTTGAGGAAGCGCTTACTCCACAGGAAAAGACTCAGCTTATAGAGAAGTCGATGGAAGAATGTGACGAGGACTTTCCAGGTATAGAGTTTTCAGGCTTCGACGCCAGGGAAAACTGGATAGAGAAGATTCTTGGGACTATAACAGGCAAACCTCAGAAGAACGGTCTCCTTATAGTTGGATCCTCGGACGTCATGGAGAAGGTGGAGGAGGACAAGGACGCCATATCAATGATAGCCAAGCTGGAGTGAAACCGTGCCGCACAAATGTCTAAACTGTGGTAAGACTTTAGAAGAAGAGTCCGACGAGCTTATGGAAGGCTGCAGCAACTGCGGCCAGAAACTCTTCGTCTTTGAAGGCGACAAAAGCCTATCCGACAAGGACAGAGACACGATAGTACAGGACGTCGAAGAGTTCATGGAGAACCTTGAGGAGGAAGAGGAAGCCAAGAAGAGACTGAAGGAAGCGATGGAGTTCGACCTCGAGTCCATAAAGGTAGAGGAACCCGGAGTCTACGAGATAAACCTCAGGAAGCTTCTGGAGGAGATTCCGCTCATCGTGGAGATGAAGGAGGGTGAATACTACATTTATCTCCCCTCAGCTTTCAGCAAGGACAGGAAGAACATACGTATAGACGACCTCGTATAGTTTAAGTTCTGATGCCAGCATATTTAATTGTTGAAACAAAGGGTATTTCCTATGAAATTCGAAAGTTTGAAGGGCTTCCGGGACTTCCTGCCCGAGGAAATGGCTGCGAGAAGAGAGATCTTTGATAGAGTTGAAAATGTTGTAAGAAAGTTCGGCTTCAGGGAGATTGACCTTCCGTCCATGGAGAAGATGGAACTGTTCGAGGTGAAAAGTGGTGAGGAGCTGGTGGACCAGACCTACAGCTTCGAGGACAAGGGCGAGAGGAAGGTCACGTTGATTCCGGAGCAGACGCCTTCACGCGCCAGAGTTCTGGCCTCTGAAAAGTCGTTGAACCAGCCGGTGAAGTGGTATTCGACTTCGAAGCGGTGGAGGTACGAGCAGACGCAGAAGGGAAGGTTGCGTGAGTTCTACCAGACGGACGTGGATATATTCGGCGCCGATTCCGTGGAGGCGGATGCGGAGATAATAGCTGTTCTCGTTGAAACTATGAGAGAGCTAGACGTTGAAGACGCTGTCGAGGTTTTGATAAACGACAGAAACCTCGTCGAGGAAGTTCTGGGGAAGGAAGGTATACAGGACAAGAGAGAGGTCATGGAAGTTATAGACGACAGGGAGAAGATGTCCCGTAAAGAGTTTCTCGGGGAGCTAGAGGATATCGGTCTTGATAGAGGAAAGGCAGAAAGTGTGGAAGAAATCGTATGTATAAGCGGTCCACTGAGCGAGAAGTTGCGCGAACTGGAGAGGCTGGTTTCCGGTGACGCGGAAGAAGAGCTTGAGAGGATGAAGGAGTTAAAGGGCCTACTTGAAGGATACGGAGTCCTCGGAACCGTTAAACTGGACATGTCTATAGTCCGCGGACTGGACTACTATACAGGTCTTGTGTTTGAGGTATTTGATAAGAAGGGCGAGTTACGTGCTATATGCGGAGGCGGTAGATACGACGAGCTCGTCGAGCTGTTCGGGGGCGAGGAGGTTCCCGCAGTCGGTTTTGCAATAGGCGACGCTGTCATCGAAGAACTTATGAGAAGGGAAGGTGTCTGGCCTGAAGAGAAGCTGAAAACGGACGTATATGTACTTCCTGTCTCGAAAAGCGTAAGGACCGAAACCACGGAAATCGTCAACGACCTCAGAGACGAAGACCTCGTTGTGGAAACAGACCTCAAGGACAGAAACGTTTCGGCGCAGCTCAACTACGCTAATTCCATAGGTGCTGAGAAGGTAATCATAGTTGGAGAAAGAGATCTCGAGGAAGGCAAGGTTACAGTGAAAGATATGGAGTCCGGTGAGGAAAAATTAATAAGCTTAGAGGAAGTAGTTGAGAAGGTCAAATAAAACATGGCCGGGATGGTGTAGCGGTTTAGCACGAGGGCCTGTGGAGCCCTTAGCCCGGGTTCGAATCTCGGTCCCGGCCCTCTCTATTTCACCTTTAAATAGTTCCAATGTTAATCTAGGGCTGCGCGGTTTTTGGTGGGGTTGCCGTAAGATATTTAAACCTCACTCTGAATTGTTTTACGCTGTTAAGGCGTGCCGGCGTAGTTGAGCCTTGGACGTTTTAGACGTCCAGCGATGACCAAAATTCCAGGCACGAAGAAATGATGAGGAAGGGAGCTTCATCTCTTCTGATGTAGGAAACCCGAGAAATGAAACCGAGAGGTTTCAGTAGCCAAATGTAGTTGGTGTATTATGGAGGCTTGAGAAGACTTTGTCTTCTACTTCCAATTCCGGTTGATCCTGCCGGAGGCTACCGCTATCGGGATTCGATTTAGCCATGCGAGCCGAGGGTGCTTCGCGCACCCGGCAGACTGCTCAGTAACACGTAGTCAACCTACCCTCAGGACGAGGATAACCCCGGGAAACTGGGACTAATCCTCGATAGGAAAGGGATACTGGAATGTTCCCTTTCCGAAACGTTCCGACGCCTGAGGATGGGACTGCGATGGATTAGGTCGTTGGGGGTGTAACGGACCTCCAAGCCTATAATCCATACGGGCGTTGAGAGACGGAGCCCGGAGACGGACTCTGAGACACGAGTCCGGGCCCTACGGGGCGCAGCAGGCACGGAACTTTTACAATGCGTGAAAGCGCGATAAAGGAATCTCGAGCGTCCTGGCATTGCCAGGGCTTTTCTTGAGTGTAAAAAGCTCTTGGAATAAGGGGTGGGAAAAACGGGTGCCAGCCGCCGCGGTAATACCCGTGCCCCAAGTGGTAGTCACGATTATTGGGCCTAAAGCGTCCGTAGCCGGCCTGATGGGTCCTCAGTGAAATCCTGCGTTAAAGCGTAGGGGTGGCTGGGGAAACTATCAGGCTTGGGACCGGGAGAGGCCGAGGCTACTCCTGGAGTAGCGGTAAAATGCTGTCATTCCAGGAGGAGCACCTGTGGCGAAAGCGCTCGGCTGGAACGGCTCCGACGGTGAGGGACGAAAGCCTGGGGAGCAAAGGGGATTAGATACCCCCGTAGTCCAGGCCGTTAACGATGCCCGTTTGGTGTAGCGTCTCCTACGTGGAGGCGCTGTGCCGTAGCGTAGGTGTTAAGCGGGCCGCCTGGGGAGTACGTCCGCAAGGATGAAACTTAAGGGAATTGGCGGGGAAGCACCACAAGCGGTGGAGGCTGCGGTTTAATTGGATTC
>PWIB01000062.1 GCA_003555465.1 Candidatus Aenigmatarchaeota archaeon | reverse complement strand
GAAGGCAGCTACGCTATAGCACTGCTTGACCCAGAAGACGAAAGCCTTTACGTTATGAAAAACGGTTCGCCTATCGTTATAGGTGTTAGGCAAGGAGAGATCTTTGTCGCGTCCGACGTCTACGCGTTCTCTCCTTACACCGAAAAGGTGTTGTTCCTCGAAGACGATCAGTACGCGTCAATACAAAACGGTGAGCTCCGGGTAAAGGACTTAGAAGGAAGGGAAGTAGAAAAGAAATTCAGGCAAGTTCAATGGGACCAGAAAACCTCGGACAAGGAAGAATTCGAGCACTACATGCACAAGGAGATAGAGGAGATCCCACAGGCCTTGGCAAGGCTGGAAAACTCTATAAACACTACACAGAAGGAAAGGCTGTGTGAATTCACTGAAGCGCTGGGGAAACACGAAAAGGTTATCTTTACTGCTTCGGGAACGAGCTACCACGCTTCCCTTTTGGGCGTTTATTTCCTCCAGAAAGCTGGAATCGAAGCACAGGCACTTATAGCATCGGAGTTCAAGAACTACGAGCGTGTTGATGATGAGACTCTTCTCATACCGGTCTCGCAGTCAGGTGAGACAAAGGACGTCCTCGAAGCTATGGAATATTCAAAGAAGAGAGGCGCGAAAATAGCCTCTATAACAAACGTTCCTCACTCGACCGTCGAGAGAAATTCCGATATAAACCTCAGAATAAAGGCCGGTCAGGAGCTATGTGTCGCTGCAACGAAGACGTTCACCAACCAGGTATATGCGCTGACAAGAATAGCCGAAGAGGTCGATGGTCTGGACTTCTCAAGAGACCTCAAGGAAACTGTATCGGAGATAGTACAGAAAAACAGGCAAAATGTAAAGGAGCTTGCAGAGGAGCTGAAGGATGAGAAGGACATATACATCATAGGAAAGGGCGAGACCTATCCTGTTGCGAGGGAGATAGCTCTGAAGCTCAAGGAGATAGCTTACATACATGCCGAAGGGATGATGGCCGGTGAACTGAAACACGGAACACTGGCTCTTGTAGAAGAAGGTACCCCGGTTATCTCGTTGATTCCTGAAGAAGGATCGGAGATAGTTTCAAACGTCAAGGAAGCAGAAACACGTGGCGCAAAAACTATAAAAATATCACCACACTACGGAGACTTCCACATGCCCGAAACAGAAAACGGAGATTTCTCATTCCACTCGACCGTAATAGGTTTCCTTCTTACTTACTGGATAGCAAGGAAAAAGGGCCTCCCTATAGACAAACCGCGTAATCTTGCTAAATCAGTCACAGTCCAGTAGATTCCAAGCTTTTAAAGATTCTGTACAAAGTTAGCAGTATGGCAGACAAAGAAAAATTAGGATACCATAAAGGCGCGCTCGAGGCTTTGATCAATGAGAAGATAGAGCTCTCACGTCTAATGAAGATAGTGGACTCACTGATCCAAAGGCACTCAAAGTCGTTGGAAGAAATGGGCGTTGACGTCGAAAAGTTCATTGAAAACGTTCAAAGGAAGAGGGAGGAAACAGCAAAGAAAGCAACAGAAGAACGGAAAAAAGCTTCAAAGACAAAGGAAGACTTTGACCTCTCCGACGAAGAACTTCCCGAAGAGTTCTAGGTGGAACTATCACAACAGTCATACTTGACGCTAACTTCGTCATGGCTCCTGGAGAGGTCGGCGTGGACGTATTTGAAGAGATAGATGGAATTTTGAACGGAGACTACAGTCTCGTGATGCCCGAACCTGTGAAGATCGAAGTGCAGAAACTGTCGAGGGGTAGAGGTGAAGAGGCCAAGGCTGCAAGAATAGCCCTTGAGCTCATAGAGAGAAACAAAGTCGAAATAGTAGAAACAAGCAGGATCGACGGTGACGCTTCGATAGTAGAGGTAGCGAGGAAGTACGAGGATCCTGTTATAGCCACAAACGACAAGAATCTGAGAAACCAGTTCAGGGAGAGATCTATACCGACTGCTTACGTAAGAACTGAGGATCACGTTGAAATCGAAGGCGATGTAAGATGACCGATAAATCCGTGGGCTTCATAGTTCAAGCAAGAGAAGGGAGTAGATTTAGATACGAATACAAAAACGGAAAGCTCAAGCTCGAAAGTATGCTACCAGAGGACAGAATATATCCCGAGGACTATGGAATAGTTGCGGAAAGTCTGGATGACACAAGAAAGCCTCTGGACGGATTTCTCATAACTGATGAATCTCTGGAGCCCGGCTCCGTGGTTGAGGCGAGGCCTGTCGCTTGCATAAGAACGGAGGAAGAAGGCATCAAGAACGATAAGGTAGTTCTTGTACCGGAAGAGGATCCCGATGCCGAAATCAAAGGTCTAGAAGATATTGACAGAAGCCTTCTAATCGAGCTGAAGGCCTTCATATCCGAGCTATGTGAAGTTGAAGGTAAGGATGTAGAAGTAAGAGATACTCTTGGAAGCGACGATGCGCGAAGATTGATAAAACACTGCAAAAAGATATATAAAAGAGGAAAGGACTAAGTATGTGTCAGCAATTTGAGGGGTCTGAATATGTATAAGATATTAGACGTTAAAGACACGGTAAGAGTTGATCCAGAAAAATTCAGTATGGAACTGGAGGACTCGGTCTACGAGTCTCTGAGAGAAAAGTACGAAGGGCTTCTGAGACCTGAGATAGGCTTTATTTTATCAGTGGAAGAAGTGACGAATATAGGCGAAGGGAGGGTTCTTCCCGAGGACGGGGCAGCCCACTACCCGGCAGAGTTCAAAATGCTGGTTTTTGAGCCACAGGAACACGAAGTCGTTATAGGAGAGGTCGTAGACGTAACTGAGTTCGGTGGTTTCGTAAGGATAGGACCGATAGACGCTTTAATACATGTTTCTCAGGTAATGGACGACTATGTAAACTACGACGAGAAAAACGATTCCTTGGAAGGTAAGGAAACCGGGAAACGTTTAAAGAACGGTGATCTCGTACGCGCAAGGGTGATCTCGGTATCATACTCCGAAGACAATAAAGTAGGGCTTACAATGAAACAGCCGAGGCTCGGTGCCCTGAAGTGGTTAGAGGAAGATGGAGAAGACGAATCAGACGAAGAAGAATAAATTTAAATCTTAGGACAAAAAGCTTGGTGGATAACATGGCAAAAAGAGAAAAGGCCTGTAAAGAATGCAGAAGGCTTATTCAGGGCAGCGAATGCCCTGCATGCAAGACTTCCGATTTGACGAAAAACTGGGAAGGAATGGCGATAATTATAGATCCTGAATCAGAACTTGCACAGACAATAGGAATAGAAACACCGGGTAAGTACGCAATTAAGATGAGGTGAAAGGATGAAGGTCGAAATAAAGGAAAGGAAAAAGAACCCTGTTTTGGACAGAAGACTGATAAAGGGTACTGTTGAGCATACAGACGAAGCTACACCATCATCCGAGTCTCTGAAAGGATTCCTCTCAGAGGAACTAGGCTGCGACGAAGAAAGTATCGAAATTAAGAAGATATTCACCATGCCGGGAATGCAGAAAAGCAAGTTCTGGGCAAGGGAACACGGCGAAGTAGAAAGTGAGACTGTGGAGGAAGAAGGTGGGGAAGACGAAGGCTACGAAGAAATACTCAGTGGAAGTATATCAGACTCAAAGGATAAGATAGAAGGAATGGAAGGCCCGGACTATGAAAGGCTGCTCGAAGTTGAAAAGGAAAACAAAGACAGGAAGGGTATGAAGAAATACCTTGAAAAGAAGGTTGGTGAATAGAATGCCTAAGCACGAAAAAGTAGATGTATGGGAAAAGTACGATGTAGACGGCGACGAAGTAGAGAGAAAGGGTAAAACCTGTCCGAGGTGCGGAGATGGAGTTTTCATGGCAGACCACGAAGACAGACTAACCTGTGGAAGATGTGGATTCTCTCAGATGAAGGAAGAAAGTGAATAGGCGTAGTTTATCTATATTTCTATATCCGACTCAGTCAAACTCTGAGAACCTTTTACTAGATCAAAAGAGGCACGAATATAAGAGCTGTCATTGCAACAAGCTTTATCAGAACGTTCAGAGAGGGGCCTGAAGTATCCTTCATCGGGTCACCTATAGTATCTCCAACTACAGCTGCAGAGTGCGCATCCGAACCCTTACCTCCATAGTTTCCGTCTTCGATATATTTCTTGGCGTTGTCCCAGGCTCCTCCGGCGTTGGCCATTGTCACAGCAAGAAGGAATCCTGTCGAAATATTACCGGCAAGCATACCTGCAAGGGCCTCAGGACCAAGTAAAAGACCAACAACTATAGGTGACAGTATAGCTATTACTCCTGGAAGAACCATTTCCTTGAGTGCCGAGTCCGTTGAGATCGCTATGCAGGATGAGTAGTCAGGCTTGTCTTCGCCTGAAAGGATCTCCATTTCCTCAAACTGTCTCCTTATCTCATCTATCATCTTGCTTGCGCTTTTCCCTACAGATCTCATCGTGAGCGCTGAAAAAACGAACGGTAATAGGGCTCCTATGAAAAGGCCTGTAACTATCATAGGATCTGTCAGGGCTACATCTACAGCTTCGAGGCCGACGTTCTGCGTATAGGTTACAAAAAGTGTAAGGGAAGCAAGCGCTGCAGACCCTATAGCGAAACCCTTTCCTATTGCAGCTGTTGTGTTACCTATCGAATCCAGGGATTCAGCCCTTTCCCTCACCTCTTGACCCATCTCAGCCATTTCGGCTATACCTGCAGCGTTGTCGGCAACAGGCCCGTAACAGTCCGTCGCCAGCGTTATGCCTAAAGTCGAAAGCATTCCTATAGACGCTATTCCTATACCGTACAGTCCTGCAAAGTAGTAGGAAATAAGCATAGCCGCAGAAACGGTAAGCATGGGAACAAGCGTCGAGATCATCCCCGTAGAGAATCCGGCTATTATATTTGTCGCGGCGCCGCCCGTTGACTCTTCAGCTATGCTCTGAGTCGGTTTATGCTTGCTTGCTGTGTAGTATTCGGTTACAAGGCCTATGACTATTCCGGCCAGAAGTCCCGAGACTATAGAGTAAAACACACCCATGGCTATTTCCGTGAAGAGGTACTCCATGCCTAAGTACATGAAAACAACCGCAAGTACAGCTGCTCCGAAGGTTCCTCTGTTGAGTGCCCAGTGGAGGTTGTCTTCGCCTCCCACCAGGAAGTAGCCTATTATGGATGCTATTATTCCCGCGGATCCTATGAACAAAGGAAACACAACAGCTCCGGCGACCTCCATTGTTATAGCTCCTATGGCCATGGTAGCGACTATAGCTTCTACGTAGGACTCAAAGAGGTCGGCTCCCATCGCAGCGACATCACCTACATTGTCCCCTACATTATCAGCGACTACGCCTGGATTCCTTGGATCGTCTTCGGGAATATCTTCTTCTACTTTGCCCACCAAATCTGCTCCCATATCCGCAGTTTTAGTATAAATTCCACCTCCTACACGAGCAAAAAGCGCGACAGTAGAAGCTCCGAATGCAAAGCCGAAAAGTATCTCAGGGTCAGGGAACAGGAAGTAAAAAACAGCTATGCCTAGAAGTCCAAAACCAACGACGGACATGCCCATAACTGTTCCGGAGGAAAAGGCCACGGAAAGACCCTCTCCAAGGCTATCCTTAACAGCTTCGGAGGTCCTCGAGTTGGAGCTTGTAGCTGTGGACATCCCTATGACTCCTGCAAGAGAGCTGAGGAAAGCCCCGAATACAAAGGTCAAGGCGGTCTGTGGGTTTATGAAGTAAAACAGTGTAATAGATATTATAACAACTACAACAGAAAGGTACTTGAACTCCTGCGTCAGAAACGTTCTGGCACCCTTCTTTATATGGTCCGACATCTCCCTCGCCTTCTCCGGACCTCTGTCCTTCTTCTTCACCCACCAGGTAAGTATTCCTGCAAAAATCAAAGCTAAAAACGAAGCAGCCAATGCCATAGGAACGTGCATAGCCTGAACTAGTTACGCGTTGTTTTTAAATCTACACCCTGGGAAAAATATTTAAAGTTTACTATCAATAAGTAACAATATGTCACAAAACAACAAGCCTGCTCATCATAACAAATGGTGCAGTAAAGAACGCTCACTTGAAAAAACTGTAAATGATGCAAAAAGAAAGGATGAAACAACAGGGATTTCTTTTGAAGAGTTGGAGGAATATGAGGATATGATGAAAACTACAGAAGAAAGACAAATCCCAGATGATTCAATAAAGGATGATATTTACCTCTCCACAGGAACTACCTTTTTCCCGGAACAGGACCCACGCAGGAAAAACTATCTATAAGAAAACAGTAAGATGATCGGCTAGTGAAAGGAACCCCGGAATAGCTAGTACCATCGAGAAAACAAAAATACATTAAAACTTTAAACGTCCCTTTACATTTCTACTAGTATGATATGTCTTGGGATTGAGAGCACGGCCCACACCTTCGGTATTGGAATAATGGACGGGGAAGAGGTTCTGGCGAACGTCACGGATATGTATACTCCTTCAGAAGGTGGGATACATCCAAGGGAAGCCGCGGAGCACCACACGGAAGTATGCGACGAAGTTCTAGAGGAAGCACTGGATGAAGCCGACTTAGATAGGGAAGATATAGATCTGGTAGCCTTTTCAAGAGGACCTGGCCTTCCGCCCTGTTTGAGAACCGGGGCTGTCTTTGCGCGGTCGCTTGCCCTCTCCTTGGACGTTCCTATAGTAGGTGTGAACCACTGTATAGCGCATATAGAAATCGGTAAGCTGAAAAGTGGCGCCGAGGACCCCGTCACGCTCTACGTCTCTGGTGGAAACACTCAGGTAATAGCTCTTTCCGCCGGGAAGTACCGGGTCTTCGGCGAGGTTCTTGACACGCCCGTAGGAAACGCTCTGGACAAGTTCGGAAGGGAAGCAGGACTTGAGCATCCTGGAGGACCGAAGGTCGAAAGAAATGCCGAACAAGGTTCGAAGTACATAGAGCTCCCATACACAGTGAAAGGTATGGATATGTCCTTCTCCGGACTTATGACTGAAGCTATGAGGAAGCTGGAAGATGAGAAGTTGGAAGATGTCTGTTACTCCTTACAGGAAACTATGTTTGCGATGCTGACCGAAGCCGTCGAGAGAGCGATGGCACATGCAGGCAAGGACGAAGTTCTTCTCACGGGTGGAGTAGCCGCTAACAAAAGACTACAGGGAATGTTGGAGACCATGTGTGAAGAAAGGGGTGCTTCCTTCTACACTGTTCCTCACAGCCTGGCCGGGGACAACGGAGCTATGATGGCATGGTTAGGAGTCTTGAAGTACAGAAGTTCCGGTGAAGACGAGCTCGAGGATACGGACTTCATCCAGAACTGGAGAACCGACGACGTAGAAGTCACATGGGACAAGTAAGTTTTATTAAGCGTAAACTATAATCCTTTTCCTGATGACTATGTCCTTAGTAAGCTATCTGAAAAATCCTAGCGAAGCCGTAAAAGAACTGAAGGAGAAAACCAAAGTCAAGACCATGCAGAACTCTCTGGTAATGGTCTTCGTTGCAGCAGTTATCTTTGCAGTCAACAGCTACATTGGCATCGGACTCATAGAAGACATGGGCCTTGAGATAACAGGACCGGAGCTGGTCGTTTCAGTGCTTGATATGGGAGCAGTAAACCTCGCGGCAGGAACCTTCTTCCTGATTTTCCTCGGAGGTCTGTTCTTCGGATACATCATGAAGGTTGTTCTGAGTATCCTCGGAGGAGAGGGAGACTACTGGGACGGTCTAGCAACTCTAGCCTATCCTGTATTCTCGGTAGGCCTGGGAATACTCCTGGCAATGGTCTTCAGTTACGTACCTACGATAGGGCCTGCACTTGCATTCATATTCGTAGCAGTATTCTTCGCAGTGGGTTACTCCTTGATGTTTAGGCTTGCAAAGGAGATGTTCGACGTAGGAATGATAGAGGCCTTTATCGGAGTGACTGTTGTCCTGGCTGTAGGCCTTGTAGCAATCTACGGCGGTCTTCTCACAACACCGGAAGGAATAATGGCTGTAATACCATAGGCTAGCTAGGTAGTCGGAGAAAAAGAAGGTAGCAGTTATCTGTAGATGGACTTAGCTACGAGACTTTCGAAAGATTTAAAAGTTTAGAACCTGAAGAAATGATATCTCTGGTGAAACTATGGGAATGTATAAGGAAATAAAGGAAAAGTGGAAGGAACCCGATGAAGAAGTTAAGGAAAGGTTGAAGAAATGGAGACAAGAAGACGCTGTTGAGAAAGTAGACAAACCGACAAGGCTTGACAAGGCAAGGGAACTAGGCTACAAGTCAAAGCAGGGCGTAACTGTAGCAAGGGCCCGTGTGAAGAAAGGAACAAGGAAGAAACAGAAGGTGGCCGGTGGAAGAAGAACCGCCAGTTCCGGATCAAAGGAACCACGCAAGAAGTCGAAGCAGAAAGTAGCTGAAGAGAGAACCACCAAGAAGTTTCCGAACCTACGTGTGCTTAACTCATACTGGGTAGGAGAGGACGGCAAACACAAGTGGTTCGAGGTAATTCTACTGGACCCGGAGCATCCAGCCATAGAAAACGACAAAGACCTGAGCTGGATATGCAAAGACGAGGAAAAGGACCGAAGTCTGAGATAGTTACTTTCAATACCTTATCTCAAAGCCTTCAACTCCTTTAGGATCCTCTTCTGTCTTTTCGACCTCATCTACATCTGCAGGACCAGGACCTCTATGGCACCAGTCAACAATCTCCTCGACGCTCTCTTCTTCCCCTTCGAAAACAGCCTCCACCCTTCCATCGGGAATGTTTTTAACCCAGCCGTTTACGCCGAGTTGTCTTGCCTTTCTTCTCGTGCTGGCCCTGAAGGTCACTCCCTGGACCCTGCCGGATACAAATAGATGTTTTCTTACGGTCATGTTTTTAGCTTGCCAGGAGGAACTTAAATCCTTTATCCATGTTTATAAGATTGCAAATCAAAAGTTATAGGGGGTAAGATGGACTTTTACGATCTGTATATACCTACGGACAACGCACAGAAAGTCCTCGAAAGTGCTGAGGAAATGGACCTCGACGGGATAGGTATAGCCCATGAATACGAAAGCAAGGAAGAGCTTAACAGATATCTTGATGGTATAGACAAGCTCAGCAAAGACACTGAAATGAAACTTATAAGGTCCTGTGTAATCGACGCCGAAAGTCCTGAGGAACTGAAGAAGACTGTAGGCAAGGTTAGACAAAAAGTCGACGTAGTGGCTGTTGACGGCGGTGACTTTGATATAAACAGCGCAGCCGTGAGAGACAGGAGGATCGACGTGCTCCTTCATCCCGAATACAAAAGGAAGGACCGAGGAATGGACCATAAAACTATGAAGATGGCAGCGAAAAACGAAGTCTGTTTGGGCTTTGTTCTACATGATCTCCACCAAACATACGGGAAGGTGAGATCACACGTGCTGAGACATATGAAGAACAACATTGAGCTATGCGAAAAGTACGGTACAGAATTCTTAATAACCTCCGGCGCCAGGGACGTCTACGAGCTGAGGGGACCGAGGGACCTTGCCTCGCTTCCAAAGGTTCTCGGTGTAAAAGCTTCCAAGGCAATGGACTCCGTGAGTTCAGTTCCTAAGAAAATTGTAAAGGAAAACAGGAAAAAGCTCGCCGGTGAAATAAAGAAGGAAGGTATAGAGGAAGTCTAGTCCAAATCAAAGTCTCTTCTATCATCGAGATCTATCTTTATCTTCATACTCCGCTCATCGTCAAGGTCCTCGAAAAAGACGCTTATAGGCTGCTCGGGATTTATCTTCGCCTTTCCTTTAGAATAACCAGGAATTTCTATACTAACCCTTCCGTTCCTTACCTGTGAAGCGAGCTCCTCCAGAAAACGGCTGAGCTCTCTTCTGGAAAACTTGGACTCGACTTCATCCATAAAAATCTTAACTAATATATAAAACCAGGTGCAAATAAAGTTTATGGCGAAGCCCGAGACGCTGCCCTCTTCGTTGAGAGAGAAGAAGAGATATATAGCCTTCAAGATAGTTTCAGAGGAAAGGATAGAGTTCGGCGATCTCATAAACGCGCTCTGGAGCTCCATACTGGACCTTTTCGGAGAGGTGAACACAGGCGAAATAAACTTCTGGTTAATAAAGGACGCCTGGCAGGAGAAGAGGCAGAGAGGACTGATAAAATGTGCCCACAGTCACGTAAAGGAGGTGAGGCTCGCCCTTGCGTTGATAGACAGGATAGGCGAGTCAAAGGTATCGATACGCTCACTGGGCGTTTCGGGTACAATGAAATCCGCCAGGAAGAAGTACTTCGGTGAAAAGGATCTGAGCAATTTTCAAGACTAATGGAAAGACTTAAAAGCTTAAGCGGATAATTATCTTTAAGATTTCTGGGGTCACGAGACACAGGGGATTCAAATGAATATATTCCTAACGGGAAAGCCGGGTTCAGGCAAGACTACGCTTCTAAAGGAGATAGTTGAAGAGCTCGACAGAGAGTTCTGCGGCTTCACTACACCGGAAATAAGGGAAAATGGTGAAAGGACAGGCTTCCACATAGAGGACCTGAAGACAGGAGACAAAGGTGTCATGGCTTCGGTTGATATAGAAAACGGCCCCTCGGTAAGCAAGTACAAGGTAAACCTCGAGGCGCTGAAGATGTTTTCGGAAAAGGTCACCGAGGATCTGGAGGAAGCGGATGGTATTGCTATAGATGAGATAGGTGTAATGGAGCTCTATTCAGACAACTTTGAGGAAATGCTGGACAAGGCTATAGATTCGGAAAAGCTACTAATCGCTACACTTCACAGGAATCTTGTAGAGAGGTTCCAGGAAAAGGGAAAGGTCATATGGGTTACGAGGAAGAGCAAGGACAAAATAAAGGAAAAGGTTCTTGAGCTAATAGACAAATCGATCCAGTAAAGATTTAAAGGGAAAGACAGACTTGGTTTGTACAATGAGCGATAAGACCTCGAAGAGGAAGGACGACCATATAAGGATAACTAAAGAAGAGGATGTCGAGTCCTCACAACCTGGCTTCAAGGACGTAGTTCTTGAGCACGAGGCACTTCCCGAGATCGACAAGAAGGAAATAGATAGTTCCTGTGAAATTTTTGGAAGTAAGCTCAGGGCTCCTATCCTCATAGACTCGATAACAGGAGGGAGTGAGAGAGGAAAGAAAATAAACCGTATTCTTGCTTCAGCTGCAGAGAAATGTGGGATAGGAATAGGTGTGGGAAGCCAGAGAGCAGCATTGGAAGACGAAAGCCTCGTTGAAACCTACTCCGTAGTCAGGGAAAAAGCGCCTTCTGCCTTCGTCTACGGCAACATAGGAGCTGCGCAGCTCAAGGAGTACAATACAGAAGATTTGGAAAGAGCTGTAGAAATGATAGAAGCAGATGCTATGGCTGTTCACCTGAACTTCACACAGGAGTCTATACAGCCGGAGGGAGATATCGACGCAAGGGGCTGTCTCAGTGCAATAGAAAGAGCTGCTGAGGAGCTGAGTGTTCCTGTAATCGCTAAGGAAACCGGCTGTGGGATTTCTCAGAAGACAGCCCAGAAGCTGAAGGAAGCAGGCGTAGATGCTATAAATGTTGCAGGTAAGGGAGGAACTTCCTGGCCCTATATCGAGTCCTACAGAGCTAAGGCAGTTGGTGAAAGGAGGAAAGGAAGAATGGGCGAGCTTTTCAGGGACTGGGGCATACCTACAGCTGCTTCAGTGGCAATGGCAGCTAAAGAGCATGACTTTGTAATATCAAGCGGCGGTGTTAGAAGCGGTATCGATGTTGCAAAGTCCATAGTTCTAGGGGCTGAATGCTCCGCGGCTGCAGCACCATTCTTAAAGGCCGCTCTGGAAGGAAAGGGAAAGGTCGTCGAAGCCGTAGAGGATATGATAGAGGGTTTGGAGACAGCCATGTTTGTCACCGGATCCAAAAACCTTGAGGATCTGTCTGAAACGAGGGTCAAGGTGACAGGGAAGACACGGAGCTATGTTAAGAGGTGCAGGTGTTAGACATAAAACGTTCAAAACATGGAATAAATGACGAATATTTATAAGCAAGAAGGTATATTCTCATTGTGATATTATGAAGATCGAAGGTGCTGAAATCGACGACAAGAGGATGGAGGAGGCTGTAAAGGAGCTGAAGAAATGGCGGGAAAAGATAAACAAGGAACTTGAAAAGGAGTTCGGAACTCACAAACAAAGAGCTGAAAAGATACATCCGGAAGGTGTGAAGGTAATAGACTACCTAGAAGACTACACCATGAGGGGTGGGAAAAGGGTGAGGCCTGCACTCATAATAGCAGGATACAAGGCAGTTGGCGGCGAGGAACCGGAAAAGATAGTTCCTGCCTCCCTTTCGATAGAGGCGCTACAGTCCTACCTTCTTATACATGACGACATCATGGACGAGGACGAGCTGAGGAGAGGTGACACAACACTTCACAAGATGTACGAGGAATACCATGAGAAGGAGTTTCCTGATGGAAGAGCAGAAAGGTTCGGAGAAAACATGGGTATAATTGTAGGGGATATAGCAAACTCATTTGCTGTTGCACAGCTAATAAAGAGCGATTTTGACTGTGAAATAAAGATGAAGGCGCTGGAAAAGTTTGAGCAAATACACAGACATACAGGCTACGGCCAGGTGCTGGACGTGACCTTCAACGAAAAGGGTCTTGATGATGTCGATGAAGAGGACGTACTCACAGTTCACTACCTGAAGACCTCACAGTACACTATGGCAGGTCCACTTGAGCTTGGTACGATCTTCGCGGAAGGTTCAGAGGAACAGAGAAAGATGCTGAAGGAGTACGGGGAAAAGGCAGGTAAGGCCTTCCAGGTATACGACGACATGCTTGGTCTTTACGGCGACGAAGAAAAGCTGGGGAAGCCGATAGGTTCAGACCTGGAGGAAGGAAAGAAGACACTTCTGATGGTCAAGGCCTATGAGAACGGAAACGAGGAGCAGAGGAAGAAGCTAAAAGAGACTTTAGGGAAGAAGGACGTAACTGAAGAAGAGGTGAGGGAGGTACGTAGAATAGTTAAGGAGACAGGCTCCTACGAATATTCAAGGGAAATGACTGTAAAGCTGGCCGAGGAAGCAAAGGATGTTCTAGATGAAGAGAAGCTTGACCCGAAGATTGTGAAGTTTCTGAGGGGTCTAGCAGACTATATAGTCACAAGAGAAGTCTAGTCCTGCAGAACTTATTAATAATCAGAAGAATTTACTTGATTAGATGGAACTATGACAGATAAAGAGTTCGATGTAACGCCATGGGACGTAGAAGGCAATGTAGATTACAAGAAGCTCATAGAAAAGTTCGGGACGGAAAGACTTACCGAAGACCTGAAGAAGAGGATATACAGAAACGCTGATGAGAGAAATCTGTATATAGACAGGGACTTCGTATTCTCACACCGTGACATGGATAAGATACTGGAAGACTACGAAGACGGAGACGATTTCTTCCTCTATACAGGCGTTGGTCCTTCAGGACCTATGCACATAGGACATATAATCTCATTCAAGATGACCAAATGGTTCCAGGAAAACTTCGATGTAAATGTGTATATACAGTTCCCCGATGACGAGAAGTTCTGGACTAGAGATAGAAGTTACGACGAAGTGGAGAAATACGCAAAGGACAACCTCAAGGACGTAGCTGCCGTGGGCTTCGACCCTGACAAGACCTTCGTCTTCAAGAACACCGAGTATATAGGAAATATGTACAAGGCAGCTACCAAGCTCGCAAAGAAGGTAAACAATTCGGTTGTTTCCGCCGTCTTTGGCTTCGACAGCTCCACAAATATAGGACTCAATTTCTACCCCGCCCTGCAGATGCTTCCTACCTTCTTTGAGGACAAGAGGTGTCTTATACCTGCCGGTATAGACCAGGATCCCTACTGGAGGATTCAGAGAGACATAGCACCTAAGCTTAACAGAAAAAAGGCTGCGCAGATACACAACAAGCTTGTACCGGCTCTCACCGGACCAGAAGGGAAGATGTCCTCATCCAAGCCGAAGGACGCTATAATGCTAAGTGATAGTCCTGATGAAGTCAGAGAAAAGGTAATGCAGAGGGCCTACTCGGGTGGCCAGGTAACCAAGGAGGAGCACAGGGAAAAGGGCGCAGACCTTTCAGTTGATGTTGCCTACCAATGGCTGAAGAACCTTTTCCTAGAGGATAAAAGCAGGGTCGAGAAGATAGCCAAAGAGTACAGTAGTGGCGAGATGCTTACAGGAGAAGTCAAACAGATACTTGTCGATGAACTAAACAGGTTTTTAAAGGAGCATCAGAAGAGGAAGGAAGAAAGGGGCGGAGAGCTGGTCGAACAGATGATGTATGAGGGAAGCCTTGCACAGGAAATGTGGAACAATAAAGTAGAGCTTTAGTAAAATAACAATGATTGGCATGTTGGAGAGCGCATTTCGACGTACAGAGGAAGCTATAATAAATATTCTAAGCCGGGGAGTAGAGCTGACCGAGAGCTTTATACTGACATACGGAATCACTGCACTTATCGTCGCGTCTTTAGCTCGTGGATTCATGCTATTCTGGATAGCTCCGGATGAAGTGGTCACTGTATCCTATGTCCTCTTTTACAGTGAAACCTTATTCCACGTTTTAGGAATAGTCCTGATCTCAACCATTTTTATCCTCATAGCCAACAGCCTTGTCTTTCTCTTTTTCAGGTGGGTCGGTGAGGAGTTCATAAGCGAGGAGAAGAAGATGACAAGGACATGGCGATTTTTAAACTGGGCATTTGACAGGAACGGAAAGTTCTCTATAATAATATTCCGTTTAACTCCTATGATAGGAGGGGACTGGGTAGCAATATTTTCAGGTATAACAGAGATGAAGATAAAGAGCTTTCTATTTTACTCTTTCATCGGTATTCTTCTTCATGAAACAATGCTTGGAATGGGTGCATTCTACGGACTTGAGAAAGGACTCTTGTACGAAATGGAGATTCCGTTTATACAGTTCTTGATAGAATGGATAGAAGCAGCTCTCTCTTAATTGCCAAACTCTTCAGGAAAAGCCTCCTTCAGCAGTTCCTTATTCTTTAGTAGCTCCTTTCTCACGGGACGTATAATTTCCTTGAGTACCTCTGAAACACCTTGTTTTAGGTCCTGTGGATGAAGCTCACCGGAAACGAAGTCCTCCTCGACTTCTTCATAGCTCCCGTAGGAGATATTTCCTCCGTACTTGTCCGGTCTTTGTATTTCGAAGCTCCTGCCCCTGTCCTCGAGTATGGGAAATATAAGGTATTTGAGGTAGCCTAAAACGTTGTTGTCCTCTACTTCTCCCTGCGGGCAGTACGCATCCATGATCTTTTCCTCAATTTCCTCTTCATCGTCCGTAACACCAAGTTTCGACTTCTCCGAAGAGGCGCTCATCTTACCGCCCTGGAGCCCGCCTAGAAGAGGATACAGGACGGTAGTTACCTTTTCCTCGCCTATCTTAGGAAGAGTTTCCCTTCCAAGCATGTATATTCTTCTCTGGTCAGTGCCTGCGTAGGCGATGTCAACGTCAAGTGCCACACAGTCCATTATCTGAAGGAAGGGATAAAGGATTCCGGATGACTTCATTCCATCTTCGTGCCTTACAACCTCACTGGAAGCTCTCTCGGCCCTGTTAACAGTTGCGTTCTCCATGAGGTGCATGTATCCTTTCTGGTATTCTTTGTCGTGCTGGTAGCTACTTCCTCTGACAAACTCAACGTCTTCGAGGTCTATGCCACTCTGTCTTATCATCTCCTTTATGGCCTTTTCGTAGACCTTTGACCTGGCCTCTACAAGGCTCAAAGGCGTTTTCTCCACATCAAGCTCCGCGTGGACATCGGCTACAAGAACCTTGAACTCAAAGCCGGCGTTTACGAAGTCAGCTACCTTCCTCAAGGTTGCGAAGTGGCCTATATGCGGCATTCCTGTGGGAGCATAGCCTATATAAGCAGTAGGCTTCTCCTTTTCCTGGAGAATTTCATCCAGCTCCTCGTCTGTAACAACCTCTTCCGTGAGCCTTGTGACCAGTTCCTTTCTCTCATCAAGCTCCATGGTACCAACCTTAATTTATTTCAGAAGCTTAAAATAGCTTACTGAAAGCTACTCCATATACTTCTCAACCTTCGGCATTACTGTTTCCCTTATCTCTTCTAACCTCGCCGCAGTATCTGCTTCGAAGCGAACGGAAAGCTTGTCCTCGGTTCCAGAAGGCCTTACAAGTGCCCAGCCACCGTCGAAATATATCTTAGCGCCGTCCTTCTCCAGAATCTTATTTTCCGAGAACTCTTCCTTCAGCTTTTCAGGAACCTCCTCCTTGTTACCACAGGAAAGCCTCATCTCAGGCGACGAATTGTACACAGGGAGTTCATCGACAAGTTTAGAAAGCCTGCCCTTTGCCTCCATGATCTCAAGCAGCTTTCCTGAAGCGTAGTACGGATCATCGTAGTAGTCGTTGTCCTTGAAAAAGAAGTGTCCGGTGTATTCCCCACCCAGCTCTGCTTCTCTCTTTATCATCTCCCTCTTTATGTAGCTCATACCGACTCTGAAAGGTACGTCACGAGCTCCCACTTCCTCTATAATGTCCTCCACAAGCTTTGAGGACTTGACATCATGTATGACTGTGTCTCCCTGACTTGTCAGGTTCTTGACAAAAAGCGCGAGTAAAACATCGTTATCAACTCTTTTTCCCTCTTCGTCCACGAAAACTCCTCTATCGCCGTCGCCGTCAAAGGCCACGCCGAGATCAGCTTCCTCTTCAACAACCACTTCACCAAGCTCGCCTATATTTTCCACGGGGTCGGGACCCCTTGCAGGAAAGTCACCATCGATCTCTGAGTTCAGCATTACAACCTCGCAGCCAAAGGACCTGAATATATCCTCAGCAAACAGCGCAGAAGACCCGTTTCCAGGATCTATAACAACTTTGAAGCTTTCATCGATGTTTACAGAAGAGGATACCTTGTCGACGAAGCCTTCAAGTACATCTTTCTCTTCTACTCTACCACCTTCCCTGGTTTCAAAGTCCGAATTATGTACTTCCTCCATCTGCTTTATCCCTTCCTCATAAACTAGGTCCAAGCCTTTGTCTCCACAGAACCTTATTCCGTTGTCCCCCTTTGGGTTATGTGAAGCAGTTACCATCGCACCTCCAGCCAGGTCGTCCTCAACGACCTCGTAATATAGAACCGAGGTAGCAACGGTTCCTATATCTATAACCTGACAGCCCTGATCAACAAGTCCTTCAATTACAGCCTTTGATACAGTTGGCGAGCTTTTCCTCACATCTCTCCCTACGGCGACCTTCTTTCCTGAAAGATCCTTGACCTCTGCAAATGCCTTTGCTATATTTTTTGCTTTGCCTTCATTGATCTCATCAGGATAGGAACCGCGGACGTCATACTTGCGGAAAATCGACATATTCTATCTTTCTCATTTTCGATGATAAATCTAATCTGAAAGTATCCTCTTTGAAATCTGCTCAGCATCGAACTTCTCCAGATCGTCGTACTCCTGTCCGACGCCTATATAAAGTATAGGTTCATCCAGGGATCTGGCTACAGAAAGTGCAGCCCCTCCTTTCTCGTTAACGTCCATCTTAGTAAGGACCACTCCGTCAATTCCCACTGTCTCCCGAAACTCTTTGGCCTGTTCAACGGCATCGTTTCCTGTCAATGAATCTATAACCAGGACCTTGTGGTCTGGATCGTTGACTCTACAGATCTTTCCAAGCTCGTCCATAAGGTTTGCATCGGAATGTGATCTCCCTGCAGTGTCGGCAAGCACAGCGCCCTTGCCTTCGGTCTTTGCATGCTCCACAGCGTCGTATATTACAGCGGCTGCGTCTGATCCGTAGTCATGTTTCACTACCTTCAAGCCCAGCTTGTCTCCATGCTTTTCAAGCTGCTCTATAGAAGCTGCGCGGTACGTATCGCCTGCTGCCAGGACAGGTTCTATCCCTTCCTTCTTGAGCATGTTTGCAAACTTCACCAAGGTACTCGTTTTACCTGAGCCGTTGAAGCCCAAAAACAGTACAAGGGTTGTGCCTTCGTCCTCCTTTACTTTTTCAACGAGATCAGGCGTTTCCTGAGCAAGTATATCCTTTACGGTATATCTGAAGCTCTCCTTTATCGTTTCCTCTACCTTGGTCCTCTTGACTTCCTGGCCTGAGAGCTTATCACTGAGGTCTTCACATATCAGCTCAGCCACGTCAAGAGCCACGTCTGCCTGAATAAGTGAAACCTTGAGGTCCTCAAGGACCTTGTCCAGATCCTTTTGAGAGATCTCCCTCTCAGTAATCTCTTTACCTGCCTTGCTTAAAGCATTGTCGACCTTTTCTCTGAACTTAGAAAACATCTTACCAGTGGTTAAGGTTGTTCAGAACTCCTTATTAAAGCTTCTTCCACTCTCCCAAGCTCCGGTCCTGTAGTGTCCTCATTTACAAGAACACCGTTGGAGTTAGCTACAACACCTGCCCCGACAAAGGGAACTCCAAAGCCAACCGTTCCTATACCACATTCAAGGTCAAAGACCTCTTCGAGAAAGTCCATCTCCTCTTCAGAAGTCTCCCTGTGGCAGAAAAGGCCGGTGTTTGTAACTACAGAACTGCTTCCGAGAAGGTCCTTACCTGCTATCTTTCCTGTCTCTACAGGAACCTGGAACAGCTCCTCGATTTCTTCTTTAACTTCCTCAAGCCTTTGGGAAACAACGCACGCCTTGTCGTTTACCATAATCAGGTTTCCCAGAGCCGTTTCGTTGACCTCTAGAATCTTCCAGTTGATACCTGCATCCTCCAAGGCCTCTTTCTCCCTCTCCTCTACGTTCCTGGGGACAGCAACACCTTGAGAGTTGGCAGCACAGAAGATTCCCGGCATCCTTGATCCTGCAATAGGTGTCTTAACGATTTCAACTTCAAGAATATCTTCGACTGCTTCATAGCATTTTTCTGAAAGACCGGGATTCATTATACAGAACTCTTCCGATGGCTCTGCATGAAGACCTATATTTGAATCTCCGTCGAAGTTTATCCTCTGTATATTGACCATAATATCAAGAAAAGTCAATCCATCTGACTTTCAATAAACTCCTTCATTCCCTTTCTGTCCTTGTTCTCCTCTTCGATCTCAAGAAGGAGGTCAAAGTCCGGGTTTTCCATGTCATCTATAGCTTCCTTTCCTTCGCCTATAGTTCCACTTAAAATTTCCTCGTACCTCTCCTTTTCTTCCTCATCCGTATCCTCATGGGCCTGTGATTCATGAATTGAAAGGCCTCTCTTGGTTTCAAACTCTCTTCCACATTCATCACAGAAGTAGCCTTCTTCCTCTTCTTCTTTTTCCTCTTCTTCTTCCTCTTCTTCCTCCTCTTCATGAGCTCTGGATCTATGAACTTCAAGTCCCTGTTCTGTGGAGAAGGTCTTGCCACATTCATCACATTCAAACTCTTCCTCAGAAGGAAGTTCTTTTTCAGGCGACTGAACTAAAACGTATTCACCAGAGTCCACGAGCCTTATTCTTACGGAGGAAGGGGGTTTCTGAGCACCTCTCTTCCATATCTTATCGTTGAGGTCTTGGTCTAGCTTGATATCTTTATCTGTCTGATTCATAGCAAACTTTTTAATCTCACGCACAGCCCTTGCTGCGCGGTTTCTTCTCTCAACCTTCTTGACGTTGAGCGGAACTCTGAAGACGTTCTCTTCCATAGAAATCAGTCTCTCCAGTGCTTACCTTTGTTGACTCTAATCCTTCTCGTTCTGCTCCTCTTCATTCCGTACTTCCTTATGGATGCCCATACAGGAGCGTCAGAGAGGTTGTTCTTCTTGATTAGCTTATTCTTTTTTCCTCTTGTCTTTCTTGAAGACATATTATCTCCTCTTTATATTCCAGTCCTGTTCTGTTTCGTCCTTTATGGACTTGAGTATCTTTTTAAGCTTTTCCTCGTCTATCTTTTCTCTTACCTGGCCCGACTGACTGATCTGTACAAGGTATGTCTCAAGCTGCTGTGCAACCGCTTCGTCGGCCAGCCTTACCCTGTTTAGCCTTTCCCTCGCATCCTTGGTCATTACTTTCCGTAGCGCCTGTTTCTTCTTCTGCTCCAGCTTCTTTTCCATCTCCTCCTGCTGTTCCTGGACAGTATGACCTTCCTGCATTTCCTTCTTCTTCTGTTCCTTTATCTTCTTTATTTCTTCCTCGTCCATCCTATCCTTCCTTTACCTTTTTCGCAATGTCGTCCAGGAAGGACCTTCCTTCGTCCGTTATTTTTCTGCCTTCGCCTTCCTCCTTTTCAATGAAGCCTGCGTCCTCAAGCTGCTGAAGCGCTTTCCTTATGATCTTACCGCCTGCAGGCCTCGAATGGTCGGGCTTGTGTCCTCTGTCCCTTCTGTCGCTGTACTCCCTTCTGAGTCGATTGACGCCCATCGGACCCTTGGTGTAGAGCTTCCTGAGCAACGAAGCGCTTCGCATATACCACCAGTCGTCCTGCTGTGGCGGTCTTTCCTTTGCAGAGGAAGTCTTCACGAACTGGCTCCATTCAGGCTGTTCCACTTCTTCCTCTTCCTTAAGCTCCTCTGCGACTGCTTCTATAAGCTGGTTGGGTCTCACATCGTAAACTGTAACCATATTAATCCACTGACTTTAATTCAACGTTAAGGTTTTTAAAGCTTAAACTATCCTTCGTAGGGGTACCTCTTCACGTAGCCGCATTCCTCACATTTCCATTTTACCGTCTTCTCATCGCTGTCCACTTCCACCTGGCAGTTGACGCCGGGTTTTATGTAGCTGTAACATTCCTCGCAGAACCTCCTTTTGTATCTTTTCGGGATCTTCACCCGGTAGCGCATAGCTATCTTTCTCGCAAGTTCTACGTACCTGTCCGCTCTTTTTTTGTTTTCCGGAAAGTTCTTTTCAGCCTCTTCAAAAAGTATATCCACTCTCTCCCTCGCTATCTCCTTCTGCCAGTCCGGCTTCATGTCCCTTGTTTCCCTCTCAAGATTTATATAATCAGATAGGATTTTATTAAAGTGGAGAGAAATAATTGAAGCATGGTAAAGGGCCTTTCCTCAGAAGAAGCGGCCAAGAGGCTGAAGGAACACGGCAAAAACGAGCTGGAGGAAGAAGGTGGAACAACGGCCCTTGATATACTCCTGAGACGATTTAAGAACGTCTTAATGTGGATACTTATCGTCGCTGCCACTATTTCATTCTTCGCGGACAAGATGCTCACATTCTACTTCGTTTTGGTCATCATTCTGATAATAGTTGTAACCGGATTCGTGGAAGAATGGAAGGCGGAAAAGGCAATGGAAGCCTTGAAGAAGATGGCCGCGCCCAAGACAAAGGTGTACAGAGACGGAAAGATAGTGGAGAAAGAAACCAAGAACGTAGTGCCTGGTGATGTTCTGAAGCTTGAGACAGGCGATAAAATACCTGCCGACGCAGAGCTTCTCGAAGTAACAAATCTGAAAGTGGATGAGTCTATACTCACCGGGGAGAGCGAAACTGTAAAGAAGAAGGAAGGTGATGAAATTTATTCCGGAACAGTCGTTTCCCATGGAAGGTGCGAGGCCAGAGTAACTGCAACAGGCATGGACACGGAACTTGGAGAAATAGCAGAAGAGGTTCAAGGTGAGGAAAGAAAAAGCCCGCTTCAGAAGAAGGTGCACAGGCTTGGAAAAAGGCTAGGAATTATAGCTGTAGTGCTTACAACCATGCTTTTCCTTGTAGGCCTGGCCGAAGGTGAACCTATAGTCGAAATTCTCATGGTCACCCTAGCTTTGGCGGTTGCCACAGTACCTGAAGCTCTCCCACTAACGCTGACTCTGACACTGTCTCTAGGTATGAAGGACATGGCAGATAAAAATGCAATCGTGCGGAAGATGCTAGCCGTCGAAGGTCTTGGCTCTACGACTATAATCTGCACGGACAAGACCGGAACGCTGACGGAAAACGAGATGACTGTGAAGAAGGCCTACGTGGACGGAAAGGTCTTAGACGTTGAAGGAAGGGGCTACGAGCCCGAGGGAAGCATAAAAGAAACTGGGGAGGTGGTGCACGTTGACGACAGCAAGGCTCTGGACTGGTTGATAAAGACATGCGCACTTTGTAACAACGCTGAGATGGACTTCGACGGTAAGGTTGATATTCACGGGGAACCGACTGAAGCTTCTCTTGCAACTTTGACAGAAAAGACAAGTTATTCATACGATAAACTGAGGAAGAAGCATCCACGGGAAGAGGAAGTACTTTTCACCTCAGAAAGGAAGAGAATGACCACTGTAAATAGTATGGATGACAGGGACTCGAGGTATGCATTCATGAAAGGAGCTCCGGAGGTAGTACTGGAAAGGTGTACCCATATAATTGAAAACGGTGAAAGAAAGGAGCTCACAGAAGAGAGGAAGGAGAAGATACTGGAGAAAAATGATGAGTTTGCAGCGGAGGCGCTTCGAGTCCTGGGCTTTTCATACAGAGAAAGCATGTCGGAAGAAATAGACAAGGAAAACGTAGAAAGCGACATGGCCTTTGTAGGACTGGTCGGGATGATGGACCCACCAAGGGAAGGGGTTAAGGAAGCGGTCCAAATGTGTGAAGATGCAGGTATAAAGGTAAACATGGTGACAGGAGACAACAAAGAGACGGCAAGAGCAATAGCAAAGGATATAGAACTTACTGATGAACCAAAGGTAGTTACAGGGGAAGAAATGGATGATATGGGTGACGGTGAACTACGTGACACAATAAAAAATGTACATATATTTGCAAGAACACGTCCGGAGGACAAGCTGAGGATAGTAGAGATACTTCAGGAACATGGAGAAATAGTTGCGATGACAGGTGACGGTGTAAACGATGCTCCTGCAGTGAAGAAGGCAGATGTCGGTGTAGGAATGGGTGAAAAAGGAACGGACGTTACAAAGGAGGCGAGCGACATGATTCTCCAGGACGACGACTTCAGTACAATAGTAACAGCGATTAAGAACGGGCGGAGAATATACAACAACATCGAGAAGTTTACAACATACCTTGTTTCTAGAAACTTCACCGAGATATTCATAATAGCGCTTGCTATAGCTCTCCTTGGGTTTGAATTCCTTCCTCTTATAGCTCTACAGATACTTTTCCTCAACGTTATAGGACAGGAGTTTCCGGCACTTGCCTTGGGGGTGGATCCACCTACAAAAGGAATAATGCGAAGAAGTCCCAGGGATCCTGGTCAGAGACTTTTACACAAGAGAAATCTATTTTTCATAGCCTCCATGGCTCTTTTCATGGTAGCTGTCGGGTTCCTCGTATTCCTTCAAGGAAACCCGACCGAAACATTAGAGCTCTCTAGAACTATGGTTTTTGCCACTATATCAGTAATGATAGTCGTACACTCGTTCAACTTTCGTTCATTAGAGAGGTCTATACTGGAAATAAACCTACTGAAGAACAAATGGATTTTGGTCGCAATAGCAACCACGACTATACTTGTGCTACTATCGATATACGTACCTTTCTTACAGGTCATATTTGAACATGTACCGCTAACGCTTACGCAGTGGAGCTACGCTGTAGGGGCTGCGCTGACCACGGTAGTCTTCATAGAAGTGATGAAGAAGTTAGGTAAATTCATACCAAAGAAATGAGGGATGCGGCCGCCGGGATTTGAACCCGGGTTGCGAGCTGGCTCCGGACTACACGCCCGAAAATGATTTACCGGACGAGCCCATGGAAGGCTCGAGTCCTAGCCACTAGACCACGGCCGCCTAAATAATGACGTGGACGCCAGTCCACGTACGTTTTTAGTACGTTTCTTTGTTCAGTAACCTCCTCTCTTCATCCTCTTCCATTGTTTGGAAGCACTTTTATTTCTTTCGTCCTCTTCTTCGTCTTCATTTTCGTCTTCCTCCTCCCCGCCCTCCTCTGAGGGTATATCTGCATTCCGCTTAGCTACCTTTGCTCTCTGCTTAGGAGGTTTGCCTGAGCCCACTTTGGCGCTCTTTATAGCTCCCTGTAACTTCTGAAACATACCCTCGTTCTGAAGGTCCTCTCTCTTCTGAAATATCGCGCCAGTAGGCGTTCCTGCGTTCTCGTCCTCCATGAACCGGGGGAATATCTGTATGTAGGCGTGCGGTACCATCTGACCTCCTGCTTCCTTTATGTTCATAGTCACGGAAACGCCGTCGGCCTCCAGTCCCTTCATAACCTTCTGCACCGTTTCGCGAAGCAGTTCCGTTGCTTCCTGCCACTCCTTTTCAGTCAGTTCCAGCAGGCTCTCCTTGTGCTCCTTCGGAACTATGTTAGTCTGTCCCTTGGCTCTCGGTTCCGGATACTCCAGCCAGGCGTAGAAGTTTTCGGTTTCTCCGACAACCCAGAGGTCCTCCGGTTTGTTGTTTATGAAGTGGCAAAAGGGGCATTGTTGGGGCATGTTAGCATATTTAAATAGCAGCTAAATAAAGTTATGGATTAAGGAGCCTGAGCACCCCCATCTGATACAATGTTCGATATAGCTGTAACTGAAGGTCTATTCATAACCTGGGATCTAGTAGTTCTTATAGTAACCGCGACCACTTTAGGATATATAGCCCACAAGACATACCAGCCAAACCTTGTGGCGTACCTCATAACAGGAATTATTCTTGGACCTGTTTTCCTCAATATTGTCCAAGAGACCGCACTTCTGGAGGTCATTTCCGAGCTCGGGCTCGCGCTGCTTCTATTCCTGCTTGGACTTCAGCTGAAGTTCGACGCTATAAAGAATATACTTAAACCTGTTTTGAGGATAGCGTTTTGGCAGACGGTGTTACAGACTTCGCTTGCGTTTGTGATTCCTTACCTTCTTGGATTCACACTGTTGGAAACCACTGTAATAGCTCTATGTACGGTCTTCGGAGCGACACCTGTTATCGTTAAGCTTCTGGACGAAAAGGACGAGATAAACTCCCTGCCTGGTAAAATAGACGTAGGTGTCCTCATAGTTCAGGACCTTTACCTTGTTCTTATCCTAACTATATTCAGCGCGCCTGATCTAAGCCAACCCCTAGTCATAGCTACAAACTTCATCAAGGTCATGGGCCTTATGGCCCTCCTCGCAGTGTTCTCATATGCTGTATCACGCTGGGTCCTTCCTAAGGTAATAGAGGAGGTCGGGAACAACAAGCACCTTCTCTTCTTGAACGGGGCTGCATGGGCTTTCCTCTTCATCTCACTTTCACTTTACCTCGAAGTTTCAGTTGAGGTCGGTGCCTTTATAGCAGGTCTTGGACTGGCACAGAGCCCCTACAGCGAGGAACTGAAGCAACAGGTGAAACCTATAACAGACTTCTTTATGATGGTATTCTTCGCGACTATAGGTCTAGGACTTACACCTGAGTACCTTACGGCTTACTGGAAACGGGCGATAGTAGCTTCCGCTGTGCTCATGGTCGGTAACTTCCTCATAATGCTCTACCTGATAGACAGGGAGAAGTTCAGCCCCGAGACCTCGTTCCTGGGAAGCATAAATATGGTCCAGGTCAGCGAGTTTTCACTGGTTGTTGGGGCCCTTGCTGTAACACGTGGACTCGTGGGGAATGAAATACTAGGGTACCTTAGCCTCATGGCGGTTATAACAATGGGAATTTCCACCTACATAATAAAGTACAACCACGAGATATACGACCGTGTGGAACACCTCTTTGAGTTCCTCGAGTCGGAGGAAAAGGGCGACATGGATATAAAGACCCTGAAGGACCACGCTATAATAATAGGGTACGATGAGATAACCAGACGTTTAATACCTGTACTAAAGGAAAAATACGGTGACGTCGTAGTAATCGATAAAAATCCCAAGTACGTCGAGACGATGAAAGACGAAAACGCCGAGTTCTTCTTCGGTAACCTGAAACACGGCGAGATGAGGAGGACTATAGGCCTGGAGAGAGCAAGCATAATTATAGGCCTCGCAAGGGACGAAGCCATAAACCGCAGGATACTGGAAAAAAAGAGGAAAGATGCCATAACCTTCCTCAGGGCAAAGAACAGGGAGGAGGCTGCGGAGCTTTACGACCTTGGAGCTGACTTTGTTATAATAAAGAGGATGCTTTCGGGTGAGAAGATGACAGAGTACATAGAGGCCTTCCTCGAAGACCCAAAACTGTTCGAAGAAAAGATCGAAGGTGACAAACAGGTAATAGACTGGGAGGCGAGACTATGATAGGAATAATATATACCTTCGGCCTTGTGTTCGTGCTTTCCGCAGTGCTTGCACTGATATTTCACAAGGTATTTGAGCTGACGATACCTGCTTACATAATCGCCGGGATAGTAGGAGGCTTATTTCTCGAGGAGGAGGCCTTACTTGAACTTCTTAAGTGGGGTATAGCATTTGTAGTCTTCATATTCGGTGCGAAGCTCGAGCCCGATAAACTCAAGCACGGAATGGGCGGAAGTATCTTGAACGTAGGTTTGCACATAGCAGGTATTGGCCTGCCCTTCTTCGGTGTGTTCTACCTGGCTGGCTTCGGAACGCTCAACTCTATATTTGTTAGTGCAGCGCTGGTCTTCAGCTCCTCGCTTACAGGAACTGAGCTTTCTGAGAAGTACGCGACAATAGAACTCCTTTACGGAAGGTTGGCCGAAGCAACTGACATCATACATGATGTTCTCGCTATAATTTTAATACTTCTTCTAAGTCCCGTTCTATTCGAAGTTGGGATGGGACACGCGCTCTCGGTGGCTGGCGGTATGTTTGTATTCGCACTTGCAGTAAGGAGGTACTTATTCCCCTGGCTATTCGAAATCTCTGATTCCTCAGAAGAGTTGATGCTTCTATCAGGCATATCCCTTCTGGTCCTGATGATAGCCATATCAGAGTTTGTAGGGATTTCAATAGTTGTGGGGGCCTTCTTTGCAGGAATTGCTTTCTCGAAGTTCCCCTACAACATCGAGCTGGTGGAATGCGTAGAGTCGCTGAAGGACTTCTTCGCAGCCATACTTTTCTTCTCCCTCGGCGCTCTGGTCGCTTTTCCTACGACTGCCTCCCTGATAATAGCTCTGACCATAATAACTATGACCATATTTGTTAAGCCTCTCCTGACTGCCATATCACTCATGCACTACGGATACGATAAGAGGACTGCTTACCGCTGCGCTCTCACTCTGGACCAGGTCAGTGAGTTCGTGCTAATACTAGCCATACAGGCATACCTCGTAACTGCGATAGCTGAACCAGTATTCCAAGGAATAATTCTCGCGACTACGGTTACGATGATAACCACAGCATACACAGACAATTACTCAGGAAAGATCCAGGACTGGCTTTCGAGGAACCTTCCTCTAGAAACGCCCGAAGGCCTGCAGAGGTACAGCACACAGATAACCTCGGAGCTCAAGGACCATATAATACTTGTGGGCTACGATGTACAGGGCGAGAAGATAGGTGAGTATCTGAAGGAATGTGACAGGGAGTTCGTTGTAATAGACGTCAACCCCGAGGTATTTGAAAGCGCGAAGGATCTGAAGAACAGGATATTCAAAAGTGCCAAGGACGACGAAAGCTGGGAGCTGGCGAACTACAAGGAGGCTGCTATGATAATATCCACTCCTCCACAAAAACATATTTCGGAAAAGGTACTGTCGCTTGACACGGAAGCTGTAAAGGTGGTTAGGTCGAACAGCTTCAGAGAAGCAAGCAGCTTTTTAGAGAAGGACGCGGACTACGTCATGGTTCCTGATCTCCTCGCTGCAGAGCAGCTCGTAGACTACGTCGAAGAAGCCATCTACGGTGACAAGGAAGTCATAGAAAGGTTGAGGGAAATGCTGATGGAAGAGCTGAAAGAAGAGATGGAGGAGTTTGAGTAATGGGGCCACCCGGATTTGAACCGGGGCTTGCGGATGTCACCTCAGCATAAGCCGTACATCCAAAATTCTATCATCCCAGGAAACCTTAATCTAAGACAATAAAGTCCTGGTCAAAACTCCAAAAATCTGGAGTCCGCCGTCCTAGGCCTGACTGGACTATGGCCCCTTCCATTACTTGAGCTCTTTCAGTGCTTCTATAATCTCGTCTAGAACCTCGTCGTCGTCGGGAATCGAGAAGTTCTTCTTCCAGACCCTTTCCCCGTCTTCACCGAAAAATCCACGGGAAAGTGAAAGGAAGACGTTCTCGCCGTCTTCTGAGATTGCTTTCTTTCTTGCGACCTGTATAAAGTCGTTGTTTCCGAACTCGACTTCGGTTCCTTCCAATGTTTCAAAATCTACCATAATAACCCCGTAGTCATTTCGTACTTTTAGTTTAAAACATTTTCGGAGAAATGGGGGCTCACTAGCTACCCTTATCCTCATCCCTGGAAGCAGAGCCTCCAAGTCGGACTGGGGCGGTGTGCTCATTGCCCACGTGATGTTTTCTACTCAAACCTTATAAGCCTGTACCGAAGAATAGGAAAGTTTTTAAATAAACCAAAACAAACTTTCCATGTTATGTCAGACGAAGGAACCAAATGGGTAAAGGAAAAAGACGGTATATACTGGCCTACGGAAAAAATGAAAGAAAAGGCGTTTGTAAGCGACCCCGAAATATACAAAGAAGCGAAGGAAAATCCAAAGAAGTTCTGGGAACAGAAGGCAAAGGAGCTTATAGACTGGTTCGTCGAGGACTGGGATGAAATACAGAAGTGGGATCCCCCTTTCTTTAAATGGTTTGAAGGTGGAAAGACCAATCTTTCGTATAACTGCGTAGACAGACACATAGAGGACAAGAAAAACAAGCCGGCTATAGTCTGGGAGCCCGAACCAGTGGACGAGGAACAAAGGATTTTGACATACGGCGACCTTCACGAGGAAGTGCAGAAGTTTGCAAATGTTCTGAAGGAGTTGGGAGTCGAGAAGGGTGACGCCGTAACTTTCTGGATGCCCATGATTCCGGAGACAGCTATAGCTGCTTTGGCTTGCCAGAGGATAGGTGCATGGCATTCCATAGTCTACACTGCCTTTTCTCCCGAAGCAGTTAGGAAAAGGATGGACGACGCCGGTTCCGACATACTTATAACAGCCGACGGCTTCTACAGACGTGGGAAAGTGGTCGAGTTAAAGGATAATATAAATGAAGCGTTGGATAAGGTAGGAGCGGACAAATGCCTTGTTGTAAACAGAGCCGATGCAGATCCGGAAATGGTCGATGGAAGGGACCACTTCCTGGAAGATGTGAAAGATGGAGTTGAAGCAAGTTGCGAACCAGAGGAGCTGGACGCTGAAGATATAGGCTTCTTACTCTATACTTCGGGGACCACGGGAAAACCGAAGGGTGTGAAACACTCAGTCGGCGGCTATCTGGTACAAGCAGCGCTTACAATGAAATGGGTCTTTGACTTCCACGAGGACGATATGTTCTTCTCGACAGCCGATATAGGCTGGATAACCGGACATACCTATACACTCTACGGTCCGTTGATACACGGCGGAACCACGCTTTGGTACGAAGGTTCACCGGACCATCCTAACCTGGAGAGGTGGTGGGAAATTATAGAGGAAAACGAAGTCAACCAGTTTTACACCGCTCCGACCGCACTGAGGATGCTTATCAAGCACGGTAAGGATCTTCCCGACAAGTACGACCTCTCTACACTACGTGTCCTAGGTTCAGTAGGCGAACCTATAGATCCGGAAACTTGGCAGTGGTACTTTGAAAAGGTCGGTGGTGGGAGGTGTCCGATAGTGGATACCTACTGGCAAACAGAAACTGGAGGAATACTACTCACTTCACTTCCGGGTATGGGACCCTTCGTTCCTGGTGTTGCAGGAGTCCCGTTGCCGCCTGTTAACTACGATATTCTGGACAAGGACGGCGAACCCGTTGACAAAGGAGCAGTGGTAATAAAGAAGCCCTTTTCTCCTGGAATGTTAAGAGGCGTTTACAAGAATCCGGACAAGTACAAGGAGGAGTACTGGAGCAGGTACGGCGACAGGATATACTTCTCCGGAGACGAAGGGATAAAAACGGAATACGAGGTAGGCGGACAAAGACTGTTAAAGATAGTAGGCAGAATGGACGACCTGTTAGAGGTGGCAGGCCACAGGCTAGGAACTGCGGAGATAGAGGACGCAGTGCAGATGGTTGATGAAGTTGCTGAAGTGGCTGTGGTTGGAAAGCCCCACGACGTCAAAGGCGAGGTTCCTGCTCTGTTCACGATACTCGTGGACGGTGCCGAACCGTCGGAAGAACTTAAGAAGAAGATAGTGAAATCCGTAAGGCAAGAAGTTGGCCCGGTCGCGACACCAGGCGAGATATTCTTTGTAGAGGAATGTCCGGAGACGGAGTCAGGCAAGGTAATAAGGAGGTTCCTACGCTCGTTGCTTGAAGACGAAGAGCTCGGGGACATGAGGACAGCAAAGAACCCAGACTGTCTCAGAGACCTAGCGGAGAAGGTCGGTTACGAAGGTCCGCAGGACATACCTGACTACAACTGCTAAATACCTTCTTTGGGCCCTCTAACCCTAAAATTTAAATCCTTTGTTCCCCTATTGAAAGGTATGAAGAGGGGTGTGTACGTACTTCTTCTTCTAGCTATGCTTAT